>NZ_JPII01000017.1:0-544540 GCF_000832025.1 Shewanella sp. cp20 | reverse complement strand
TTAACTCAATACCTGTGAGTGTCCACACAGATTACTTGATAAATTGTTAAAGAGCATTTGCACATCTCGGTAGTTCCGAGTGGCTAGGGCTGCGTATTTTACTCAGCGCGACTAAGGCGTCAAGGCCTTTTCTCAGAATGTTTTATAAATCTGGCCCAAATGCTCAAACATCGAACAATGTGATGGATTCCCCATCAGAAAGGCGATATTTCAATAGACAATAACCTGGCTATCGGCCCCAAACCTCGCTTCATCCCCACCATAGAAGCTAGGAATAGCACAAAAGATAGGACAGAAAGATAGGAGGATTTAAAGCTTTGCGCTGATTAAGCCAAGCCATGATTAATCTAAGTCTTGATTAAGCCAAGTCCTAATTAAGACAAGCCATGATTAAAGCGCAATTTAATGATGCCTGGTAAGCTGGCGTATCGACTCTAAAATCTCAAACGATGCTGGCGGCCATGACTGTAGCCATGACTGGATATGTAACCTTTTCACCTATGAGCGCTGAAATACAGGTCGGCGCCCCCTCCTTGGCAAACATGCCCTCTCCTCGACAAACATATCGTCATCTAGTCACAGGCCACGACAACACGGCTCTGCTCTCTCGTTAAAAACCGGCGAGCTCTCTTGAGCATACACTCCACTATCATGAGCATACAGGCCACTATCATGAGCATACAGGCATAGACTTAACACCATCAAAGTGTACCTTGACTTATCCTATAGTTACCCTAAACCACAGATATACCTGCGTTGATGATTTAATTACCTCTTATGACAGCATAGATCTATCTTGAAAAGTCTAAAAAACCAGTAAGAGTAATTGTGCTTCGACCAGACCTTAGCTAAAGCTAAAATCGAGTTAACGGACCTGATTGTTAATTCATTTTAGACGCCAAGGCTATCTTCAAGTTTTTCTGTGCGCGCTCAAAATACGTGGGTGAAGTGTCTATCGCTTGCTTAAACATAGTGATCGCTTGCTCATACTTGCCTTCTAACATTAAAAAGTAACCCAGATCATTTAATGCATCAGCTTTGGACATTGTCTGCTCAAAACTAGCCAGGGCTTTTCGATACAACCCTTGTCGTATGTAGACCAGACCTAAATTTGACCACGCTCGATTAAAACTGGGATCGGCTCTTAATGCCTGCTTAAGATAGACTTCCGCTTTTTCATAGTCGCCAACAAGATAAAATGAGTAACCTAAGTTAGTGGCAATTATTGGCGATTGCGGCTGAAACGCTAAGACCAACAAAAAATAGGTCCTCGCCATCTGATGGTAATTCTCGAGGTCTTCTAAAATCCCCAATGCGTTATACACTCTTAAAGGAGATAGCTCATCCAAAGCAATATACCCAGTATTCGCAGCGGTCGTCTTCTGCTTTGCTAATCTTTGTTGATCGAGCATGACGGTCTTTTCAAGGTGTTTTCGAGCCAATGCGTATTGACGCTGGTCAATCTCAAGAATCCCTAATTCAGCATTGGCTAACTTGTGCTCTGGAGCGATAGTAAGAGCTTCGTTATACGCTTTAAACGCTATGTCTTGATTACCTTTTGCCAAGTTAATTCGCGCAATTTGATAAAAAGTATCGGCATTGTTCTGATTAAAATCTAACGCTTGAATATAAGCATAAAGCGCCTTATCCAGGTCACCAGCTCGCTCTGCATCGATGGCTCGATTAAGTGCATCCTGCTCAGATATGGGCGCACTAGCTCCCAAAGCAATTTGAGACTGTCCCTTATATAGATCTTGGCGCTGCGGTTTGGGAGAAATTTGAGCTTCCTCATTGGTAGATGCGCAGCCACACAAAATGAGTGAAAAAACCAACACGACAACAGTCAATCGCCGCGATCTCCCGAACCTTGTTAACATAAACTCACTCCTTAGTTTATTTAAAGCACAACATATTGCCCCATTGCTAAATTAGAAAGCTTGCCCCCAGACTTTCATCACTTTCATCACAGCTGGGCCCACGGCAACAATAAAGAAAGAGGGCCATATACAGAACATCATCGGAAATATCATTTTTACAGCCATCTTTGCCGCTTGTTCTTCGGCTTGTTGTAAGCGCTTATCTCGGTATTCCTCAGAAAACACCCTTAGTGTGGCTGCGATTCCGGTACCTAACCTTATACTCTGTGAGATAGCCGAATTGAGTCCCTTAATATCCTCTAGCCCTGTGCGTTCCGTAAACTCATTCAGGGCCACTTTTACTGTCAGTCCCGCTCTAATTTTATTGCACACCAATTCGAGTTCACTGGATAGGTCAGGATGACTTAATGAAAGCTCTCTTGCGACACGCTGTAAAGCCGCTAAAAGCCCTAATCCCGCCTCACAACAAACAACCAGCAAGTCAAGCGCATCAGGAAATCCGACCCTCAGCGCACGCATACGTTTATGTGCCATATAGGTCAAAATAGTAGATGGTGCCAAAAACAAAACCCCCATGATCAAACAGACTAAATAGATACTGATCATGACTGATAAATCATTAAAATATTGGAGTAGCACTACAGAGATCACTGCACCAGTCAGCAATAACAAAAGTCGAATTGCACTAAATACCGCCAATGCATTGTCTGAATGCAAGCCCGCATGTATTAGTAGTCGACGAGTCTCGTCATTAGATAAATTCAAAAAAGAGAGCTTACTTAACTTTCCAATACCATGCTCTAAGGTCTTGTTTACTTCACTTTGCTCATAGGCACCTGATTGGCTCTGCTCACCAGTAATATGCTGTAAACGCTTTCTTACGGGCGAATAGACGCCGCTAATCAGGAAAGAAACTGATAATGCGAGTGTTATTCCCACTATCGCAGCAACGATATAAATTGCCCATTCAACGTGTTTGGGGTCATCAAAGAGCTGATTAATAAGTCCTATTAAGTAGTCCATATCACATATCAATCCTAATCAATTTACTGATCCAAAGGCCACCGAGTGTCATACCAATCGCGCCCCATATTAAGAGACGACGCCCATCTTCGGTTCCTGTGAGTTCGCCGACATAACTAGGGGTCTGGATGTAGATAACAGCAAAGAGTACAAAAGGTAATAAAATTAAAATCCAAGCAGAAAGCCGTCCCTCAGCCGATAGCGTTTTCACTCGTCGACGAAACATAAAACGCTTACGGATGACTTGAGACAGGTTATCGATATTTTCTGCTAAATTCCCCCCAGTTTCCTTCTGCACCATGACGGCACTTGCAAATGCCATGGCCGACACGCTTGGTACACGTTCGATGAATCCGAGAATGGCCCTTTTAGTGTCTTTGCTGTAATTGATGTTGGCAAACATTAGGCTGAACTCTTTAGCCAGGGGTCCATCCATCTCTTCAGTGACTAACTTAATGGCATCAGAAAAAGAATAGCCCGCTTGTAAGGCACGCCTTAATACATCAAGGGCATCGGGAAAGCTCGCTTCGATCGCATCCATTCTTTTGGCAGTGTCTCTATTGAGCTTGAAAAAGAACAACATGAAAACCATGAAAACAACGAAGACAGTCATTAATGGTTCACGCATATACCACCAGCTAGCCCCACCAATCACACTGGCAGTCACCAGGGCTAACAGTAAGAACTGATGACCCAATAAACGATAATCAGCAAGCTCCAGTCGATAGCTTAAATCTTCTATAAAACCTATATGCTCTAATGCTCGACCTATCGCGCCCACTTTGCTTAAACGATTTTTTCTAAGCAACGAGGTTTCCAGTACTCCATCACCAGACTCCTGTGCTAACTTCTGTAAACGTTTCCTAACCTGTGCAGTATTAGCACGCTGTGGACTATACACGGGTAAAAATAGGGCTTGAGAAAGGAAAATAACCGCGATGAATATTAACCCTAAAAATATCACTTCATTAGAAAGCATAGGTGTATCTCCTAAAACTTAGCGAAAGGATCACCGCAGTTAAACAACTTATAAGGTAAATCGATGCCACGTTGTTTGAGTTTAGAGTGAAAACCCGGGATGACGCCGGTAGCCTCAAAACTGCCCTTTATCTGGCCATGTTCATTGATACCTTCGCGAGTAAAACGGAATATCTCAGACATAGTGATGACATCGCCTTCCATGCCGTTAATTTCCTGAATACTAATCACACGCCTTCGCCCATCCTCTTGGCGTTCAAGTTGAACGACCAAATCGATAGCTGAAGCAATTTGAGTTCTAATGTTACTCACTGGCATATCAAATCCCGCCATGCAAACCATATACTCTAATCTGCCTAGCGCATCTCTAGGGCTATTGGCATGCAATGTGGTAAGCGAGCCTTCATGGCCAGTATTCATCGCCGTAAGCATATCTAATGCTTCACCACCACGAACCTCTCCAACCACGATTCTGTCTGGTCGCATCCGCAGACAGTTCTTAACGAGATCTCGCTGCGTCACCTCACCACGACCTTCGATGTTTTGCGGACGTGTCTCTAATCTGACGGTATGAGGTTGCTGCAATTGCAGCTCGGCAGAATCTTCAATAGTTACAATACGTTCATCAGAAGGAATATAGCCAGACAACATATTAAGTAATGTGGTTTTACCGCTACCGGTACCGCCTGAGACCAATACATTTAACTTTCCCTTAACGCCACCTTGAAGAAGTTCGACCATGTCAGCTGTAATTGACTCATAATCGATCAATTCTTTTGCCGTTAATTTATCAACGCCAAAGCGTCGAATAGATAGCGAAGGGCCATCTAAGGCCAGGGGAGGAATGATGGCATTGACCCTTGAGCCATCAGCCAATCGAGCATCAACCATGGGTGATGACTCATCAATACGACGCCCGACACTAGAGACAATACGATCTATGATATTGAGAAGGTGAGCATTGCTATGGAATTTAACATTGACATGCTCTAATTTACCATGACGCTCCACATATACCCTATCAAAAGAATTAACCAAAATATCTGAAACTGTCGGATCTGCTAATAATGTCTCTAGCGGTCCCAAACCTAATACTTCATCAATAATGAGTTTTATTAATCTTTTTCTAGATGCAAGGTTAATTGGAATATGCAAATCACTCATGAGCCTGTCGCATATTTCACTTATTTGACCCCGAGCTTGATCTGCTGAAACCGTTTCAATCAATGACAGATCCATCACGCCAAGTAACTTATCATACAACTTTATTTTTAGTTCTTGCTCTTCAACACTCAGGGGTTGATAACTTTCCTCACCAGAAAAACTCTTATTCTCCATCATAAGACACCTCAACTAATGTCCCAATAAACGCGACAAAAAGCCTTTCTCTTTTTTAGGCTCATCACCATTCGCAGGAATTAAATTTTGAGTCAAGTCGACTAAATCTAGGTACATTCTCTGTTTTTTAGCTATTTCCGTGATGGGTCGACCCAAGTCCTCACATTGGCTTGCCAAGTTATAATCATTCCCCACAACAAACACTGAATCAATCCCAAGCGCATGCTTAATATCATTTATTTTTATTTGTGCATCGGACTTATTATATCGATTAACCAATATATGGATTTTACTCTTATCAATACCCAAATGATTAATTAGCTGTTGAATAAGCGCCTTTACCTCTCTAATTATGATTAAATTTTGCTGCGCCACCAACAAAATGTCTGCGTTGCGGAGCAATTCAATATTCCAATACTCTGGACCACGGGAATAATCTAAAATAACTTGATCATTAAACTGACGGCACTTCCATATTAAGTCGTATATATTTTCCAACTTAATATCATGATGCAAATTTAATAATGAGAAAGGAGCCGCGGCAAGCAGATGTAACTTACCTTTCGAAATCATTGCACTACGCAATGCAACCTCATCGAGTTCATCCAAGGCCTGTAAAGCATCTACAAGGTAATAATTAGGCTCCACTCCTAAAATGTGTGCTAGTGCCCCATGGTGTAAGTCAGTATCTAACAAAGCTACATCCATATCACCTCGCTCAGCGGCGATAGCAGCCAAGCTTGACGCAATAAAACTGGCGCCCGAGCCGCCCTTACCGTTAACAACGGCTAATACAGGCGCAAGCTCAGCCTTGGTGCTTAACAGCTGGGCAATGTTTTTAAGCGCTGTGATCAGTTCAATATCGGGCGCATCCAAAGGAATAAAATCACTCACTCCATATTGAAAGGCATGTCGTATTACTTTTTGGGGGGTATCTCTTCCTAGAATTATCACCTCTGACTTATAACTGGCAGCACATGCTAAGGCTTGTTGAGCTAACACTTCTTCATTTGGAATGACCAACAAAATCAGGTTAAAAGACTTACCTGACGCATCGGCACTTTTACTTCCTGTCAAATCTGTAGTTTTCTCCCAATGTAAATTGACACACTGAGTTAAATTAGCCTCAATTTTGGGTAAAAACTCTTTTTGCACATCTATCAACAAGACGTTCAATGGAGAAGGCATATAAAAATCCATATTCTCCTCTAAACTCGAAGCATTACTAGATTTACTAGTGAATAATTTCAATGGTTTGTCCATATAGCCAACCCTGAGTTACTACAACAATCCTTATCATTACTATAGTCGCTAATTCGGAGAGTCATCACACTAATATCGTGATTATTGACAGATGGTGCTTCCTCCAGGAAAAACCCCCAAGCTCTCTCGCGGGAGCGTGGTGGTAAATACTGGCGAATTTAGGCTGAGATGTAATCCGGGTATCCAGAGATCATGCTGATAATTTTTAATTTCTGCTTTGACCAACTCGATATCGGCGCCAGTTGCTGGATCGCCATTATCGCGAAGATAGCTAATGTCAAGGTTAGCGGCAGTTAAGTTAGGTACCAAATTGTTGCCGTTAAACAAAGCCAAACTGTCTATATTTGTCGTCGGCTGGCACACAATTGCTAATCTCGCTGCGCGGCGCGAAGCTTCCTGCAATACACTGTATGTATACAATAGTCGCCCAACCTCAATGGCACCAAACAGTAAGATAAAAAACACTGCCGCAACAATTGCAAACTCAACAGTATAGATGCCTTTATCTCTTCTCATAACGCTATAACCGCATAGTTAGTATTGAGATTAAAGCTAAGATCGACCTCATTGCCCAGGCCAAAAGTAGTAAGTTTCTCCCCCAGTATCGGTTGCCAGTCGTACGACACCGAAATAACCAATCTTCGGCTGCCGGCTGGAGACTCAACAATATTAATATCTGACGCACTCAACCCTTTTAAGATCGGGCTTGCTCCTACAGTCGTCTTACCATAGAGGAGTAAATTTTTAGTCTTTGAAATACAATTACCACACTCTTCATCAATCAATGGATTGGGAAGGATTGATGTTTGCTGAGTATCTGCATGAGCCCCTAAATACAATCCAGCATCGCGAACTAACTTAGTCAGGGTATTATATTGAAACAAAAAATGACCCAACTCTCCGGTTGCAAAAACCAGTAGCAACATAAAAGGCAATAGAATGGTCATTTCAACTGCCGCGACGCCCTTTTGTAACGAAAAGTTCATTGCATTCTCCTAGGAGTCTGGGCTATCAGGATCTTTATAAAGCACTATTGTATGATTATTGCTGACGAAATCGGGATCGACCGATGCATTGCCAGTTCCTGGACACTCGGTCACAAACTCCCCCACTACAAAGGATTCTTGCCCACCTTGGTCAACATCTTGTACCAAGAAAAAACAACCAGTCGTTTTAACTTCAATTTCATTACGGCCATTGGTCAGTCCATCGCAAACACCAATAACCACTGGCATCTCTCTGCGATAATTTGCGTCTATAGTACTGTCTATACAATTATCGATATTGGAATCCGCTAAATATTGGCCATGACTATAGTAGGCGGCGCTAGGGTTCGCTATGTTACCATCGGCATCAAGATTAATGCGTTCTCCCTGGCATATGTTGCGATCTCTTGGGTGATCCGTGGAATTCAACCCCCCGCCTTGCCACTGACCAAAACGGGTATTCAGACCTTGAGACACAGGGCCAACATTATTACCAGGCTCTGTCGGTACGAAATCACCTGCTCCAACACAGCTATTCGTTGAGTATTCACCCGCCAGCGCCTCGCGCATAACATCGGCCCCTGTGCCGTCCAAAGCTAATAATTGAAAATTACCCGGCCCGATAGCTTCATCACTTGCCTGCGCTGAACCCGACTTCATAGCGTACAGGCTGTTAGTCTCTATGCCATAGGGGGCCGGTACTTGCTCTCCATTTGGGCCGGTTACGGTATAATCGGGATCATCATTCACTGCACAAACCAATAAGGGCACAATTTTATTGTTGCAAGTTATATCAGTACTTCGCCCCGCGACCGCTGATGCCCTAACACGTTTATTGAAACTTAACAGTTGGGCAAGAAAATTATCTAAACCAACATTTTCAACTCTCACTCTGACATATTCACTCCCTTCGATAGTGACAGGGATGAAGGGGTCGGGCAAAACTGAGAACTCAATCGAGATATTACTCGTTACATTATTTGTGCTGTAATCGGCAGGGCTAAAGCTGATATTAGTTTCCAGTTCATTGTTTTCTTTAAAAGCAAGATTCTGTGACAACATGCTCACTGCCGCCTGCCTTGCTTGCGCTAGCGTTGCACCGTTATCGAGTGCTTTAGCTGCATGCAGGGCCGAGGCATCCACAGCATTTTGTAACCGCCCCTTGCTCAGTAACATATGACCACCATCCAGGGCTAATGCGGCCACTGCAAGCAACGAAAATAAGCCTATGGTAAACATCACCAAAATTGCACCGCGCTGACGCCTTACACCTATATGCATTATCGAATCATTGCCTGACGTGCCATACATATTTGATCTCCGACTAATAATTATTCAATTATCATCGAGGTGCCTAGCTCTTTAGCCTTAGTGGGACTTTCACTACTTTCTCGATAATTCAACATCACTTGACGACCATAGTTACCCTCTAAGCTTAAGACTAATCCGTCGTTACGCTCAGAGGCTTCAGGATCGAGAACTTGAACATCTCTCACTTGTAAATAGCTGTCTCCCATAGAGAAGTTGTGTTCGTTAGCACAAGCCGACACAAGTAAACTGCATGCAATAATACATAGCCACTTGTTCACTTCACTCACTCTGACATTAAAACTGTTCATACTCATCACTCCAATCTAAAGTGAATGGCCGTATTTCTGTTGAGTGCCACTGTTTTCAATTTTGATATTAGACATCACAGGTTCGTATGGCGTATCCGCCTTGTCCTTAGGACGCTCCTTGGTAGAGCTTTTACCCAGTAGATAAAACTCGACATCCGATGGAGCAACAAAGCCATCTGTGGGAAGGACAACATCCTTTTTATTGAAAGGTCTCACTAAGCGAGGCGTCACTAAAATCACTAGCTCTGTCTGGCCACTACGAAAACTCTTGCTGGAAAAGAGTTGTCCAAATACAGGAACATCACCGAGACCTGGCACCTTGTCGATATTTTCACGTAAGGTGTCGCTAATCAGGCCACTAATGGCGATCGTTTGACCGTCGGCCAACTCAACCGTTGTCGCTGTGCTGCGTTTAACCAGAGAGGGAACAATTAAAACTGAAGTGGTATTGCTCCCTGATATCGAAACAGAATTAGAATTACTTAATTCACTAACAACTACGTCCAAATTTAAATTTATCTGGCCTGAATCCAACACAGTGGGTAAAAACTTCACCCCGACACCAAAATCACGATATTGAATCGTAGTGCTACCATCTTTGTCTGGCACAGGAACGGGAAATTCGCCACCGGATAAGAACTCGGCTGATTGACCACTCATAGCAGTCACATTGGGCTCAGCCAACACCTTGGCTAATCCATTTTGTTTAGCCACATCGAGGGCAAAGTTTATCAGTAAGTCTTGGTTAATATACTGAGCGAAAAAGCCTTTACTGGTTACTCCACCAATACCCGAATCGACGAATCCACCACCGCCACCAACGACACCGCCGGACAGGTGTGAGCCTTGATTAAAGATCAGAAATTTTGAATCAAACTGACGCGCGATTTCTCGCTGAACCTCGGCAACGACCACTTCAAGCATCACTTGGTGACCGCCTCCTATGGTCATCATGTTTAATACCGTACTTTTGGGTTTACCTACCGTAGGCGCCGCATCCACATATGCCTGAGCCAACTCCATTGCAGTGTTCATTTTTTGTAGATTGGAAGCCTGACCACTTAATAAAAGTTGTCCCTGAGAGGTTTGTACTGCCAGTTTTTCTGTGGGTAAAAACTCATGCAAACGTAATTTTAATCCATTTAAATCATGGGTCACTTCAATATCCATGACACTGGTTAATATTTCGTTTTCATCCCAGATCATCACATTCGTACTACCCAACTTTTTACCCAGTACATACAGATTATTCTTGGGTAAGAGCTTGATATCTGCGATATCAGGGTTCCCAACAGAGACTCTTTGTACCGATTTAGGTAATGGTAAGACACGAGATTTAAAGATAGGGATCTGCTTTAACTCCTTTGCTCCCTCAAATGGCCCTCCAGCCATTACTGGTAGATGCATCAAGGCCGAAATGAGCACCAAGAACATGCATCCTAGCTTCCAGTTTTTGCCAGTCGAACGTAGCATAGTCCACTCCTCTTCAACCCATGGGTTGTATCAAGTATGTACTTAAGCGATTAATCATTTACCTTAACCTCTTGTTCTTGTATTCCTTTTAATATTAGCACCTTAGATTTAGAGCCAGACTGAACATATACGACCTTTTCAGTTGGTATTGATGGCTTAATGACTACAGGCTGAGCCTCAACGAGTGGCTTATTCGACTCGGACGGCTCAGATTTGTCTTGATTGAGTAAAGCCACCTCAACTTGTGCATCATCATTGGGGTTTCTTAAGGCTAATTGCAGTGAGCCACGCCCTTTCGCAACCAACAACTGTTCCGCTTGAGCCATACTCAGCTCTAAGGTAACCGCTCTAACCAGCACGGGTTTATTCTCATCATTTGACGCACGTTGATCGATAGCCAAAATCTTTACATTAGAAAGCACCACATCAGTCTTATAATCCCCCTCTTTAAAAAGGTTGATTACATCTACTCGGTTACCTGGGAGCAAGAAACCTGCTACGCCAACCACATCGTTTACCCTTATGGTAACTGCTCGCATATTAGGCTGAATAAGGCTAGCTAATGTGCTCCCCTCACCTTTATTGATCAGTTTTTCTTGGCGTAAAATCTCACCAGGGTACAGCTTTTGATTTACGACCTTTCCTTCGGCATCTTCAAACTTGGTCACAGAGCCTTTAGGCACGATGCCTTCAGGGACAGCGGTGAGAACTAAATGCTTGCGATCAACAATGGTCCCCATAGGCACCAAGCTTGACACTGTTACCACGTTGGTGGTGTTTGCCACCTTGGTACCACTGGTGTTGGACTCAAGCCAATTTTGAGCGAGGAAAACCGCTATTACACCAAATATCACTGACAAGACGACAAATAGAATCGTTTTGTTATTCATAATGAACTCCCGTCGTTAACCATAATGTCAACTAAGACAGCGCCTTAACATCAACTCTCAACAAAATAAATAGACCATGCTGAGTCGATGAGAGGCTGTGTCACCACTGGTTCAAGCTTCATAAAACAGATTTGGTCAAACATAATGCCGAGTAAATCTCGTGGATAACAAGGAATCAAAGGCTTAGCAAACTTTTGATGATATTCCCTCAGCAGGTATGTAAATGCCTCTTCGTCACAGCTCAGCGCTAATTCATCACATACCTGAAACCAAATCTTGCGGTAGAGTGACTCATCTAGTGCATCAAAATGGATCTTGTAACCAAGTCGCCGAAGAAATGCTTCATCGACTAACTCTTTAGGATCAAGGTTAGTAGAGAAGAGTAGAATTAGCTCGAATGGGATCTCAAAATGTTCGCCAGACTGTAGGCTCAAAAAATCTCTATGCTCTTCCATCGGTATGATCCAACGGTTAAAGAGTTGTTTCGCACTGATGCGTTGTCGCCCTAAATCATCGAGTAACAAGATGCCATTGTTGGCCTTAAGCTGCAGTGGGGCCATATACGTCCGGCTATGGGCATCAAATTGTACCTCTAGCATTTCACTCGTGAGCTCACCACCAGTGATCCGAAGCGGACGTTGGCATTGAATCCATCTTGGATCATGGCCACTGCCTAAATCTAATGGGTTATTCGTTGCCTCAACTTCGGTGCGATGATGCAATTCAGGGTCAAAGACCTGAATGATTTCATTGCCAATAGCAATCGCATAGGGAATTAACACTGCATCGCCCAAAGTCAGATTTAGGTTGCGACACAGGTAGCTTTTACCTGTTCCAGGTGGGCCGTATATCAATACAGGCCGACTGGAATTCATTGCCGGCCCAATTTTATAGAGTAGGTCTTGCGGTAACACGAGCGCTTTAAGCCCTTGCTCAAGCATCTCATAGGTAATGGGGCGCGCTCTGCTAGATTGTTGTTTACAGATGGGTATGTATTGTTTAAGGGGTACGGGAGCCAGTCCGAGATAACCGCTGCGGCTAAAAACTAACTTTGCGTGAATCTCACCCGTATGACTCAAGGCATAGCGCATCTGGCCATCAGCCGTCGTTTGTCGGTTTTCAACCCAGCCTAGCTTCTTGGCGGTATCGAGCAATTGTTGCAAGATACCTCCCGTTATGCCCATTTTGGCGACCATCAATTCTTTAGTGACTACACCTGCGGTAAATATGTGTTTAACCAATAAATCTAATAATAATGCTTCAGATAAACCTGTATCATCTATGGAAATAGGCTTAGGAGCCAACTTACTCACATCACCAATGTGTTCATGGTCTCTAGGCTGAGATGATGATTGAACATCTACAGAATGACCCATATCCGATTGCAACATAATTAGACTTCCTATCCCAAATAATGACTTAACTGCAAATAGACACTTGGCAAATCATAGTTAATACTGCAAGCCACCAGCCAGCCTATGGCCAATGCCGGTGCATAGGGCACTTTCTGCCCTGCTGCTTCATTAGGCTCAGGTTTAAAGTAGGTTCGGCAATAAATACAGTCCCAATAACGTTTAAGGGTGTTAACAACGCCACTCAACCCCGTGCGCCACAACACGAGTAATACGCTAGTGACAGCGCCTGCGGCGACGCCATATAAGAGACTCCATGCCAAAAGCTCTGGCCCCATTAGGGCACCAATTCCCATCATCAATTTAATATCGCCAGCGCCGAGTAGCCTAAAAATGAAGACAGGAAACAAAATAATAAACGCCAGTGCAAAACCAAAACTGGCTAAGAGTAAACCATTGATTTGTGCATAATATCCGTTGATGGCAAAACCACAGAAAATCGCCGCAAGCGACAAGGCGTTAGGAATGCGATGCGACCTTAAATCTGTGGCGATGGCTATGATGAAAAACAGCGCCGCCAACGTGATTTGAAGTAATAATTGGGCATCTGTCATTGAGATCGTATCTCTTAGATAGGCATTTAACATTATCCAAATAGCATAGGTGCCTAGTATTCAAGCCAAACTAGGCACCTCTATCACAAGCTGAATGCCTTAATTAGTTTGTACAGTCTTGGCTATTACCATTAACAGCAGAGGCTAGACAATCAATCTTATCTGTTGCGTTTTCACCTAATAGGTTAAATGCGGCAATCATCCCGCCCACAACCAGGCCACCGGCAATGGCATATTCCACTGCCGTTAAGCCACTTTCATCTTCAATAAAATCTTTAAATAAGCTTGTAAGGTTCATAGTTATCTCCTAACGACCCAAAGAGGTGCTTTGTATAGCCGCTGAGCTCACAGAAGCGATTACCCATCTATCTTGCCTTGCTATCAGCTTCATCACCTCGTATCCATCAGTGCCATGACTTGCTACCGAATATGTGTTCCTGTTGCCGATTTTTAATCATGACAGGAATAAGCTTCATCACTCGCTACCTAACCTGTCGAACAGCAATATTGGAAAAACTGCATAATCCAACATTGCCGTTACATTTAAGGGTAGCAAAGTTTTCACGATACATAGATTAAAAAACAAACAACTTTAAGAGGATTATTGTGCTATGGGGAGCTAATTTTTATTCAAACCTAGCTAGTTTGGAAAGCTCTTACTAACAAGTAGTTGCGAGATTTTGTCGTAAGAAGAAGACGTAAGACTTGATGATACATTGTGTATTTGACAACGAAAGCCAATATCAAATTTGCCAATCAAGTCAGTCAAAAGTATTAACCAAACAAACACAAAACACTTAGATAGAATATAAAGGTGGTTATAGGCGATGGCCTATAACCCCAAATCTGTAACTGAGGCTCTCTCTGCTAGAGTTGAATTCAACTTGTAGATATCGGGGCGAAATTGCACCACTCCTCCAGTGTCTACCCAAGTCGTTAAATAGGTAATCAGTACGGGTAAAGGCTCAGCGAGCTTATAATACCGCGGCAATTTTTGTGCTAATGCTTCTTTGATAACCACTGGCGACTGATCAGTGTGCCGAGTAAAAAGGTACTTGGCTAAGATGTCAGCTTTTTCTAAACGCACACAGCCATGACTCAAGGCGCGATCTTGACGCGTAAACATTTGCTTTGCGGGCGTGTCATGCAAGTAAATGGCTGCATTATTCGGAATCGAAAATCTATACCGTCCCAATGAATTATTAGCACCTGGTTGCTGAACAAGTTGATACTCGCCCAATAGCGCCGCAATTTGCTTAGAAGAATGGTTTGTTAATGGTAACGCTAAGGAGTGACCCTGAGTCACCTTACGCAGCTCAAATCCGTGGGCGGCAAGATACCCAGGATTTTGACCATTTTTCGGCAGTAACTCACCATATACAATACTTCGAGGTGGAGTCCAGGTTGGATTCAGTGTCACCAGGTTCAGTGTTGTCACCATTTGTGGCGTCGGCGTTTCGGGTTTGCCGACAATCACTCGCATACTCAATACACTGGTATCATTCTCCATTACCTGTAATTGGTACGCAGGAATATTGACCCACAAGTATCGCTCCGGCAATTGAATGGGTAACGCAAACCAACGAAATAACGCTTGGCGCAGATGAGCAATCTTTTGTGAAGGTGATATCTGCAGTGCTTTGCGGGTCGAGCTGTCTAACTCTCCGCTTTCAGGTAGCCCATGCCTTAGTTGAAAATGCTTTATGGCGCTGACCATAGCAGGGTCATAAATCGCCTCTCTATAGGTATTAGACGGTTTAATTGGTAAGTCGCCTAATTGAGTGAGCATCCACCTCAACTTGGCGATTTCGGGCGACCGCTGACCCAAACGGTATTGCCTAGCGGAGATGGCTGGCCATACATACTTTTCAAGCTGTTGATAACGTCTAATTTGTTCACGTAACAGTTGCACCTGCTTGTGCTCAGGTAACATGGTGTCGAGTAGCTCATGAAGCTGCTCAGTTTGCACTGCGCGGCGTAGCTGTTGAATGCTCGACAAGGCTTCATCTCCCTGCCCTAGCCTTAATGTTTTCAGCATTTCAATAAAGAGCTGCGAATATCTATCGTCTAAGTCTCTTGTCACCTGCGCACTCGCCTCATTCGTTGACAAGCCTATCTGCTGCCAAAAACCTAGTTCCTGGGCTAAGGCAAGCATCTCCAGGGTTAACGCCCTGGGCCCTCGCTGATCGAACCAAATAAATTCAGGCTCACTAGTCACGACATGATGGTTTAACGGCGTACCCTGAACCATATTGTCTGCCGCCAGCGCGGATTGACCGATGAAATTCAGGCTAGCGCTAATTAAACAAGCAAAAACGGTCGGGATATAAGATAAGAGCAATTTCATATTGTCGAGCCCATCCTATTCAACAGAAGAAATATAGTGACGGTATCCTCCTGTAACATTATAGGTAAATCACGCCAACCAGCAGTGGTCAGTGCAACGACCTTTCTGGCGGCAAAGAGACAAATTCATCATTACGGTTAGCTCAGGTTTAGTTCAGGCATAGCGCTAAGACAAGATTATTTCTTAATTTAAAAGCTTGAATTATCGTCCTCCAAATCGCCTAAACATCAGAGATAAATTATTCATCTATACTTTACCCAACAGGTAACTAATCGCCTCTTTTATAGATGAGGTCACTTCAATAGGACGATATAACACCATGATAAAAATGGAGTTAACTCGCCAGCAGATACTTCAGCTGACTTTAATTTTGCTGATAATCGTATTACTGCTGGTCATTATCTATCCCGCTTTTACCGTGGCTAATGCTCGTTTTAAACTAAAAACCGAGGTTGAATCTGGTGCGACATTAGCCGAGCGCTATTTATTGCTAGGTGATTGGCCCTCAGGTAATGAAGATGGTTTATTAAATCACTTCAACGACTTTCAGGTTAGAACAAAGGATTCATCAACTGACTCAACACTAATGCCGCCTACGACACTCGATGCGCAAACAGCAAGAGAGCAGGCTGCTCCCCCATTGCCGCATCAATGACGCACTATGAAGGATGATTAAAGAGCGAGATGAGCTGAACGAGGTCAAATGAGGATAGAGATACTTTGAGTATTTCCGCCGCAATCCAATAGAGAGAGACTATGCCTGACGACGCAGAGTTAACCACAACATCGACGAATGCCATCTCACTCAAGCGCACTTTTTTTAGAACGCTAGCCATGCTCATTTTTTTCATGGTCATTGCGATTAACTTTAAACAGTTACTGCAATATTATTCCGCCTTTTCTCTTGCCAATGCCATGACGCGCATCGAAGCTGAGTATCTGCTCACTGAAGGATTATTGTTAGACCTAAGTTATTTTGCGCTTATGGTGTTGATACTCCATGCATGCTGGGCTTTGGTGATCACCCTTTCCTGTCGTCCATGGTTTGCCATCACAGCTAATGACAATGTTAAGACACAGATTTGGTTAGTGTTGTTACTCCTGCATTGCATTTGGGTTCTGTCGGCCAATGCCTATTTCTATCCAACATCATTACTGGGTTTTTTTCGCGGCACGCCGCTGGCGACGGGTATCACCCTAGTCGCCTTGGGGCTCTTACTGTTAGCCAATCTTATCTATGCTTTAATGGGCACACTGGCCAATTACAACAGAGGATTGAGGGCCCTGCTTGTGATTAGCCTATTGATATTTAGCTTTGTGCCTCTCTATGTATTTACCCGCAACACAACGACACCCGTTTTTTCCAACAATAGTGATCAGCCTAATATTGTTGTCATTGGTATTGATGCTTTGCGCCCAGATCATCTTGCCTATCGCGGCGCCGATCCTTCGCTTGCACCAACACTGAATCAACTATTATCAGAGTCTCTGATTTATGAGCGTACCTATACGCCACTGGGACGCACCTTTGTGGCCTGGATGGGAATTTTATCGGGCTTATATCCGACAAATAACGGAGCCAGATTCAACCTTGCACCGCCAGAACTCGTCAGTAAACCCTTCCCCCTATTAGAGCGGCTTGCCGCCAATGGCTATCAGACTACTTATGCCATAGATGAACGTCGCTTCAACCAAATCGATAAGAGTTACGGCTTTGACCGTGTGATTGGTCCTAAGGTGGGCGCCGCCGATGCGATTATAGCGAATGTGGCCGACCTTCCCTTGGTAAACTTGGCAATTAACTTGCCGTTATTGGGTGACTTGTTCCCCTACCTCTATATCAATCGCGCATACGGTAAAACTTACCATCCCTTGCTGTTTAATCATGAGGTGATACACAGCTTATCGGTCGATAAACCCAATTTTTTGGCCGTACATTTCTGTCAGTTACACTGGCCCTTTACCTCAAAAGACTTTATCGAATTAGATAAATCGCGTTGGGATGGTAACTACAACCACTATATGTATGGCGAAATGATTAGAAAAGTCGATATGCAAATTGCCAACTTTATTGCCCAATTACGTCAGGGAGGTCTATTAGACAATGCTGTGGTGTACCTGTTATCGGATCACGGTGAAGGGTTCATGTTGAGTCAAGATAGACTCGCGGCAACCGATACTGAAACGCAAACAGCCGATGCTGCGCAGCCAATGGCGCTCAATGTTGCCGCCTGGGGCCATGGCACCAATGTTTTATCTCAGGAGCAATCGCAAGTGCTGCTCGCGTCATTAAGATATCGAAATGGTAAACCAGTAAATCCAGCAGGCAAAGTCGATGGTTTATTTTCACTAATTGACGTCGCACCCAGCATAGTTGCCAACCTCTCTGCTACAAACGACGAGGCAATGGTATCTGAAAATTTGAAGTTTGACGGTCAGCCACTACCTCAAGATTTAACAGAACCACATACTCCTAGCGACAACCAGCGACATATCTTTGTCGAGTCATCGCTTCCGGTAGCCTCAATTAATACCAGCTTTATCGATGATAAAAAGGTGATGTCAGAAACCGCATCTCATTACGAAATTAGAAAAGATGGTCGCGCTGTGATGAAACCTGAGTCCTATCACAACAATATACGGTTAAAGCAGCGTTCAGTGTATGCCCAGCAATGGCAACTGGTCATGCAACCTAAAGACGAGCGGCTTATCTTAGTCGATACGGCAAACAAACGTTGGTATAACCTCAGTGACTACTCGGGTGATGCGCCTTGGGAAGCTATGCTCGATTCACTATGTCAACACTATCAAGCTGACTTTATTGACACGCCGCGCAGCGAGTGTAGCCTTGCCTTTAAGCAGCGGCTACTCAGCGCCAACACAGATGGCGCTGAGTATGCCAAGGGACAAAATATATCGCCGCCTAAGGTAAAGACTAATCTAGGTAAACACTAGTCTCAGTAAACACTAGCTTCAGTAGACATTAGCCTAGATAAGCATTAATCAGCGACTCGGGTTTAAATTAAATGCTGCGCTTAAAGCATTAAGCGTCTTGTAAAGAACTTAGGTAAGCGGGCACATCGGCGACAGAGTCTAAAACGATGCTGGCGGCGGCAATAGCCTCATCTGTCACCGTTTTACCCGTGCGCACTAAGATTCGGGTCGGCACTCCTGCGGCCTGCGCAGCCAACATGTCGTCACGCTTGTCGCCCACCATGACTGAACGGCTAAGATCTATCTTCAAGAACTGCGCCGCACTCTTGAGCATGCCCGGCTTAGGCTTACGACAATCACAGTCCTGTTTATACTCGCCTATGCCTTTCTCACTGTGATGGGGACAGTAATAGATACCATCAAGGTCGACACCTTTATCGGCGAAGTTCCAATCCATCCATTCGGTCAGACTATGAAACTGATCTTCCGTGTAGAGTCCACGGGCAATACCCGACTGATTAGTCACCACCACCAGCTTATAGCCTTGCTGCTTTAACGCGGCGCACGCTTCGAATACGCCTTCGACATATTCGAAATCATCGACCTGATGCACATAACCATGGTCGACATTAATCACTCCATCTCTATCCAGGAAAACGGCACGATTCACGAAAACTTCCCCAATTCGATTGAACCCAATAATTAGTTGAACAGTATTATCACACTTGAATCAACAAAATGCACCGCACAATCACGAATAAAGTCGAAGGGGACTAGAAATGAATAAAATATACAAATATAGTTAAACCAATCGCTAATAGCTACACAAGAGATAGAGATGCCAGTAAACACCCTTCACTCAATCAGACGCCAACGCCTCATGGATAAGCTCCCCGACGACAGCTTTGTGATTCTTGTCGGTTATCAGCAAAAGGTACGTAGCAAGAACATCAAGTATCACTTTCGCCAAGACAATGATTTTCTTTACCTTACAGGGTTTAACGAGCCTGACGCCGTCGCATTACTCTATCGTGGCCCCCAAAGAGAGATAATCTATACCTTGCTATGTCGCCCAAAAGACCCTCAACAGGAGGTCAGCTTCGGTGCCAGGGCGGGCATTACCGGTGCCATCGAAAAATTCGGCGCGACTCAGGCCTTTGACATCGCCGAACTAGATACCGTGATGGCATCGAATCTCACCCATCAGCGTCAGGTATTTATCAGTGACGAACTGGGCCGCTTTAACCACAAATTAATCGATTGGTGTAACGCCCAGCGCCAAGCCAGCGGTTTCGATACGCCCAAATATTATCGGAGCATCACGCCACTGGCCAAATACCTTCATCCACTTAGGGTGATCAAAGATGAGAGCGAACAAGCGGCAATACGCGCCGCGGTTAACGCTTCTGTCGATGGCCACAAGGCAGTGATGAAGGCCTGCCGCGCAGACATCAATGAGGCGCAGCTGGCCGCAAGCTTTAACTATGCTATCGCCGCACACGGCGCTAACGAGGTCGCCTATCCCAACATAGTAGCGGCGGGCAACAACGCCTGCTGCCTACATTATGAAGAGAACTGCTGTCAGACCCAATCTGGCCAGATGCTGCTGATCGACGCCGGCGCCGAGCTCAACCACTACGCCGCCGATATCACCCGCAGCTATCCGGTCGATGGTAAGTTTACCCAAGCCCAAGGGGCGATCACCAGCTAGTATTGGATGCACTGGATGCCGCTATCGCCAAGGTAACCCCCGGCACGCCATGGAACGAGCTCTATGAGACCTGCATGCAGGTGATGGCCCGCGGCCTCATCGAACTCGGCCTATTACAGGGAAGCTATGAGGAGATCATGGCCAGCGAAAGCTACAAACGCTTCACCGTGCATAAGACGGGGCACTGGCTGGGGATGGATGTCCATGATGTCGGCCCCTATCATGATGAAAACGGCCAGTGGCGTCAGCTTGAGGCGGGGATGATCTTTACCATAGAGCCAGGTATCTATATCCCCGAGTCAGCCACAGATGTGCCCGAAGCCTACCGCGGCATGGGGATCCGCATCGAAGACGATATCTTGGTCACCGCCGACGGCCATGAGAACCTATCAAAACAGGTACCACGTTCCATAGCAGAGATAGAGGCCTTCATGCAGCAAGGCTGATGCTATCAACTCATCATTCTTCGGCAAAAGACTGCTGCTCGGCTCACGTTAGAGTGGCAGTCACCCCCATACCAGTATAAAGCCTCACAAATGTAGACGCTTAATATGACCAAGGCAGGTTACTAATAGGCAGGTTACTAATAAGCACGTCGCCAGTAAGCATGTCGCTAACAGGCACGTCGTTAACAAGCTCGTCGCGAGTAGCCTCGTCGCTTAAATGTTTACCGCGTCTCAGTTGAGATAGCGCCGGCTACCCGCGCCTTGAGTACCGGCAGTAACTCTTCCTCAAACCAAGGGTTGCGCCTAAGCCAGAGGTTATTGCGCGGGCTGGGATGAGGCAGTGGCATGATGTCGGCCCCATGGTGCTGCCAGCCGTATACGCAGGCGGTTACGCCGCCACTTGCTTTGCCGAAATGATAGGCCTGGGCATATTGGCCTATCACCAAGGTGAGGCGAATATCCCTAAGGTGCGCCAATAATTGCTCACGCCATGCTGGCGCGCATTCGGCCCTGGGCGGCAGATCCCCTGAACTCCCCTTACCCGGATAACAAAACCCCATAGGAACAATGGCAAATAGCTTAGGATCGTAAAACTGCGTCCGGCTCACGCCGAGCCAGTCCCTGAGTCTGTCACCGCTGGCATCGTCGAAGGGAAGCCCGCTGGCTGCTGCCCTGGTACCCGGCGCTTGACCAACAATCAGCACCCTGGCGTCCGATGCCGCCTGCAAGACAGGCCGCACCTTGTGGCTAAGGTGCGGCTGGCAGATCTGACAACGGGCAATACGTTTAAGCAGTTGATCTAAGGTTTCCATTCCGGCTCCGACTCACATTCACCTGCTCAGTATAAGGCCGAATACCCAAGCCGGGCGACTCTTCCGCTAGACGCTGTTTTTACACCCAACATCTGCCACTTAAAATCTATCGATACGATAAGGGGTCATATCCACGCCGATGCGCTCCCCTTTTATCGTGTTGGCAACGAGCGATGCGCTAAAGGCGGCCCAAGTTAGGCCCAAATGTTGGTGGCCAAAGGCAAAGAATACCCTGTCACTCTTGGGCGAGGCGCCCAGCACGGGTAGAGAATCGGGCAAGGATGGTCTAAAGCCCATCCAGCGCTCACCTTGGGCGATTTCCGCTCCCGCCAACACATAGGGCAGCAGTGCCTTGGCATGGGGCAGCAAACAATCGGCCCTGGCATCGACCAGGGGCGCCTTGAGCCCACCAAACTCGACTGTACCGGCTAAACAGGTTCCCCGGCGCATAGGCGTGATGATGAACTTACGCTCGAACGACGCCACCGGACGCTGTAAACGGCTCTGCTGGGGCATCATCAAATGATAGCCGCGCTCGGTTTCCAGCGGTACCTTAAAGCCAAGCTGGCGAGCCAGGGGTTTAGACCAGGCGCCGGCGCTGAGTAGCAGCTTATCGCTGGATAAAGTCTTGCCGGCCGCAGTAGCCAATCGGACTCCTTTATCCACCACCGCCACGTCCTGCACCTCTCCGATGACTAATTGACCGCCAAGCGCGATGAAGCGCGCGGCCAGGCGCTCACAAAGCAGCGCGGGATCCGGTGTATGTCCAACCTCGGTAAACCACAGGCCATGAGTGATCTCAGCACTAAGATCAGGCTCCAGTGCCCTCACCTCGTCACCGCTGAGTAGCTTAACCGCCACCCCGGCATCACGATAGCCTTGGTACACCCGCTCAACTTGACTCAATGGCGTCTGCTCAAACACCAACAGGCTCCCCGCCAACTTGAGCAGTTCTGGGCAACCACACTCGTCCACCAGCTGCTGCCAGGCCCCTATGCTGACCTGGTTCAACGCCTTGATGGCCGCCGAGTTATGGGCGCGCCTGGCAGGCAGCATATTAATTAGAAAACGCATGAACCAGGGCAAGGCCTTGAAAAAATAACGCGGCTGAATACGAAATGGCCCAAGAGGATCCAGCAACATGCCGGGCAACTTTGGCAGCATGGCCGGATCGGCCAGCGGAAAGACCTGTTCGGTGGCGAAATGGCCCGCGTTGCCAAATGAGGCGCCTGCGGCGACGCCTTGTTTATCGATAAGGCGCACATTAAAACCCGCCTTTTGCAAGGCGATAGCATTGGCGAGACCGATAACACCTGCGCCTATCACGCTGACATCTACGCCCTCGTCGACGACGCCATCTCGCGATACCCCATCGCAATCTTTCGCGGGCATTTGAAATGATTGGCTGGTCATCTGAGCATAAACCCCTGCTGAAACTGATCCTTAGGATCTAGCATAAACTCATGACGTCCTGTGATAAAGGCGCGTCCACTCACCTCAGGGATCACCGAAGATTTACCATGAAAATCAACCAAGTCCAGCGCCGTGACCGACATGGCGCCATCGACGATACTCTCAATTTTTAAGCGATCGCCCAGGCCCACTTCTCCTTTGGCCTGCAGCAAGGCGATACGACCGGCCACCCCAGTGCCAGTGGGCGAGCGATCCACCTCGCCATCGGCAAAGACGCACACGTGGCGTGAATGCGCATCTGTCGAGGTGGTTTTATTCGAGGTAAAGATCGTACCGTAAAGGAAACCCAAATCTTCCTCCAAGGGATGCACCAAAGGATGCTGTGCCATCACGGCATGCTTAATGCGCCGCCCCCAGTCGATAAGCTGCGCCACATTATCTGGCGCGCAGCTTAGTCCCAAGGCATCGGCATCGACATAGGCGTAGTAGGCGCCGCCAAAGCCGATGTCGTAGTCCACCTCGCCTATGCCGTCGACGGTTACGCGGCAATCGAGCGCCTCGGCCCAGGAGGGCACATTACGAAAGCTCACCTTGAGCTCGCCCGCGCCATCGCGACAGGCCCAGGCATGGATAAGCCCGGCCGGCGCATCTATCTTTATCTCCCTTGGCGTATCGCCCAGCGCTAAGGTGCCCGTCTCCACCGCGACCGTGACTAACGCCAAGATGCCATGACCACACATGCTGCTATAGCCTTCGTTATGCAGAAACAACACGCCGAAATCGGCACCTGGAGTAATGGGCGCGGTAATGATGGCGCCATACATGTCGGCATGCCCCCTGGGTTCGTGCATCAAGAGTTTACGATAATGATCCAGATGCGCCGTGAGGTAGCGACGCTTGGCCAAGATAGTGTCACCTGGGATCTCGGGATAGCCCTCAAGCAAGATACGCAGCGGCTCGCCTTCGGTGTGGGCATCAAGGGTCTTAAATCGGGTACAAGATTCCAGAAAGCTAGGACTTAAATCTAATAGGCGCATTGAGACTTCCTTTGTTATCGTTTGTATGCAATATATAGTATTTACCGATGAGAGATAAAAACATAAATAGCGGCAATCTCACCAAGGGGCTTTTCTTCCCCTCAAAATTGTATACAATATACTATAACTTTTTGGTAAACGCCAAAACTTGATATCACTTTTTTAGCCGCGCGCGTTGCACGGCAATATCTATAGAGGTCTGAACATGAAAGTAAACTGGCAAGGTGTATTCCCAGCAATTTCTACCCAATTTAATGACGACGGTTCGATTAACTATGAGTCGAACGCGAGAATGCTGGAAGACCTCATTCGTGACGGTATCGACGGGGTAATTGCCCTGGGCACCATAGGTGAAAATGCCTCCCTGTCTGCCGAAGAGAAGCGTGAATTTATCAAGCACACGGTAGAGACGGTCAATGGCCGTATTCTGGTGCTGTCTGGCTGCACCGAGAACACGGCGCAGCAGGCAGCCAGCTATGCCCAAGATGTCGAGGCGCTTGGCGTCGACGGCTTGATGCTACTCCCCGCCATGATCTACCGCGGCACAGACCGCGAGGTGATCGCCCATTACCAACATGTGGCGCGCTCGACCAAGTTGCCTATCATGATCTACAACAATCCTGTGGGTTATGGCGTCGACATCAACCTTGAAATGACCGCCATTCTGGCCGAAGAGCCAAACATAGTCGCCATCAAGGAATCGACCACAGATACCCGCCGCCTCACCGAACTACAGAGCCGCTTCGGCGATCGTTTCAATATTCTTTGCGGCGTCGACGATATCGCCCTGGAGAGCATTTTGTTGGGCGCCACGGGTTGGATCTCTGGCCTGACCAACGTCTTCCCGAGAGAATCTGTTACTCTGTTTAAACTGGCCCGCGCCGGCCGTATCGAGGAAGCCCGTGAGATCTATCGCTGGTTCATGCCACTGCTTCGCCTGGACACGATTCCGACACTGGTACAGTGCATCAAGTTTGCCGAGCAGATCGTCGGCCGCGGCAGCGAAAATGTGCGCCTGCCTCGCATGACCTTAATTGGTGAAGAGCGTGCCTATGTGGAAAAAGTGATGGCCGAGGCATTGGCGACACGCCTGGATCTCGACAAATATAACCTCAACTAATTTCAGGGGAGTATGGCATAGATGTTAAAAGGTACCTTCTTTTGCGTCGATGCTCATACCTGCGGCAACCCGGTCCGTTTGGTCACCAGTGGCCATCCGGATCTCGAGGGCCGCACTATGAGCGAGAAGCGCCAGCATTTCCTGGCGCAATATGACTGGATCCGCAAGGCGCTGATGTTTGAGCCCAGGGGCCACGACATGATGTCTGGCGCCTTCCTCTATCCCCCCTGTAGCGACAACGCCGATGCGGCCATCTTGTTTATCGAAACCAGCGGCTGTCTGCCCATGTGTGGCCACGGCACCATAGGCACCATCACGGCGGCATTGGAATCGGGCCTGTTAACCCCCAAAACCCCGGGGAAACTCACCATAGACGTCCCCGCCGGTCAGATACGGGTCGAGTATCAGCAGACAGGTGCCAAGGTCGATTGGGTCAAGATATTTAACGTGCCCGCCTATCTGGCGCACAAAGATGTGGTGCTGGACATTCCCGGCCTTGGCCCACTGAAGATAGATGTCTCCTACGGCGGTAACTATTACGCCATCGTCGACCCCCAAGCTAACTTTCCCGGCCTGCGCCACTGGAGCGCCGGTGACATACTGCGCTGGAGCCCTATCGTACGCAAGATTGCCCACAAGGAACTTAGCTGTATCCACCCGGACGATCCCACGGTCAACGGCGTCTCCCATGTACTCTGGACAGGTGACACCATCAGCCAGGGCTCCAATGGCGCCAATGCCGTCTTCTATGGCGACAAGGCGATTGACCGCTCGCCATGTGGCACTGGCACCAGCGCGCGCCTGGCACAGCTCTACAGCCGCGGCGAGCTAAAGGTCGGCGATGAATACACGCACGAGAGCATCATCGGCAGCCAGTTTGTCGGTCGCATCGAGGCCGCCACCAAGGTAGGCGAATTCGATGCCATCAAGCCCAGCATCAAGGGGTGGGCGCGGATCACGGGCCACAATGCCATCACGGTCGACGATGACGACCCCTACGCCTTCGGCTTTCAGGTGATCTAAAGGCCAGCAATAAGGACAATAGCAAGGACAAGATAAATGACATCAAGCATCACCAACAGATTAACCGGCCAACATTACATTAATGGTGAGTGGCAGGGCGAATCCTCAGCCTTTAATAGCTTTAACCCCGTCAGCAATAGCCCTATCGATTGGTCATTTGCCTGCGCGAGTAAGCGGCAGGTCGAGCAGGCGACACAGGCGGCTAAGCAGGCCTTTAGTAGCTATCGTAACAAGAGTGATAACGACCGCGCCGCCTTTCTCAATGCAATTGCCGACAATATAGAGGCCGATCGTGAGGCGATTATCGAGGCGGCTCACCTTGAGACCGGCCTGCCGCTGGCCAGACTGCAAGGGGAAACCGGGCGTACCTGCGGCCAGCTGCGCCTGTTTGCCCAGAACCTACTTAATCCTATCGAGCAATCGATTGCCGACATGGCACAGCCCGAACGTCAGCCATTGCCAAAGGCCGATACCCGACTTGGGCGGGTCGCCCTGGGGCCGATCGCCGTCTTTGGCGCGTCAAACTTCCCGCTGGCGTTTTCTACCGCAGGAGGCGATACCGCCTCGGCCCTGGCCGCCGGTTGTCCGGTGATCGTCAAGGGTCACCCAGCACATCCCGCCACCACCGAGCTGGTGACCCGGGCGATAGACAAGGCCATCAAGGCCTGTGACATGCCCGCCGGGGTATTTGGCCTGCTGCAGGGCCATACGCCTGAGGTCTCAACCCTTCTGGTTGATGCGCCAGCGATTAAGGCGGTCGGCTTTACCGGCTCGCTTAAGGTTGGTCGTATCCTGGCCGATCGCTGCGCCGCGCGCCCAGAGCCTATCCCCTTCTACGGCGAGCTAGGCTCCACCAACCCACAGTTTCTGCTTCCCGGCATACTCGAGGCTCAAGCCGAGACACTTGCCGAAACCCAGGTACAATCTATGATGATGGGCCACGGCCAGTTCTGCACCAGCCCTGGGGTGATAGTCGCCATCAAGGGCGAGGCCCTAACCCGCTACTGTGACAGGCTCAGCCAGACCCTGGCGGAGCAAGGCGCCAGTGCCATGCTGACACCAGGTATCGCTAAGACCTACCAGCAGCAGACGGAGGCGCTACTGGCCCGCCCAGCGCTTACCCTACTCGCCCAAGGCAAGGCGGCCGAAGCCAGCCATCATACCCGCCCGGCTGCGGTTAAGCTTGATGCAGACGTGTATCTCGCCGACGACAGCCTGCAGCAGGAGGTCTTTGGGCCTTTCGCCTTAGTGGTCGAGTGTGAGGATGCGCACCAGATGCAAGCCGTTGCCGAACAGCTCGACGGGCAGCTTACCGCCACACTTCATGGGAACGACAACGACTGGGCCCAGGTCCATAGCCTGGTCGATGCCATCAGCCATCGCGTCGGTCGGCTCATCTTCAACCAGATGCCCACGGGCGTCGAGGTGTGCCACTCGATGAACCATGGTGGCCCCTACCCGGCCAGCACCGATAGCCGAAGCACCTCGGTGGGCAGCATGGCAATTCACCGCTGGATGCGACCCATCTGCTATCAGAACATGCCCGCGGCATTGTTGCCCGACGCACTAAGAGACGATCAAACACTCCTAAAGCGCTTCTAACAGGCATATTAAATAAAGGGAAACCACGGTTTCCCTTTATTTATAGTGCTATAAGCGGTAATCTTATGCGGATCACATATAATAACGAAAAGACATTACGGGAACTATGAGCCGAACAACTCCAATCGTTCATAAAACGCGCACCCAGGTCGTGGTGGAAGTCTTAAGAGAGAAAATCCTTTCAGGCGAAATTGCCGCCGGCGAACCTTTACGCCAGAGCGCCTTAGCCGAGGCACTGAACGTCAGTCGTATCCCGGTCAGAGAAGCCCTGCTGCAACTCGAAGCCGAAGGACTCGTAAAGTTTGAAGCCCACAAGGGCGCTACTGCCACCGAATTGTCGGTCGATCAGGTTTCCGAGCTGTTTGAGTTAAGAGCCCTTATCGAAACCGATCTGCTTGCCAAGGCGATCCCGAATCTCGATGAGGAGATGCTGGCACAGGCTCAGGGTTACCTGGATGAACTGGAGGCAGCCTTCCAAAAGGAAGACGCCGTGAGCAGCTGGAGCGAACTCAATACCAAGTTCCATTCCTGCCTTTATCAGGCGGCCAATCGTCCTCATACCATGGAAGTGGTACACGGTCTAAATACCAACTGTGATCGCTACATTCGTCTACAGCTGCTGCTGGCTGGCGGCATTCCCAGAGCGGCGCAAGACCACAGAGACTTGCTGACCTATTGTCGCAATCAAGAGATCGACAAGGCCGTCACGCTACTGAGAGACCATATATTACATGCAGCCAACGCCATACGTGAGCTGGTTGCCCAACAGGTGAGCTAAATCACTGTAGCTTGCTTGACTTATTGCTAGGCTTATTAGATTAGTTTGATAAGGCAGAGCTGATGTACTCTGCCTTTTTATTTTTGAGAGAATATTCAGATGCAGTACGCCACCATTACCGGCTGGGGAAAATGTGTTCCCCCCGCAACGCTTACCAACCATGATCTTGCCACCTTTATCGATACTTCCGATGAATGGATTAAGCCGCGTACTGGGATCAGTCAGCGACACATCAGTCATGTCGACACCTCTGAACTGGCAACCGTCGCCGCCCAGCGCGCACTGGCCGCTGCCGGCATCAAGGGCGAAGAGATAGATCTTATCATTCTGGCCACCGCCAGCCCAGATACGCTGATCCCCAACATCGCCTCTACCGTGCAGGCCAACATAGGTGCCAGCTGCGGCGCGTTCGATATCAACGCCGCCTGTAGTGGTTTTCTCTACGGCCTGGGTCTGGCCAGCTCGCAGATCAAGAGCGGTCAGTCGAAGAAAGTCTTGGTGATCGGTGCCGAGCGTCTCTCCTTCTACCTAGACTGGTCACGTCGTGAAACTGCCGTACTTTTCGGTGACGGCGCGGGCGCCGTGGTTGTCGAAGCCACAGACCAGCCTGGCGGCGTGTTGGGCTATGAGCTCAACAACGATCCTGCCGGTCGTGATATCCTCAAGGCGGGCTTTGGTACCGCCATGGACAGATTCAACGCCGCATCGCTGGATTTCTATATCGAGTTCAACGGTCAAGAGATCTTCAAGCGTGCCATCGCAGGTATGGGCAAACTCAGCAACACAGTGCTGGAGAAGTGCGGTGTCGATAAGGATGACGTCGATCTGGTGATCCCGCATCAGGCCAACGAGCGCATTATCGATACCCTGATCAACCGCATGAAGATCCCGAAAGAAAAGGCTGTGGTCAACATCGCCAACTACGGCAACACCTCTGCGGCCACGATTCCTATCGCCATCTGCGATGCGCTGGAGAAGGGACTGATCAAGCCAAATCAGACCATACTCTCTTGCGCCTTCGGTGCCGGCCTGACCTCTGCGGCAGTGCTGTTCAAGTGGGGCGAGCGCGTCACGCCAATCAGCGAGTCTGATGCCGAGCTACCACCTTGCGATAAAACCGGTATCGAGCTGGTAGAGCGCGCCGTAAAATACTTCTGCGGCGAGTAATCGCTAAACAGACATAAAAAATGCCGACATGATGTCGGCATTTTTTTGTCCAAAGGTTTAAGAATTTCCATTGGCCTAACGCAATCGGCCCTGGGCACTGCCCCTAGCTTAATCAGCCCAGGCTCACTCTTCTGGCTCACTCACCGCTGGCTTAATCAAGCTTCTTAAGCTGACCCATCTCAATCAAGCTCTGACCGTTCAAGCTTAGGAATAGCCGCCTCATCCCAATAGATGGCCTGGGCAAAATGGCGAGACAGCAGACGGTTAAACTTGTCGAAACTCGAGATGCTCAGCTCCTCGCCGGTGAGACACGACCAGACGAAACGGTGACAGTTATTATCGAAGAGATCATAGTCGCGATACTGATAGAGGGTCTGCTGCGCCCTCGCCAGCACAGATTCACCGATTAATGGCCTATGCTGATGGTCACAGACGACGAAGATACGACTGCCCGTGCGTCCGGCGAGAAAACGTCTCGATGACACAGGCCGAATAAGCCCGCTGCCGTGAAGCTCTAGCAGGGTGTCATCACCGAGCCAGATCCCGGTATGCTCAATGACCCCGAAGACGAAGCAGCACACCAGGGCGCCAGGCTTAGGCGCCACCTTGACCTCACCAAGATGCAATACGCTGGGCGATAGCGGACTCACCCGTTTATCATCGGCCGCCTTAGGCGCACGGCCAAGTCGCCTGTCTAAGGTTAACTGCTTTTGTTTCTGCTTGGCATCGGCGATAAAGGCTGCCCCCAGGGCGGCCCCACCGAGCCAGAGTAAAGGAAGCGCCATGATAATCCTCTCAACCTTAGCTCACCCCTTGTCGGACGCCTAAAATGCTAAACATCCAACATACTGTCTCTATTGAGATAATGGCGAAAACTAGCCAAAGATAAAGGCGCAAAATGTAACCAAGTATATTCTTGGCACACGAGATTAAGGCAGCAGCTCGGCAATCTTCACCTTATTGGCACCGCCCATCGCCGCCACCTGCGCCAGCAAGAGCTCACCACAGGCGAGCGCATCGATGAGCGCATTATGGGCCGCATACACGGGCAAACCATAGCGGGCGCGGCTACGACCGAGACGCAGACTCCCCTCTTGCAGATGCTCGTGTTGTCTGAGCAGGCGCCGCTTCTCAAGCTGCAGGGTATCTATGGCAAGCAGGCGTGTCTTCTCCCCTAGAGAGGCCTGCAGCCCCGATTTTAGAAAGGCGAGATCCAGCGGCGCGTGATGGGCCACCAATATCTTGCCTTGGCTCACAGTTAGAAACCAGGCCATCGCCTGCTCGGGCGTCAATGCCGCATCCAGATGCGCATCTAAGATGCCATGTATGGTGGCGCTTTGTCCCACGCTGCCCTCTATCTGCACCAGCTTGTGCTGTGCCTCGCTCAGAATAAGCTGCCCCCGACGAATAGGCACCACGCCGATACTCAAGATCTGATCGAAGTTGGCATCGAGCCCCGTCATCTCGAGATCGATGGCCAGCAGCTCAGCCTCCACGAAAGACTCATCAATAACCGGCATCAACGACTGCAGATAGCCCTTGAGCATGGCATCTTTTGCCATCAGGGCTCGCCAACAGAGCTGTGATCTGATCTTAAGGCCTGCTAGCACCTAGAAACTCCGGGTAAATTTAAGCTTTAAGCCCGCCTGCGCGTCATGTACCACCTTGAAGGCGTCGCGCAGCTGATGACGCACCAGGGAAGAGAGCTGTTGTGGCATCAAATAGTTCGTGAGGGGCTGATTATGGGTATATTGAAAGCCCTGGTTTGACAGGCGCATGTGGGCGATAAACTCGTGCGCGTCGGCGAGATTCAGGGCATCTTTGCGATTGATGATGTTCTGCTCCATCAAGAGACGGATGCGTTTGGCGGTATTGACCTCACAGATCCCTGCCGACAGGGCGTAGATTCTGGCGATGTCATTGATGAGGGCACTGCCCTTATGCTTGAGATCTATCCCCTTCACCTCCTGACCGTCGCGCTCCAGGACAAACTTCTTGAAGAAGCCCAGCGGCGGCGACACCTGCAATGCGTTACCCGCCATGCCCGCGAGGAAGATGTCGTTATCCTTGGTGGATTCCAGCACCTGAGACTGCAGTCCCTCGAACAGGCTCGACGGCCCATAGACGCAGCGCATATCGAAGAAGATGCTGGCATGCATCAAGGCCTTGGGCTCGGGATGCTCGACCCAGTTGGCAAACTTTTGCTGCCACTGTTCCAGGGTAAGCCGCCACTTAGGGTTCTGCGCCATGATGTCCCCTGGGCAGTAGACATAGCCGCAGCGATCCAGCCCGGCGCAGACCGCCTTGGTCAGCGCCTCGAAATAGCCCTGGGCATGCTCATCCATCTCATGGGCCAGTAGCAGGCCATTGTCCTGATCCGAGCAGGCCGCCTGATCCTGGCGCCCCTGAGATCCAAACGCCAGCCAGCAAAATGGCATGGGGGCCTGACCGAGGATCTGCTGATTGAGCACAATAAGGCGACGGGTCAAGGCATCGGTTACCGAGGTCAGAACCCGGCCTATCTCTTCGGCCCTGGCGTCGGCGCTGATCAGATTTTGCAGCAAGAGCGGGATCTGCTTGGAGACATGGATGAGACTCTCGAGATCCTGCTGACGCTCTATTTCGCCAATCAGCAGCAAGGGCTGCGAGCTCTGCCCGCGCAAGATATCTGTGCTGGTGATCACTCCGCTTGGCTTGCCCTCATCCATGATAGGCAGATGATGAATATTGTGCTGGCTCATCAATAACATGGCCTCAAATACCAGGGCATTGGCACTCAGAGTGGTCGGATTCACCGTCATCGCCTGATGCACAGGCAGGCTGCCATCGAGAGACTCTGCCAGCACGCGATTGCGCAGATCCCTGTCGGTCAAAATTCCGGCCAACTTATGGTTATCGATAATGAGCACTGAAGAGACCCTGTTATCCCGCATCAGGCGGGCGGCGTCGCTGACACTGGCGTTAATATCCAGACACAGGGGCTGCTTGGACATCAGGCTGCTGACCCTGTTGGTCGAGCCAAGTTCCTTGGCCTTGAAGCGCCCCTGATGCCGCAGACGTTTGGCAAAGGCGCGGTTGAAGAAGCGGTCGAACTCGCGGCTCTCGCTTCTCAGTTGATTAAAGGTTTCCGGGTCCAAGTGGTACACCAGGCCATCTTCGAGGATCTGCACCCGGTTACTCACCATCTCACCGGAGAGCAGCGAGGGAAAACCGAAGAAATCACCATCACCGAGACGGTCAATGAGATCGCCATCTTCACCGCGCACCTCAAAGGCTCCGCTGCGGACGATATAGAGCTGGGGATTGTCGGCATCCAACGGGACATAGACAGAGGAGCGACTGTAATAGCCGACGCTCAGCGCGCGGCAGCATCGCTCCAGGGTCTTCTCGGATAAGCTGTCAAACGGCGTCAGCTGGCCTAAAAATTGGGTAATAGGTTGCAGTTCGCTCGCGTCCATAATCTCTCTCTAGCTAGGGTCGGCGTCTCGCCCTCAAGACTCATCCTAGAGCCTTGCCAGACAGCAGCCGTTTTATTCACTATAGCCTTAACAAACAAACTCTTGCTATACGACTAAAGGCCAGCCAAGGGCTTAACGACGCCTGGCGATGATAAAGAGGTCCACATCCCCGCGCTCTGGATAGTCCTGGCGGTGACAGCTTTGCAGCTCAAATCCGGCCGTATTTAAGATACGGGTGAGTCGCTCGCCGCAGTGATAATAGATAAAGGCCTGATCGCCGCTGCTGGAGGTCTGCATCGCCGAGTCGTCATAGTCGCCCTCCATGGTGCTCAAATAGAGCAGACCACCAGGCTTAAGCCGCTTTGCCATCGCCTCGATCAAGGCCTTCGCCTCTTGTTTGTCTAGGTAAGGCAAGCAAAATCCGCACACTATGGCATCAAACATCTGGGGTAAGCGATCGATAGCCAGGCAGTCCATCACCTCAAACTGCGCGTTTGGGTTATTCTCCCTTGCCAGACTCACCATCTGAGGGGCTAGGTCTGTGCCTAAGTAATCGAGCTGAGGACGACGCGCCAACAGATAGCGGGCGATGTTACCCGGTCCGCAGGCCAGCTCCAATACCCTATCCCGCTCACCGAGTAGCTCGCTAAACTGATCATAGGTGGGCTCATAAAGCGGCATCTGCATATACTTGTCCTGATACTGGCGCGCCAGCTTATTGAATGTCGCCACAGAGATTTGATAGTTACTCACACCGACTCCCGCTCATCTTAGTTAATCATCCTTTCACAGAGACTGCCAGATAAGCACTCGCTGAATCAATTAGATATAAAATAAAAAAAGGGAGCGCACTGCGCTCCCTGAGTCGATACTCTTAGCGACTAGTCGCTAATCATTCCATCGATTAATGGTCGTGGGCCTCGCCGGCTCCCTTAGGGAAGCGGATAGACTCCACCATATCTACGACATTCTGTGGTACTGCTGCGGTCACCTTGCTGACGATGAAGGCCACACCGAAGTTGATTATCATGCCCAGCATGCCGATACCTTCAGGAGAGATACCAAACAACCAGTTGGCCGCGTTGTTATCGGCTGGGTTCACAAACTTGAAGTAGATGATGTAGCTGGCCGAGAACAGCAGACCGCTCACCATACCGGCGATGGCGCCCTCTTTATTCATGGTGCGAGAGAAGATGCCCATGATGATCGCCGGGAAGAGTGACGATGCCGCCAAGCCGAAGGCGATTGCCACCACGGCTGCCACGAATCCTGGAGGGTTAATACCGAAGTAACCCGCCATGACGATGCCCAGCGCCGCGGCGATACGGGCATAGAGCAGCTCCTGTTTGTCCGAGATATCCGGCATGAAGTTCTTCTTCAACAGATCGTGTGAAACCGACGTCGAGATCACCAGCAGCAGACCCGCAGAAGTTGACAGCGCCGCCGCCAGACCACCGGCCGCCACCAAGGCGATAACCCAGGCTGGAAGATTGGCGATCTCAGGGGTTGCCAGTACCATGATGTCGCGGTCGATCTTCATCTCGTTGGTTTCACCCTTGGCATAGTAGATCTTGCCATCACTGTTCTTGTCGTCCCACTTGATAAGACCTGTCTTTTCCCAGTTCTTGATCCAGTCTGGCGCCGTTTCATAGGCCACACCTGTAGACTCAGGACCGTTGATGGTTTCAATCATGTTCACACGAGAGAAGGCGGCCAGCGCAGGAATGGTGGTATACATGATGGCGATAAACACCAATGCCCAACCCGCTGACACGCGCGCATCTTTCACCTTAGGTACGGTGAAGAAGCGAACGATCACGTGTGGCAGACCCGCAGTACCAAACATCAGTGCGCCCGTGATAAAGAAGACGTCGATCATTCCCTTAGAGCCCTCAGTGTACTGAGAGAAACCAAGCTGAGCCGACAGACCATCAAGTTTTTCAAGCAGATATGTGCCTGTACCGTTGCCAGCCGCGTCGACCAACTCGGCACCAAAACCTAGCTGAGGTAGGATATGACCCGTCATCATCACAGAGATGAAGATAGCCGGAACCATGAAGGCGAAGATCAATACGCAGTACTGAGCCACCTGGGTATAGGTGATCCCTTTCATGCCGCCGAGTACGGCGTAGAAGAAGACCACGGCCATACCGATATAAACACCGGTATCGACGTCCACTTCCAAGAAGCGCGAGAATACCACTCCCACACCACGCATCTGACCGGCAATGTAGGTGAAACAGATGAAGATGGCACAGACCACCGCAACGGTACGGGCTGCCTGAGAGTAGTAACGATCGCCGATAAAGTCGGGCACGGTAAACTTGCCAAACTTACGTAGGTAAGGTGCCATACAGAGCGCCAAGAGCACATAGCCCCCGGTCCAGCCCATCAGGTAAACGGAACCGTCGTAACCAACGAAGGAGACGATACCCGCCAGGGAGATGAAAGAGGCTGCCGACATCCAGTCAGCCGCGGTGGCCATACCGTTCATCACAGGGTGTACACCACCACCGGCAACATAGAACTCTTTCGTTGAACCGGCGCGAGACCAGATCGCAATGCCAATATAGAGGGCAAAGGTCAGGCCCACTATCAAATAAGTTAACGTTTGAACATCCATCTCATTGCTCCTTAGTCTTCATGAACATTGTATTTTTTGTCCAGCGCATTGGCTTTCGCCACGTAGACAAAAATCAGTGCAACGAATACATACATGGCCCCCTGCTGTGCAAACCAGAAGCCTAGCTTAAAGCCCATGAAATGGATCTCATTGAGTACATCGACCAGTAAAATACCGCAGCCAAATGACACTGCAGCCCAAATTGATAGCAGTCCGAGCACTAGGCGTAAATTTTCACGCCAGTAACCTTCTGCCTTTTCGTTATTTTCAAAAGCCATTGCGACTCCCCTGTGCTGATTATTATTAAGTCATGAATTAATCTAGCAAGCGCAGTCTTTAGGACAATCGCGACTTTGGTCTAACGCCAGCGTCAACCTTTAGGCGAATTTGCACATTTTCTTTACAAAACAAGGAGATCGAAGTTGACGCCAGCGTAAGCCTATAATTTTCATAGGCTTGCAAACTAGACTAAGGTCGAACAGAAATGTTAACGGAATGTACAAAAAAGCCGCCAGGAGGCGGCTTGAGGGATTGAAGGAGCTTTCCTACCCGGAGGCAAAAACGCCCTATTCCAGCGTCGATAGGTAGGCGAGCAGGTCCGCCAGCTCCTCTGCACTGCGCTGCTTATTGCTCACCAGATATTTGCCGTTTACCAGCAAAGAAGGCACGCCACGGATCCCTGATAGCTGCGCCTGGGTATCGTAATCGGCAATGGCTAACTTGTTATCCACTGATGCCAGCGCCTTATCTATCTCAGTCTTTGGCAGACCTTGCTCGACGAAGAACTGACTCAGTTCTTCCTGGCGCTTAAAGGCGCCATCGCCCTCATGGATCCGCTTAAACAGATTGCCATGGGCCTGCTCGGTGACATGAAACTTCTTCGCCAGATAATAGGCCTCCTGGCTCAGCTGCCAGGCCGCGCGGCCGCCCGCCACCGGCGTGCGCTCAAATGCCAGCTTATCCCCCATCTCCGCCTTTAACTTGGCCACGGCCGAACTGATCAAGCCATCCTGGCGATAACAGTGGGGGCAGTTGTAGGAGAAGAACTCACGCACCACAGGCTGGTTCACCTCGGGGATCCCCGCCACCTTCACATAATCGACCCCCTCGACATACTTAGTCTGGGCACTCACCTGAAACGCTGCCAGGGCGACGAACAACAGGCTTATATAACGACATAGATTCATGACTCTTTTCATAACCAACTCTTCTTATTATTGAAAAAATGTTTCTTCCTCTGGCTCATCAAAGCTTAGGCCTAATTTAGATTCGGTTAGGCATTAGCAATGCGCCAACATGGCCAAGGGATCCGTAAACTGATACTGATAGTTTAGCTCCTGGGTGATAAGGCCTCCATCGACGCGCTTATCGTCAACCGGGTCACCCTCGACAAAGCTTGGAGGCGTGAGTCCCAACTGAGTCGCCGCCAATCGATAAAATTCCGCCTTGCTGGGATGCAGTGGCGCGCAGAGGTTATAGGCTGGCGATAAAGGCCCCTGTGCTTTAAGCAGCGCAACTACGGCGCCTATGCAGTCATCGAGATGCACCAGATTCACCGCCAGGTTACCACCGGAGACACCTTCTCTTCCCGCCAGGAAACGCCCCGGATGCCGCTTGGGACCGATAAGCCCGGCAAAACGCAGGACGACGCAGTCCCTCGCAGCTTGCTTGCCGCCAACACTGTTATCTGCCAACAAGAGTGCCTCATCTGCCGAAAAAAGCGCTTCGGCCGCCAGCAGAGTCTCACTCGCCGGGCTATGGGCCTTGGCATCGCGCTCGGTGCAATCACTACCAGAAGGATAGACGCCTGTGGTGCTGATGAAGATAATGCGCTGGTAGCTATGGCTCCCCATTAGGGCCTTGAGGCGCTCTAGACGCTTGAGATAACCATTATCGCCACGACGCAGCCCGGGAGGAATGTTGATCACTATGGCATCGCACTCGAGGCCACGGGTTATCGCTTGACAGTCTTTATCACTGAGGGGGTCACTATCACTTAATTGCTCGAGATCCAGCGCAAAGCCGGCAATCCCATCGGCAGATAGGGCCTTCGCATCCTCTTGGGCCCGTTTCGAACCTGTGACCTTAAAGCCTTCGGCCACTAATGCCTTGGCGAGAGGCAAACCAAACCAGCCGCAGCCGACGACGGCAACAGATGTTATCATCTTGAATTCTTTAGCTTGAAACCAGGACTCTAAAATAACGCAAGGGGACTATGGGGTGCCAGCAAAATAAAAACTTATTCCGCTATCGGCCTGTAACACACGCAGCGCGCCTTCGTTTAACTCCTCGCGCTTAAGCACGCTATCGACAAACACCTCCTCCTGGCTGAGGAAGCGCAGGCCAGGCTCGCTACCATCTGGATGACAGGCCCATACCTGCGGCTGTTTCACCGATTGTGTGGTAACCATCACCTTGCCCACATCGCCATCGCTTAAGCGCACCAGGGTGCCAGGTGGATAGATCCCCAGCAGCTTAACCAATACGGCGATCAGTGTCTCTGAATGTTTCCCCGCATGGTTCTTAAACAGGTAACCCAAGGCGACCTGAGGCGAGCGGCTCTCTTCCGCCCACAGCTGACCGTCATAATCGTTGGCCAGGCTCACCAGCTGAGTGGTGATGGGGATCTTCTTCTCTGTCAGGCCATCGGGAAAGCCCGAGCCGTCGATAAACTCGTGATGATGCAAGATGATATTGAGCACAGCCTTGTTAAACAGGCCCGTTTTGTTCAGCATCTCATAGCCAAAATTAGGGTGCATCTTGAGGAAATTCGCCTCGGAGGCAGACAGTGGGGTCTTCTTGCGGCGGATAGACTCGGGCACCTTAAGTTTGCCTATGTCGTGGAACAGGCAGCCTAGGGCGATGTCACGCATATCCGATTTAGGCAGCTCCATGGCTCTGGCGATCATCAGCGCCAATACCGCCACCGAGATGCCGTGCTGCGTCACGCTGTTATCACTCTCACCTGCACTCACCAAGGCAAGATGCGTCTGCTCATACTCAAACATATGCTCTATGAGGGACTCCACCAGGGAGGCTGCCTCACGATAGGCGCCTTCGGGATCGCTGGCCACCTTGCTGAAGGTGGAGCGGCACTCGTTGACACAGTCGATGAAACGCTTCTGACTCAGACGCAGAGATTTACGCACGTTACGTTTGGCTTCGGCAATGGGATCCACTACCTCTTCGGCCTTGACTGCCTGCTCGTCCGTCTCGGTACTCTCTTCCGCCAGCAACTCTTCGCCTGAAACGAGAAGCACATAAGGCACGCCGAGACTCTTAATCAGCTCTATCTGCGCTTCTTCTTCAATCTTGATACGGTTAAAAAGGAAAGGATGGTTTTTCCAAGACAAGGGTAATTTAACAGTGATGCCTGTTTGTAACTTTGACAGGGGTAATTGTATCGGCTCAGCTCTGGCCACTCGAAGCAACTCCATTGATTTTCCCCATACCCATTGGGCCCCGCGACCCGATGTGGATGCGAGATAATCCCCTAAGAATATGAAAAGCAACCTAACTTTAATAACATAACTATAGTCAATAGCAACTCAATTTGTACAATCTGTCATTAAATTGACCACTTACGCACAAATTGACGACAAAGCCGCCTCAGGGGCGAGTCTCTGCTGGTTATAAGATATGCAAAAATTCGCAACCAATTTTCACAACTTAACATTGTATACAATATTCAAACAATGTTAGTATGGCTCTGTTCTTTAGAGATACATAGCAACCCCGGATTATGTTTCTTTAAAGAGTGTTGCTGTCAATTGTCCTTAATATAGGTCTTGTGAATTTGTTGTTTTTCACATTGATTTATAGGGTATTTTGTAACATTCCGATATCTTGAGACTGAATTTTCATTCGAAAAGGTATGCTTAGCGCTGCATCTTGCAGCGCTTTTTTTTACTAATCTACCTGGTTGCGCCAATCTTGCAGGTAGTACTTGAGGTGCTTTGACTTGCCAATATAGAGCAGGCTCCAGAAGAGAAATAGCGCGTCCAGGCCAAAACTCCAACTGAAGAGAAAATGGCTGTGAATGAGGCGCTGCAACAGGAGACCGGCATCCAGCATCAAGAGCCCGATCAGCAGAGGTTTGAGTTGATTGAAGGCCGGTCTAAGCCAGAGGGGTGAACGTTTGCGCTCGGCGATCACTAAGCCATAGAGGACTAAGCCGCCGACACCTGCCGCCAAGGCCATTAAGAAATCAGACTTTTGCGGATAGATGAGGGCCACCAAACCGGCACGATCGCTGGCCTGGGTCAGGGAGGCGATAAACACACACCATCCCCGCGCGATAAAGGCCAGCATCAGGTACAACATGAGCGGCGGCTTAAAGTGTCCCTTATCGTCTAACCAATTAATATGTCCAAAATTCAACGGCGTTCTCCCTCCCCTGTTTCTCTCTATATGGTGATGATGTAGAGGATTTCAACGGCGATTAACAAAAGGCGGTCATGAGAGATAAAAAAAGCGCCATCTCTCGATGGCGCTCCCATAGGCTTTAACCTTGATTTACTCAGCTAATTCACGCATCCAGTTTAGGCGCCTAGAATAGCCAAGAGCTCGGCCTCGTCGATCACCTTGACCCCAAGCTCTTGTGCCTTGGTCAGCTTAGAACCTGCAGCCTCACCGGCGACCAGGCAATCTGTGTTCTTCGAGACGCTGCCGGCCACCTTGGCTCCAAGCGCCTGTAACTTGGCCTTGGCATCGTTACGGTTAAGCTGAGTCAGGGTACCGGTCAGCACCCAGGTCTGCCCCTTCAGCGACAGACTCTCCTCGACCACCTCTTCGATATCGGGCCAATTTACACCTGCCTGGAGCAGGCCATCGATCACCTCGAGGTTATGGGGCTGCTCGAAGAAGTGCACCAGGTGCTGGGCGACAATCACCCCAACATCATCTACCTTCATAAAGGTCTCTGCATCCGCCTGCTTCAGTTTTTCAAGCGTCTTGAAATGGTTTGCCAGGTTTGCCGCTGTGGCTTCGCCGACCTCGCGGATCCCAAGAGAATAGAGGAAGCGCGCAAAAGTGGTTTGCTTGGCCGCTTCCAGGGCATTGACCAGGTTAGTGGCCGACTTCATCCCCATGCGATCCAGCATAGTGATTGCCGACGCGGTGAGCTTAAACAGATCCGCGGGGCTGGCCACCAGCTCCTTGTCGATCAGCTGCTCGACCACCTTGTCACCCATGCCATCTATATCTAGCGCCTTGCGCGAGGCGAAGTGCTTGATCGCCTCCTTACGCTGCGCCTCGCAATAGAGACCACCGGTACAACGCGCGACCGCCTCTCCCTCGACACGCTCCACATCACTGCCGCACACGGGACATTGCGGCGGGAAGGCGATCGCCTGGGCATCACTCGGGCGCTTCTCGGGCACCACGGCGACAATCTGTGGGATCACGTCACCGGCGCGGCGGATGATCACACTATCGCCAATCATCACCCCGAGGCGGGCAATTTCATCGGCATTATGCAAGGTGGCGTTAGAGACGGTGACGCCGCCAACAAAGACAGGTTGCAGGCGCGCCACAGGGGTCACGGCGCCGGTGCGTCCTACCTGGAAGTCCACCCCTTCGAGCAGGGTGATCTCCTCCTGGGCCGGAAACTTATAGGCCGTGGCCCAGCGAGGCGCCTTGGCCACAAAGCCCAAGCTCTGTTGCTGGGCGATATCGTTCACCTTAAGCACCACGCCGTCTATCTCATAGGCTAGGTCACCGCGGCGAATCAGGATATCCTGATAATAGGCCAGCACACTGGGGATATCCGCGCACACCTTCACTTCGCTGCTCACTGGGCAGCCCCACTCTTTAAGCTGCATCAGTTGCTCGAAATGGCTGCCTGCCAGCGGCCAGGTCTCAGGCTCTACCACGCCGAGGGCATAGGCATAGAAGGCCAGAGAGCGGCTGGCGGTGATCTTGCTGTCTAGCTGACGCAGGCTACCGGCGGCGGCATTACGTGGATTGACGAAGAGTTTCTCGCCGCGGGCACGGGCCTTATCGTTAACCGCCTCAAAGGCCGCCTTAGGCATGAAGACCTCGCCGCGCACCTCGAGCAGTGGCGGGAAACCGCTGCCCCTGAGTTTCAGGGGCACAGATTTAATGGTGCGGACGTTCTCGGTAATATCCTCACCGACCGTGCCGTCGCCACGGGTAGCGGCGCGCTCGAACACACCATCACGATAGAGAATACTCACCGCCAAACCGTCTAACTTGGGCTCACAGCAAAATGCCGGTGCCTCAGGCAGCTTGTCGCCGACGCGCTTGTAGAAGGCGTTAAATTCCTCTTCGCTAAAGACGTTATCCAGGCTCAACATGGGCTTGAGATGAGTCACCTGGGTGAACTTGCTCAGGGCCTCGCCGCCCACTCTCTGGGTAGGCGAGTCGACCTGTGCCAGCTCAGGATGCTCTGCTTCTAGCGCCTGAAGGCGACGCATGAGGCGATCATATTCGGCGTCGGGGATCGAAGGCGCATCATCGACATAGTAGCGATAGTTGTGCTGATTGAGCTCGTCGGTTAACTGTTTAATCTCATCTTGTATGGCTTGCATGGTTTCTTATCCAGTTTAAGCAACAGAGGCCGCTGATGCGGCCTCTCGTTCAATATCGGTTTAGGGATCACATCTGCGCACGAATACGCTGTAGGTAAGACTGTTTAGTCTGCTCACTCCAGGCGCCGCGACCACCGTCGAGCACTTCACCGCCGAGATCGTCGGCAAGCTGATGGGCCGAATTAAGCATGATGGAGAAATTCATCAGCGGGTCGCCATAGCAAGGCAGTGTCATAAACAGCACTATGCCCTGAGTGGTAAACTGCTCCATCTCATCTGGGTTGAATACCCCAGGCTTAACCATGTTGGCCAATGAAAACAGTACCTTACCAGTTCCAGCGTTATCCTCATGACGATGGAAAATATCCATTTCACCAAACTTGAAGTTTAGGGTCAGCAGGCTTGGCAACAACTCGGCGCCATTGAGGGCCTCACCCTCTTTGGCCACCACGTGCAGCACAAGTACATCCTGTGGCTCGCCCAGAGGTGCCTCTTCGGCCACTTGTGGCTCTGGCTTAGACTCAACTTGCTGTGGTTCAACAGGCTGTGCTTGGGTTGGTTGTGTTTGGGTCGCTTGGGCTGGCTGCGCCGCGTCGACCTGAGGCGCCGGGCGCGCCGGCTCCTGCTTGCGCTCGGTGACTGGATCTTCAAACAGCGAGGGCTGCGCCGGCGCCTGACCAAGGCCTAATTCCATCTGCTCAAGTTGGGCAGCGGCAACCTCCTCACTCGGCGTCGCCGACAATACCGGCTCTTGACGCGAACGGGGCGCCTTCTGCTTAGGCTCATCCGACAGAGAGAAGCTCTGTGAAGCCTCTTCAGCCTCGCGCTCTTGTGCCCGCACACCGGCTGGTGTAGCACGACTGGTAGAGGTGGCCTTGGGAATGCCTTGCTCTGCGTTGTTTTTAACGACTCTTACAGGGCCAACGCCATCGGCGTCGAAACCGTCACTGTCACGTGTCTTGTCTGTGTATAGCCCAGTCATGGGCGATTCTTTTAATGATTTAGGTTGCTGCCGCCTAATGGACCAAAAACCATGCACAAGTACCGCGATAATGGCTACCGCGCCTAACACGAACAATACCAGTTGCAAATTTTCCATTGATTACCCTGTTTTTCCCAAAATTATACTGCGTCGGCTAAAGCCACCGCCTCATCGATATCGACGGCAACTATGCGTGAAACCCCTGGCTCATGCATAGTGACACCTATTAGTTGATCGGCCAATTCCATGGTGATCTTATTGTGACTAATATAAACAAATTGCACGCTCTGAGACATCTCTTTCACCAGTCGGCAGAACCTGTCGACATTGGCATCATCGAGCGGTGCATCGACCTCATCCAGCATACAAAACGGCGCGGGATTCAGCCTAAAAATCGCAAATACCAATGATAAAGCGGTTAATGCTTTTTCTCCACCCGAAAGCAGGTGAATCGTACTATTCTTTTTACCCGGCGGTCTGGCCATGATGGTGACCCCTGTCTCCAGCAGATCGTCATCGGTCAGGGCCAGATAGGCACTGCCGCCGCCAAACACCTTAGGGAAGAGCACACCGAGATCTTGGTTGACCTTATCGAAGGTCTCCTTAAATCGCGTCTTGGTTTCCCGGTCGATCTTGCGAATCGCCTCCTCCAGGCTGCCGAGCGCCTTGGCCAAATCCGCATCTTGACTGTCGAGATAGGCCTTGCGTTGGCTCTGCTGCTCAAACTCTTCAATGGCCGCAAGGTTAATCGCGCCCAGATGTTCAATCTGCGCCCGGGTGCGCTCCAACGCCTTCTGACGATGGTTTAGGCTGACACTCAAATCCAGCGACTGCTGCACCTGAGCAATCTCCACCTCTTGGCTATTAAGCTGTGCTAACTGACTGTCAATTTGACCTTTTATCCCTTCGCGACGTAACTTTAACGCGCTGATGGCTTGAGTCAAGTGCTCTAACTTGCCAAGTTGTTGTTTTTGCTTGGCACCTATCTCGTCTGCTTGATTTTGCAGCTCTGCCTGCTGAAGGCGAAGCGCATCGAGCCTCGCCTGCACCTCGGCCTGACGTGCCAGTGCTTGATTGAGCTGGGTGGCCATGGCGTCGGCCTGAAGTTTACCATCGGACTTATCCTGCCCCTCGAGTTGCCCCTGCAACTGAGTTAATTCCTGACGCAGATCGCTCATCTGCCTATCGAGCTGCTCTACCTGTTGGCGGCTAAGTGCCTGCTCGGTATTGATCGCCTGCAGTGACTGCTGCAGCTGCTGCGACTGTTGCGCCAAGGTATGGCGCTCACGCCCCAGGGTCTTATGCTGGGCTCGGCGATCGGCAAGGCCGGTCACCTTGCTGTCGGCGGCGCGCTTAAACTCAGCCAATTGCGCCTCTTCCTGGTCGCGGCGACTGGTGAGCTCACCTAGGCTCTGCTCCAGAGTCTCTATCTCGCCGCACTGTTCGTCGAGCTGCACCCTTAGCCTGGTTTGCTGCTCGCTTTGCTGGGCGATGCGTACCTGGGTCGCCTGGGCCTGCGCCATCAGGCGTTCACGCTCAAGCTGCGTCCCCTGCAGGCTAACATTAAGCTGCGCCAAGGCCTCGCGGCGCTCATCCAGGGCTTGATTAAGGTCGGCGAGCACCGCCTTGCGCTCATCTATCGCCTCGACGCTGGCCTCTATGCTGCTCGCAAGCGCCTGTTGCTCGGCCTTGAGCTGCACCAGCTGACTGCCCTGCTCAGCCTTTTGCAGCACAAATCCCTTACCTAGGATGTAACCATCGGCGGTAACGATACGCTCATCATCCTCAAGCGACCCCAGCTGCGCCTTGGCCTGGCTCAGGCTATCGACCCAGGTGAGTCTCGACAGCCAGGGAGACAGGTTGACCTCGCTGCTCAGCCCCGTCCACTGCTGCGGCTCGCATAACTGAAAACCACTCGCTAAGCCTTTAGCATTAGCAGTTTCATCCTCAACCAGCTTGTCGCTGACACTTTGGGTAAGCAGACCATCGAGCAGCAGGTCGACCGCCGCTTCCCAGCCGGGCGAGACCTGAATCGCCTGCCAGAGGGCACGCCCCTGTAGTGCGTCTTCCTTAGGCAAGATGCGCTCGACCACCGCCAGGCGGCCTCGCTCCTCGGCCAGCGACTGAGACAAGGCATCGACCTGCGTCTGGGTCTGACGTGCCTGCTCCTGCAGCTGAGACTGAGCGCCGGCGCCCTGGTCAATTTCTCCCTTAAGCTCATCGACTCGCAGGGCTAATCGTTCACACTGGGCATTTTGCAGCGCTAGATTGGCCGTCTCATCCTTATGGGATAGCTGCTCTAGCTGCTGAGCGGCGCGCTGATGTTGAGCACTTAGTTGAGTAAGGGCGCTCTGCTTATGTTTCAGCTCACCCTTGGTGAGTTCGAAGCGCAGCTGACATTGATTGACCGCCTGCTTGGCCTGGCTATCGGCCTCCTGCGCCTGCTCAAGCGAGAGCTCAACCTCGCCGAGCTGCTCGTCGAGTATTTCAATCTGCAATTGCAGCGCCTGATGCGCTTGCTGGGCGCTACTGTGACGCTCGTTAAGATCTTCACAGGTCAAGGTGAGCGCCTGATGTTGGGCTTGCAGCAGCGCCAGCTTTTCCTTGTCCTGGGCGATACGCTGCTTGAGGTGCGCGTCTTGTTGCTGGCGGTGCTTCACCTCCTGTTCGAGCTTGGCGATCTGATTGCCATTGAGGTAGAAGGCCTCGACCTGTTGCTGCTCCTGACGCTCTAATTCATCGAGTTTCAGTTTGAGTTCGGTCAGGGTGCGCGACAGGGCTTCACGTCCTGCGTCGCCCTCACTCTGAGTGAGCGTCTTTGCCTCTATCTCCTGAGACAACTTGTCATGCTGGACCGTGAGTTCAAGGTATTTGGCCACCTCGAGCTGCGCCTGTTGCTCCCGCTCTGTCTGTTTCAATGCCCGGTATTGACGCGCTGCCTCGGCCTGCTCGGCCAGCTTGTCGATCTGGCGACCAAGCTCCTGACGGATATCCCCTAAGCGTTCGAGGTTTTCGCGAGTATGCCGGATGCGGTTTTCCGTCTCACGGCGTCGCTCCTTATAGCGGGAGATCCCCGCCGCCTCTTCGATAAAGACCCTCAGTTCCTGAGGCTTGGACTCGATAAGACGGGAGATGGTGCCCTGTTCTATGATGGCGTAGCTGCGCGGACCAAGGCCAGTGCCCATGAAGAGATCGGTAATGTCCTTGCGGCGACACTTCTGCCCGTTGAGAAAGTAGCTGGATTCACCGTCTCGGCTCACCTGACGTTTGACGGCAATCGCCTGATAGCCGGCATACTGACCGCCCAGACGCCCCTGCTGATTGTCGAAACTCAGCTCGACGCTGGCGACTGAGACAGGGCGTCTGGCCGAGGAGCCGTTAAAGATAACGTCTGCCATGGAGTCGCCACGCAGATGTTTGGCCGAGCTTTCACCCAGCACCCAGCGCACGGCATCGATGACATTGGACTTACCACAGCCATTTGGCCCAATAATGGCCGTAAGCGGTTGGTTAAAAGGGATTTTAGTGACATCGACAAACGACTTAAATCCAGCAAGTTTTATCTGTGTGAGTCTCATTGTGCCAGTTTGGTCGTCTTCAGGAGGGCGCGCTTTGCATCGCTGTTATTATTGCTTGTCACTTTATCAAAGCATGCCGCATTTTGTAACGTTTTTTCTGCCCGCCGACGTGATTTCACCCTTGTTTTTACAACAGGGCTGACACACAATCGCCCTTAAGCAAGATCTAAGGATATTCAGATAAGACTATGAATCAACAAGCAAGCAAGGCAGCTAAGCCAGCAAAGAGTGGCGTGAACTATTTCCTCGACGGCTTTCGGCTGATCAAACAGCCGGGCCTGAGACGCTTCGTCTTCATCCCCCTCAGCGTCAACCTGGTGCTGTTTGCGGCGGTGATCTACTTCGCCATCGGTCAGCTGGAACAGGTGTTCCAATGGATCAATGGTCAGCTGCCCGATTATCTCAGCTGGCTCAACTTCCTGCTCTGGCCGCTGGCGGTGTTGACCCTGTTGGTGGTGCTCTCCTTTATCTTCAGTTCTGTGATGAACTGGATTGCGGCGCCCTTCAACGGGCTGCTAGCGGAGAAGGTGGAGCAATATCTCACCGGCAAAGACCTTAATACCGGCGGTACTATCGACCTGATTAAGGATCTGCCGCGCATCCTGGGTCGCGAATGGATAAAACTGAAATATTATCTCCCCAGAGCCATACTGTTTCTTATCCTGTTTTGGGTGCCCTTTATCGGCCAGACGGCGGCCCCCGTGCTCTGGTTCCTGTTTAGCGCTTGGATGATGGCGATTCAGTATTGTGACTATCCCTTCGATAACCACAAGGTACCCTTCAACGACATGAAGTTTGCCCTCAATCAGACCAAGGGCAGCAGCTTTAGCTTCGGCGCCGCCGTGACCCTGTTTTCGATGATCCCCATCATCAACTTTATCGTGATGCCGGTCGCTATTTGCGGTGCCACCTCCATGTGGGTCGACAAATATCGCGACGCCTATCGCAACGCGCACATTGCCCCTGAATAAAACTCACTTCAATAAAAAGGCCTGCAATTGCAGGCCTTTTTATTGCGCATCAGGCGCCGCCATATACCTCGGCGGAGCGCTCCTCGACAGGGACTTCTCTGGGCTTTGAGAGGTCGACAACGACCGTTTCTGAGATCTTATCTTGAATCGCCTGACGATTGGCATCCCAATAAATCTGTAAGAACCCCAACAGGCCGGTAGCGAAACCGGCGCCATAGCCGCCATAACGGCCAAAGGCATCCCACAGGGAGATGCGCGAGGCATCAAGCGGCACCACCCGAATGTTGAGCAGCTTCTTACCTAAGGTCTGGCCATCGAACCAGGCGGTGAAAACGGTAAAGTAGAAGGCGGCCCAACCGAAGCCTAAACCGAGATCATTCAATATCCCCTTCGCCCACTCGAGTAGGCTGTAGGGCGAGGGCTTATCTTCCTCATCGAGTTTATCGGCATCGATAACCAGCGGCGTGAGCTTATCGGCAATCTCTTGATGGTCTGGCTTTGTGCCGGCAGCAGGCTCTTCGTTAGGCGCTGCGTCACTGGTGGCAAGGTTTGCCTCGGTAGACGTACTAGGGCTTGAAATACCAGGGTTAGACATATCAGGGTTAGACATACCAGGCTTGCTAACCGGCGCTATGTTCGGATAACGCTGAGTCAGACGCTGTATTAGCAGCGCTTTTTCTTGGTCGGAAAGCGACAACTCCTTGATTAATTGAGACACCAGCGCGACCTTTTCACTGTCACTTGCCTTTAAGGTATCGAGGGCGCCAAATAGTGTCGTTAACTTCTCATCGGCGCAGCTTGCCTCCTCACACAGGCTGAAGGATAAGATCTGCGGCATGATTTTCAGTGTCTCTAACGAGTCGGCCTTAAGGCCTGTAGTCTGAGCCGACTTGCCCCCCGCGTCCGCTTTATCACCTTCGCCGTAAGAGATAATATTGTCGCTGGTGACCCAGATAGTCATTAGCAACATGGCAAGATAGAGCCCCCACTTCAGCGCCTTACCCAATTGGTGGCTGCGACGTTCAATGACCAAGGTTAAACCGACCAAGAGAATAAACAGTGCGCCGGCCTGCTCAGCCAGCACGCTGATCAACAAGGCGTCGATTAACATCGCCAGACCACGCTTGAGCGGCGATGCCAGCGGGGTATAAAGCAGCTCAGGCGCAACATGAAAGGCGAAAGGGGTGACGATTGTTTTGGGATCTTTAGTTTTAGGCGCGCTGGATTTAGGACTCGATGATTGATGCGCGGCAATCGGCATATGAGTCGAATCCCCTGTCCTATCGTTTGTGCTACTCACTCATCTGCTCCCTGCAGTTTATTCCGATTATTTGGGTTAGCGGACTGGATACATTTTGCTAACTTATCAATAGGATCCTCATTAGGCCAGCCCCCTCAGCGAGGTATTTATGATATAAGTGACTGCTTTTATAACAGAAAGGAATAACGAATATGAAACTATCATTTCTAATGCGCTGAAACCACACTATGATTTAGCTGTATACATAAAGGAGCAAGTAATCCATGAGTAAAATTTTCGAAGACAATTCATATACCATAGGTAATACACCTCTTGTTCGCCTAAATCGCGTCAGCAAGGGAAATGTGCTCGCCAAGGTTGAGGCCCGTAACCCTAGCTTTAGTGTAAAGTGTCGTATCGGCGCGAATATGATTTGGGACGCCGAAAAGAAGGGCTTGCTCACTAAAGATAAAGAATTGATTGAGCCGACTTCAGGTAACACAGGGATTGCGCTGGCCTATGTCGCCGCAGCCCGTGGGTATAAGTTAACCCTAACCATGCCAAACACCATGAGTCTAGAGCGTCGCAAGCTGCTTAAGGCTCTGGGCGCAAACCTTGTCCTAACCGAAGGCGCTAAAGGCATGAAGGGTGCCATCGACAAGGCAGAAGAGCTGCGTCAATCTGCACCTGAGAAATACCTGATCTTGGGTCAGTTCGACAACCCTGCTAACCCAGAGATCCACGAGAAGACCACGGGTCCAGAGATCTGGAATGACACAGACGGTGAAGTAGATGTCGTCGTTGCCGGCGTGGGCACAGGTGGTACCATCACAGGTGTTAGCCGTTACATCAAGCAAACCCAAGGTAAGGCGATCACCTCAGTAGCGGTTGAGCCCGCAGACTCACCGGTCATTGGCCAGACCATGGCCGGTCAACCCGTGCAGCCTGGCCCACATAAGATCCAAGGTATCGGCGCAGGTTTTATTCCGGCTAACCTAGATCTCGAAGTGGTCGACCGTGTCGAAGCCGTGACCAACGAAGAAGCGATCGAGATGGCTCAGCGCCTGATGAAAGAGGAAGGTATCCTGGTGGGTATCTCTTCTGGTGCTGCCGTGGTTGCAGCAAACCGTATCGCCGAACTGCCTGAATTTGAAGGCAAGAACATCGTAGTGATCCTGCCCTCTGCAGCCGAACGTTACCTCTCATCTGTACTCTTCCAGGGCCAATTTGGCGACGCGGAAAACGTACAGTAAGACTCGCCCTCATCCGGCGCGTTAACTGACTCAAGCCCCCGGTAGTTTTTGCTAGCTATTGGGGGCTTATTTTATGGCGCGCAATATCTTATCGATACTGGCGCCCACCGTCTGCTTGAGAAAGTCGCTATCTAGATTGCCACTAATCAGACTCTGATACTCCACCCAACGAATGAGCCCGAGCAGCTGATGGGCATCGGCATTTGCCGAGGATGATCCTAAGGCGGTAAAAAACTGCTCGATAGTCCTGATGAAGCCATTATCCAGCAACTGAATGGCCTCGGCGAGCGCTGGATTACGTAGCGCCTCTTCGTGAAACGCCAGCTCGAGAATGCGATCGTCTTTGTGGCTCACCTGAGTCTGAATGTGCTCACAGAGAAACTCGGTCAGATGCACAGCTATGTTATCGAGGGGCATCAACTCACTGTCCGCCTTGAGCACCTCGAGCAACTGGAAACTCTTCTCCTCCAGGGTGTTATTCATCCACAGGGTCTTCTCGGCAAAATAGGTTAAGGCGTCACTGATCAGATCTTTGATGTCTTTAAAGTAATAGGTGGTCGAGGCCAGTGGTACCTGCGCCTCGGTTGCCACGGCGCGATGACGTACGCCGCGCACCCCCTCCCTGATGATCAACCGCAGGGTCGCCTCTAAAATAGCCACGCGCCGGGCCTCACCATCGGCCCTGTGGGTGATACGTCCAACATAACTAAGAGGTTGCTGCATTTACCTATCCTTATCAGTCCAAGCCGTCGGCGGCTGAGCCTACTCATATTAACACCTGAGTAACACTTGACCTAGCCCGCAACCCTCACACTCAGCAGCACTGTGATCAATAACGCTTTGTATCGCCGTTAATTTCAGCTGTCTCTTGTCAGATTTCGCGAGCCAGGTCGATAAATCGACATAGACTTGATGTACTCAACGGGGGATCCGGCTAGAGTGGATGGCATTTCACTCACACAAGCGTCAGGACTCTGATGAACTTTTACCAATCGCCGAAAACGATTTCGGCATTTGATGCCAAATTCGAAGCACAAAAAATCGCATTCGCTCCCATAACCTTCCAGGTTGCCCGTTGTCTGTTGAAATTTGATCTCTTAACGACAATAGAAGCCGAACCAGGTTTGAGCCGAGCCAGACTCTCAAGCCTGGTTGAGCTGTCAGACTATGCTGTCGGCGTCCTGCTGGACATGGGCCTCAGCATGGGCCTCATCTGGCAAGCAGGGCAAGGTTATCATCTGGACAAGATAGGTCACTTCCTACTTCACGATGAGATGTCCAGAGTCAACCTCAACTTCAATCATGACGTTTGTTATCAAGGGATGTTCGAACTCGACAAGGCACTGGAAAAAGGCGAAGCCAGTGGTTTGAAAGTATTTGGCGACTGGCAGACCATCTACCCCGGCCTAAGCCAGTTGCCTGCGGCAGCTAAGCAGAGTTGGTTCGAGTTTGACCACTTCTATTCGGATCACGCCTTTGGCACTGTGCTGCCGTTGATCTTTAAGGCTCAACCAAAAACCTTGGTGGATATCGGCGGCAACACGGGAAAATGGGCACTTGCCTGTACCCAATACGATGCCGATGTCGAGGTCACCATCATGGATCTGCCCGGTCAACTCAAGGTGGCTATGGAAAATGCCAAGGACAAGGGCTTAAGCGAACGTATCCATGGCTTTGAATGCGATCTATTAAAGGCTGATACGCCTTTCTATGAGGGGGGAGATCTCTACTGGATGAGTCAGTTCTTAGATTGCTTCTCCGAGGCGCAGATTCTGACCATATTAAAACTGGCTGCCGCCAATATGGCCCCTCATAGTGAGCTCTGCATCTTAGAGACCTTCTGGGACAGACAACCTTGCGAGGCTGGCGCCTATTGCGTTAACGCCACATCGCTCTACTTCACCGCCATGGCCAACGGCAATAGCCGCATGTACCATTCGAAAGATCTGCTAAAACTGATCTCCTCGGCTGGCCTCTATGTTGACGAGGATATCGATAACATAGGTTTAGGCCATACCTTACTGCGCTGTCGTCGCAAGCCGTAAAACATAAGCCTTAAGCCAACGCCTTAAAACACAAGCCTTAACACAAGTCATGAGCAGTCGTTGCAAATGTTAGGGGTGAACTCAACGAGAATGAGCCTGAGGATGAGCCAACCGGTAGACCAGCCTGCATCGGCAGGTGGTCTACCTATACTCCCTTATGCACTTCTGACTCACCCTGTTCTTCTTACTCTCTCCTCGCTCTACTTCCTAATCCCTACTCCCTTAACTTTGCTTTAGTCCCAATACTGTCCAAACGGGTAAAGCTTAACGGATAGATCTTAAACGAAAGCTCTTAAACGAAAGTACTTAACCGAAAGCTCTTAACGGAAAGAATTTAACCGCAGGAACTTAGATCAAATGCTAAATCAATAAGGCGCTCATGGGGCTAATCAGAAGCAGAGATTACGCTGTCATTCCTATGACCAGCCAAAGTAACACTGATTTAACAACCCCATCTCTCAAGCTTAATAATAATGACGCATCATAGACGCCAAATAGGTCATAAATTAAGTGAAATACCACACCTTTGTATTAGCAAGTCATTCCTCAACACTTAAAAATTAACATTTAAGCAACAACAAACCAGATAAAAAAAGAGGTGACTTTGCTCACAAACAAATCATTTCCACAATATTTTTCATATTTTTTGTATTTTTTTAAATAACAATCAATACAAACAAAGAACAAATTGACGCAAATTTAAAAACACAAAACAAACACAACAAATCAGAACGGTTAACACAAAAAGAACAATAACGCTCTAAAAACAACATTGAGAGGCATCTTGAAATAATAGGCTTATATTTTAACCACTCGGCGACATTAGTTGTTTGTTTTATGTTGCAAAAAGGATAATCACCTAAATGGATAGGTAAGCGTATCGGCTGTAGCCGCCTTGTTGCAGTTGTTATCTCTCTATGATTATATCGAGCACGAGGTAAAGATTTATCAATATAAGTAAATATTTGAAAAGTTTTTACTAAATAAAGATCGACACTTAGAGCGAATAAATATTCGGTCAATAAATAAGTGTTCAAATCAAAAATTAAAATAAGTCTCAGGGAGAAACACAATGCAGCCTAATTCTATATTGGCTAAAGCTGTTCGTTTCGCATTAATTGGTGGTGCCGCAACGGCAGCACTGAGTGCGCCAGCCGTTTATGCAGCAGATGAAGATAGCGTTGAACGTATTCAAGTAACAGGTTCACGTATTAAGCGTACCGATATGGAAACGGCTACACCTGTTACCGTCATGAGCGCTGAAGACATGGCTAAACAGGGCTTCACTAACATTCAAGATGCGTTAGAAAGCTTGACTTCAACCACCAGTGCGATGACTACCCAGTCTGTTCACGGTTTCACACCTGCCGCCTCTTCTATCAGCCTACGTGGTGCGGGTGCTAACCGTACACTGACACTGATCAATGGTAAGCGTCTGAACCAATATCCAAAGCCATCTGGTGGTACGGACAACTTCGTTGATACTGCTAACCTGCCTATGGAAGCCGTACAGCGTATCGAAGTACTGCAATCTGGTGGTTCTGCAATCTACGGTGCTGACGCTGTCGGCGGCGTGATCAACATCATCCTGAAGAAAGATTTCGAAGGTGTTGCACTTAAGTACCGTCACGGTGATACCACTAATGGCGGCGGCGGAAGCGACCGTATCGCGCTATCTCTAGGTGCTTCATCTGATCGCGGTAACGTATCGACTTTCATCGAGTTCACCGACAACGAGCAGCTAAAAGCGACTGACCGTGAAAACTTCGGTCTACATACAGATAAAGTGCCATACAGTGAATACTCACAGTACAGCTCATATGGTGCACGCATCGCAGGCGGTAAAGGCGCTCGCGCTTTAACTCCTGAAGAATGTACTGCAGGCGGTTTCTTCTGGGATGCAGCGCGTAGCATCTGTGGTTTCGACCGTTCAGAGTGGCGCGACCTACAACCAGCTAACTCTCGCTTCATCAGCTCAACTAACTTCAACTACGAGCTGTCTGATAACATTAGCCTAGTGGGTCGTCTTGACTTTGCCGAAGCAAAATCAACCACTAACATCGAGCCAATGGCAATCAACGACTACGATGTAAAAGTCGATGGTAGCAATGTCACTGTATCTGCTGGTGACCTCAGCAAGACCTTCACCAACAAGGCTACAGCCCTAGGTGGTGACTTCGCCAATGCTGAAGATGGTGACTACTACTATGTACGTCGTCTACACGAGTTTGGTAACCGCGCAGGCGAAACCAAGACACGTAACTACTTCTTCACCGCAGGTCTAGAAGGCACGCTGGCAGACGAGTACAGCTGGGATGCGTCAGTAAACTATGGCCGTACTAATGTTGATGTATTCCGTAGCGGCTACGCCACTGTTGGCGGCATGTTCGACTACATCACTGCCGGTGAAAACGGTAACTCTCTGCTGAAAAACATGAGCGCAGAAGACGTCGAATCAGTTGCCTACTCTCCATTTGAGCGTGCGCAGTCTACCCAGAAGAACGTTCAAGCGAACATCTCTGGTATGGCGTTCGAAATGCCAGCGGGTGATGCTCAGTTTGCATTCGGTGCCGAGTACACAGAACAAGACTATGAAACCAACACTGATTCAGAGTCTAAGAAAGGTGCCATCCTGACCACAGGTGGTTCTTCAGGTGCCGGTGAGCGTTCTTACTGGGCAACTTATGCCGAAATCAGCCTACCAGTTCTAGAAGAATTGACTGTTGATGCTGCAGTACGTTATGACCGCTACGATGATTTCGGTGGCAACCTGTCTCCGCAGCTAACCATTGAATACCGTCCATTGGATGAGTTGTTGGTTCGTGGTTCTATCAGCTCAGTATTCCGTGCGCCAGACATGCACCGCGTATATGGCGATGCGACTAAGGGCTTCGCAACAGTAATTGACTTCAAACAGTGTCAAGCGCTGGGTGGTACACCAAGTGAGCCAAATGCTGACCCACGTATCAACGAGATCTGTAACGAACTTCACATCGACAGCACTACTGGTGCCAACAAAGATCTTGAAGCAGAAACCGGCTACACAGCTAACATTGGTGCAGTATGGGGCGGTGATTCACTCAACGCGTCGTTCGACCTTTGGGAGTGGAAACTGGATGACATGGTTAGCGACATCAGCGCTAGCAAGGCCGCTCGTGAATACGAACAGTATGAAAACATGCTGACTCGTGATGCAGAAGGCACCATCACTCACGTGAACGCCGTTGCACAAAACCTAGCATTCCAGAAAGTACGTGGTTTAGATATCACTGCTGGTTACACTTGGGATATGGACAACATGGGTGACCTGAAGCTTAACTTCAACGGTACCTACATCCTGTTATCTGAGTACCAACTGTCACCAACTGATCCAGTTGAAGATGATATCGACAACGGTGGTCTGCCACAGTACCGCGCTAACCTAGTACTGGGTTGGTACATCGATGACTTCGAAGCTACCTTAGGTGCTTACCATACTGCGCGTATGCACGGTATGCAGTACAAGTCATTCAAAGCATCTGGTGGCGAAGACTTCGACGAAAGTGCACACGAAGTGGCATCACAGACTAAGTGGAACCTGACTGCAGGTTACAACTTCACAGATGCTATCAAGGTGAAAGCTGGCGTAGTTAACCTGTTCGACGCAGGTCCTAACTTCGACCCAACAGCAACTTCTTGGCCTCATTACCAGCGTTCAGTGTACAACGCACGCGGTCGTGAGTGGTTCCTAGAAGGTGAAGTGAAGTTCTAATCTTACTGAACTTTAACGAAAAAACGGCATCCTAGGATGCCGTTTTTTATTGCCTAAATGAAAGTGCACTCTTAAACGAAACCGAGGTAGTGAGCGGCGACCACCACAATGCTCGACACTAAGAAGAGCGCCAACATGAAACGCCAGATAAACTTGACCCAAATGCCCCAGTCGACGCGGCATACGCCTAAGGTCGCCATCAGAGATGCCGATGTCGGCACCAGCACATTGGTAAAGCCGTCGCCCAGCTGAAAGGCCAACACCGCCACCTGACGCGATACCCCGACGATGTCGGCTAGAGGTGCCATCAAGGGCATGGTCAATGCCGCCTGACCCGAGCCCGAAGTGACAAAGAAATTAAACACAGATTGAAACAGCAACATAAACCAGGCCGAGGCGACCGCGGGTAGCTGACCAATCAGGCTGCCGGCGCCATTGAGTAAGGTATTTAATACACTTGGCTCATCGGGCTTACCGCCCCCCAGGAGCAGCAAGATCCCAGAGGCACAACCGACCAGCAAGGCCGGCTCCAACATGGTGCCCGCTCCCTGCTTAAAACTACTAGCCATACGATTAAGCGTCATGCCATTTAACCTGAAGATCACCGCAATTATCCCTACGACAATCCCCATGGCAAAGAACTGACTGGCGATCTCGGGAATAAACCAGGCCTGAGTAACAACCCCCCAGATAACCCAAACGACCGTCAGCAAGATGGTGAGCAGTACCAGACTGTCACCGAGGTTAAAACGGCTCTGTAACTCGCTCGAATTATGATGCTCACGGAAATATCGATCCGACTCAAAGCAAAGTGAGCTTTGCGGATCCGCCTGGATCTTGGCGCCGTAGCGCATGGTAAAGATCACCCCCATCAGGGTGAACCCTGCCCACATGAGTCCCCTTACACCGGCGCCTGAGAGCACAGGAATGCCGGCAATCCCCTGAGCGATCGCCACACTAAAGGGGTTCATCCAGGAACTGGCGAATCCCACCTGAGTCGCCACATAGGTCACCATCACAGTGGTGATGCCATCGAAGCCCAAGCGTATCATTAAGGGGCAGATAATGATGGCAAAGGCAATCGCCTCCTCCCCCATACCAAACACAGCGCCGCCGAGGGAGAAGAGAATAAAGAGCACGGGAATGAAGAGTCGCTCGTTGCCCTGGGTCTTGTCGATCAAGCGTATGATGCCGTTATCTATGGTGCCGGTTTCCATTACTATGCCGAAGGCGCCACCGATCACCATCATAAACATGATAACCCCGATAGCAGTGCCCCATTTAGATCCCGAGGTTAAACCTTCGAAGGCAAAATTGAAGAAGCCTATGCCCCCACCGCCCTCAAACAGGGCTACAGGCTGTTTAAGCTGCTCTCCCGCCTCATCCAGGCTGTAACGAAAGGAGTTAGGGTCGACCACACTACGCGTTTTATCAACGCCATCGGCAAGATAGTGGATCTCCTGGGTCTCGAAGGAACCTACGGGCACCAGATAGGTCAACAACATGGCTGCCAAGGCCACAAAGAAGATGATCACTAAGGTGTCAGGTAAAGGGATTTTATTTTTCGGGTTTGCCGCCGAAGAAGGCGCTTGATTTGCCATTGTTTTTCCATGGTTATTCTTGGAATCTAAGTTATTGCCCGCCAATATAAACCAATTCCCCCTCTGCTGCACAAGAATCACCCGTTGGGCGCTGAATCAATCAAGCGCAGAGCAACCGGCTCGGATCGCCTAAACTGGAATGGCCTAAACTGGGCGCGAACAAACAAAGTCAGCTGCTCGATTGAGCTCACGTGTAGGCAAGAAATGTCATGGTGCGCACAAGACACGCTTAAAGAGTGAGGCGTGTCGAGTAACTCAGATAAAATCAACGCGTTACTTGTGAAAGCCCTCAGGCGCTCATACAATCAATATCACGCAAGCATCAATTTTATTGATAGTTTTCTTTATTGGTTAATTCAGTTAGGACGCCACAAGGTCAATGAAGTACTCCCTAAAACAAATCATGGTGTTCGATGCCGTAGCCAGCCTGGAAAGTGTGAGTGCGGCGGCGCGAAAACTGTCGATGACACAGTCTGCAGTTAGCATGTCCCTTGGGCAGCTGGAAAATCTACTCGGCCGCCCCCTCTTTATCAGACAGGGTAATCGCCTCACCCTGAGTCACTGGGGAAACTGGTTACGCCCAAGGGCGAGACGTCTGCTACAAGATGCACAACAAATAGAATTAGGCCTTCACGAACAACACCTTATAAGCGGTCGTTTTCGTTTATGCTCCAGTCAGACCGCCGCCGAGCATCTGCTCCCCGAGCTTATCAGTAAAATCGATACCGATTTTCCCGAACTTAGGATCGAGCTCACAGTGGAAAATACCGAGAACGTGGTCGAGGGCCTGCTTAATTACGAATATGACTTTGGCATCATAGAGGGGCGCAACGACGACAGCCGTCTGTATCAGGAGCAATGGTTAGACGACCATCTGGTGGTAGTCGCCTCACCTCATCACCCCTATGCCAAACAGACCAACATCAGCCTGGCGCAGTTAGAGCAGGCGAGATGGGTGCTGCGCGAGCAAGGCGCGGGGACTCGCCGCATCTTCGAGGGGGCCATTCATGGCGTCATCGAAAAGCTCAACGTATGGAAAGAGTATGAGCATGTCTCGCTGCTCAAGGCCTTAGTGAAGAATGGGCCCTACCTCAGCAGCCTACCTTTCCTGGATGTGGAGAAAGAGGTGGCCGCCGGTGAACTGGTTATCCTGCCGACGCCGCAACTTAACATGCAGAGACACCTCTCTTTCGTGTGGCGCTGCGATTCGGGCGAAAACCCGCTGCGAGACTGTGTGATCACCGAGGCCAGACGTCTCAGCAAGCATCGTCAGCATGCCAAGACGAGCCGATAAGCTGGCTTAGCTGACAGTATAAAACGCAAAAAAGGGGCAAATGCCCCTTTCTACTTTCGCCGATTGAAATCGGCACGGCTTATAAAGTCACGCAGACCCTCAATTCATATCGGTGCCGAGTTTCATCTGCGACGCCTTAGCCATATACAGCACACACCTTGGTCACTATGGCCTCACGGGTGATCACGCCCACTAGCTTGCCTTCACTGACCACAGGGAAGCAGCTCGGCTTGCTGGCGCTAGCGTGACGGAGCCGCTCCTCATAGCTGGCATAGGTGTTGCCAGTCAGCACGCCCATGTCGCTCACCGGAAACAACTTGTCACGATCCACCACCATTACCTCGATCAGATCGGCCACCGCATCATCAGGGGTTACCGTCAGCACCCGGGTTTGCATCAGGTCGGCCACCTTGTAGCCTATGCCACGGACAAACTCTTCTGACCAAAGACTACGCAGCAGGTCTTGCTGAGAAACAAACCCCAGTAGGCGTCGCTGAGCATCGACCACGGGCGCGCCGCGCAGCTGCGCCTCATTGAGCTGCTTGAGTCCCTCGTACACGGATAGCTCGGGGCTTAGAGTAAAAGGTGTCTGATCCATCAGGGCGCTGACATTGAGTTTTTGAATCGATTTAGGCATTTGGGTCTCTCCCCTGCATACTTTACTAGATAAAATTGAAATGGTATTGGCAGCGTTATCGCTGTGTTGAATCTGTTCTTTGCCCTGCTGGTCACTGCTTAATACTGGCTCCAGATGTACCGCCCTCAGTGGTACTTTTTCTGGTACGACGCGAGCCTTGCCTGCATCTATCCACCAGTAGCCCAGGCCCACCACTATACCGCCGCCGACGATATTGCCCGCGGTGACAGGAATGAGGTTATTGGTCAGAAAGTGAAGCAGAGTCAGGTCATTAAATTGCTGAGCGGTAAACCCGGGGATCTGATACCAGTCCCAGATGGCCAGCTGCTTAATGGCGATCCCCAGTGGCACCATAAAGAGGTTGGCGATACTGTGCTCGAAGCCGCTGCTGACAAACATCGCCACAGGTAGCATCAATAAAATGGCCTTGGTGAGCGCCTCCTTGCTGGCAAAGGTCATCCAAACCCCTAAGCAAACCAGCATGTTACATAAGATGCCCAAGGCGAAGGCCTGGCCCCAGGAGTGGTGCAGCTTATGTTGCGCGACCTTCAGGGCATTGAGCCCCCACAGCCCACCGTCTAACAGATACATCTTGGCACTGAGGATCAATGCCAGCATGATCATGGCGCCGCAGAAGTTACCCAGATAGACACGTCCCCAACAGGCTAGCAGCTGCCGCGTGCTCACGCGTTTCTGCGCCCAGGCCACGCTACTCAACACACTACTAGTAAAGAGCTCGCCACCGCAGATGACCACCAACATCAGACCCAGACTAAAGGCCAGGCCGCCAACCAGGCGCACCATGCCCCAATCGCCCGATGCGCCTGTGGTGACAGTGAGATAAAACACGAAGGCGAGTGCGATAAAAGCACCGGCAAACATCGCCTGGCCAATAGATGCCATCGCCTGCTTAGTCACCTTCTCCTGACCGTAAGCCGCGGCGCGCTGGCATAGGCTAGTCTCGGCCACAGGCGTTGGCTGGCTCTGCCTGGCGGCAAGTGGCACTAGATTAGGTATCGTCATGACGTGTCCTTCTCCAGCCAAGCGTAAAACAGGGGTGAAATTTCATTAACATCATCTCCGCAAGTGCCATCTCCCTAGAGACGGCTATAGATTAATAAATGTTTTTACAAAGAGTTAGCTTGTTGCCTCGCTCTCTTATGCCGAGATTAGCCACTAAAAAGGCGAAATAAAATTTGATATTAATGAATGAGACAATCAGTAAATTTGATAGCCAAATATCGAGGTGACAAGCTTGTTAAGCCGATAACAATTCACCTTAAAACCGCTTTAATACAGCAGCTTATGCGAAAACCAATTGTTAATAACATAAAAACCTAGGAATGCGGTGTTGAGGCGCGAAGGTGTGTAGTTTGCTCTAGCAAACTGGCAACTGACCACCTATTGCCTAAGCTATAAGGCAAGTTGATTAACATCCTTAGCCAATGTTTTCCCAAGGCAAACTGGCGAGATAGCAAAAGGCTAAGGCGGACATTTGCGCCCCTTTGTGAGGTGCGGAGCACAATAAGCACCACTTTTGTGAGCCGTGACCCAGCTAAAAATGTGAGGCGTGAGAGGCGCCTCTTATTTGCAAAGAATTGGCGGAGTGGCTCCCAAAAGTGACAGAAGGCGCGATCTAAAACCAAACGCAATATATATGCCTAATGTAAAAATTTATCTGAAATGGCGACACAAGATGTTAACTAGCTCCCAAATCATCTAATCACCAGTTTCAAGTTTATTGATAGTTAATGTCAGGCAAAAGTCACTATGTTAAGATTTATGAGGTAAATTGGTCAGACCAATTTTAAACAGCGTTAGGGATGCAACTGCTCACCGGATTTAGGGTGTTTTATCCATTCTTGGGGGCGGACAAGTTACTCGAGTGGCACCTGGGGGTCTTTCAACAAACGACACTCGCTGACTTGCAAGGATTACCTCTAAGTCTTCATCGAATTGATGAGTCAATAAGTTCTTTTCGGAGAATGAGAAATTATGTCAGAAACAGTCAAAAAAGAAGAGATGGAAGCCTCTGAGCTGACTTACAAGGCGCTTCACCGTCCTGCCAGCGAGTTTGCCACTCGTGAACAATATTTAGACCACGAATTACAGATCATGAAGCCCAGACGTTGGGGCCTCAACCTGCCGGGACGCGATTTCCGCTTTGAGTGGGAAGACCTAGTGCCCGCCATCGCAGGCACTATCGGCATCACGGTGATGTATTCGGCCGTAATGGCCGCCTGGGCATCGGGCCTAAGCGAGCGCTGGGATCACATCAACCTGGGCGCCGAATTCGCCATTCAGGTGGTTCGCGTCGAAATGCTCATCCCCGCCCTGCTCTTCTGTATCATCAGTTCTGGATTTATCAACCCTCGCGCCAACCTTGGCGGCAACCACGGCCCCATGATCCCGCTTATCGGCACCATCGCCTTGGCCGGTGCCCACCCATTAGCACTGGCGATCCTCCTGGGTATCTTTGGTCTGCTGCTCAGTTACTTTAAGGGGGGCTCCAGGCTAGTAAACCTCACCTCCAGCGGCGTCGCAGGGGGACTCTTAGTGTTCCTCGGCTTCATGGGTGCCAAGAGTCAGATCACCTCCCTATTCGACTGGGCCGGCGGCCTACAGGCCAAGCATGCCCTGGACTATAGCCTTGGCTATGTGGCCTTCTTCATCTTATTGGTGAATGTGGTGATCTACGCTTATTTGGCCAAGGTAGGTAAACGTTGGCTGGCGATCCCACTTTGTTCTATCGCCGCGATTGCGCTGGCCTTCGCCCTAGGCGCGGGATTAGATCTGCAGTTTGTTACCGCTCCAGGCATCCCTAACCTGAACCCCGTCTACTGGTGGGGCTCTACCGAGCATGGCTGGCAGCTAGGTTTACCTAACTTCGAGCACTTTATCGCGTCACTCCCCTTTGCCATCCTGGCGGTTGCCATGTGGTCACCCGATTTCTTGGGTCACCGTATCTTCCAGGAGCTGAACTACCCTAAAGGCACAGAGAAAGTGCTGATGGATGTAGATGACACCATGACCACCTGTTCACTGCGCCAAATCGTCGGCACGGCAGTGGGTGGCGGTAACATCACCTCGTCTTGGGGCACCTATATGATCCCGGCGGCAATCGCTAAGCGTCCTATTCCTGCTGGCGCCATCCTGCTAGGTAGCCTGTGTATCATAGTCGCGGTACTGGGTTACCCAATGGATGTCACCGTATGGCGTCCTGTGATGTCAATCGCTCTCCTGGTTGGCGTGTTCCTACCACTCCTGGAGGCAGGCATGCAGATGGTGAAAGACACCCAAAGCAGCCAGGCGGCGGGTATCTGTATCTTCGCCTCTTTCGTTGCTAACCCTGTACTGGCCTGGGCGCTGACCATGTTGCTAGATAACAATGGTCTGATTGGCGACAAAGAACGTGCCGCCAGCCTAAGTCTGGCCGACAGGCTCATCATTCCGGGGCTAGCCTTTGTGATCTGTCTCGCCGCCATGCTGGCAGTGGGTATGATTCAAGGGATCCCAGCGCTACTTTAATCGCGCAAACGACAACGAAGAGGGCTTAGGCCCTCTTCTTTTTTATCTCCCCTATACTTACATCAAACTTGCTGATAACCGGCATCAATATGCCATATGGGCATGGCGTTCATAACCCCAGGGAATCAGCATTCTCCTTAGATGCAGGTAACACCCGATAAAGGTGAGCGTTGGCTCGCGCAAATAACCGACTCTCAGGTGAGATGCAAACGAAATTTTGCGCCAAAAATGATAACCCGATAGCAATTTTGGCATTAACTCGGGCAAAAGCAGACCGATTCAGATGCAGCACCTAGGCAGATATGGTACTATTCATATGGTTAATTGGTCTTACCAATTTAACGATAGCCGAATCGGCTTAGACAGTAAGTGTCAAACGAGCTCGGATATCGCGTAAAACAGATTTAAATCGACACGGTTTACCGGTTCGATAATCAGTTCCCATCATCCGGGTAATACATTGAAGGGAGCTGCGAAGAATAGCTATTGGTGTATCGCAACGTCTTAAGTGACAGCCACTCGATAACCAATAACCTTTATCTCAAACAGAAGGTATTAGTACGATGACCGAAAAAACTGAGCTGTTCACCAAAGCGTGGGAAGGTTTTACTCCTGGTGATTGGAAGTCTGAAGTAAATGTACGCGACTTTATTCAAAAGAACTACACGCCCTATGAAGGAGACGAATCTTTCCTAGCCGGCGCCACCGAAGCGACCAGCGCGCTTTGGGACAAAGTGATGGAAGGTATCAAGCAAGAAAACCGCACTCACGCGCCGGTTGATTTCGATACCGACAAAGTCTCTACCATTACCTCTCATGAAGCAGGTTACATCGACCAAGATCTCGAAACCATTGTCGGTCTACAAACAGACGCGCCACTTAAGCGTGCCATGTTACCCAATGGCGGTATCCGTATGGTCGAAGGTTCATGCGCTGCCTATGGTCGTGAACTGGATCCAAACATCAAGTATGTCTACTCTGAGCTGCGCAAGACACACAACCAGGGCGTGTTTGATATCTACACCCCAGAGATCATGCGCTGCCGTAAGTCTGGCGTACTGACAGGTCTGCCAGATGCGTACGGCCGTGGTCGTATCATTGGTGACTACCGTCGTATCGCCCTGTACGGTATCGACTACCTGATGCAGGAAAAATTTGCCCAGTTCAGCTCACTGCAAGCCCAGTTTGAAGCAGGCGAAGATCTTTCTGCCACCATGCAGCTACGCGAAGAGATCGCCGAGCAGCACAAAGCCCTTGGCCAGATGAAGCAGATGGCTGCCAGCTACGGCTGTGATATCTCTGGTCCTGCGACTAACGCGAAAGAAGCGATTCAATGGACTTACTTCGGCTACCTGGCCGCAGTGAAGAGCCAAAACGGCGCCGCCATGTCTCTGGGCCGTACCTCTAGCTTCCTGGATGTCTACATCGAGCGCGACATCAAGAACGGCGTGCTGACCGAGCAGCAAGCCCAGGAGATGGTTGACCACTTCGTGATGAAGCTGCGTATGGTGCGCTTCCTACGTACACCAGAATACGATGAGCTATTCTCTGGCGACCCAATCTGGGCCACCGAATCTATCGCGGGTATGGGTCTTGACGGCCGTACTCTGGTGACTAAGTCTAGCTTCCGCTTCCTACATACCCTGTACAACATGGGCCCAAGTCCTGAGCCAAACATCACTGTGCTTTGGTCAGAGAAGCTTCCGCTGAACTTCAAGAAGTACTGCGCTAAGGTCTCTATCGACACCAGCTCTATCCAGTACGAAAACGATGACCTGATGCGTCCAGATTTCGACTCTGACGACTATGCCATCGCTTGTTGTGTAAGCCCTATGGTTGTGGGTAAACACATGCAGTTCTTCGGCGCTCGTGCAAACCTGGCTAAGACCATGCTTTATGCCATCAACGGCGGCGTGGATGAGAAACTCAAGACACAGATCGGTCCTAAGTTTGAGCCAATCACAGATGAAGTACTGGATTTTGACGATGTAATGGGTCGTCTGGACACCATGATGGAGTGGTTAGCCACCCAATATGTGTCTGCACTCAACGCCATCCACTACATGCACGACAAGTACTCTTACGAAGCGGCCCTAATGGCGCTGCACGACAGAGACGTACGTCGCACTATGGCCTGTGGTATCGCTGGCCTATCGATTGCTGCCGATTCACTGTCAGCCATCAAGTTTGCCAAGGTGAAGCCAATTCGTGACGAAAACGGCATCGCCGTCGATTTCGACATCGAGGGTGAATATCCTAAGTTTGGTAACAACGATGCACGCGTCGATGACCTGGCTACCGAGCTGGTTGAACGCTTCATGGCTAAGATCCGTCACAAGAAGATGTACCGTAACGCGATCCCGACTCAGTCAATTCTCACCATCACCTCAAACGTGGTTTATGGTAAGAAGACGGGTACTACGCCAGACGGTCGCCCTGCCGGCGCACCATTTGCACCGGGTGCGAACCCAATGCATGGCCGCGACGAGAAAGGCGCTATCGCGTCACTGACCTCAGTTGCCAAGCTGCCGTTTGCTCACGCACAAGATGGTATCTCTTATACCTTCTCTATCGTGCCAAACGCACTGGGTAAAGATGAAGACGGTCGCCGCGCTAACCTAGCTGCACTGATGGACGGTTACTTCGCTCATAACGAGACTCGTGAAGGTGGTCAGCACCTTAACGTGAACGTGATGAACCGCGAAATGCTGGAAGATGCCGTGGTTAACCCAGACAAGTATCCACAGCTGACCATCCGTGTTTCTGGCTACGCCGTGCGCTTCAACGCACTGACACCAGAGCAACAACAGGACGTCATTACACGTACTTTCACCAAAGGGATGTAATTTCCGTCAATCGAGCGGTCAAACGCTAGATTTTTGGTGAATATAAGCTAGGCTGTGCACTAATTTAGCACAGCCTACTTTAATTGAAGTTTTCGGAGTCACAATGACAGTAAAAGGGCGGATTCACTCACTGGAATCCTTTGGCACAGTTGACGGTCCCGGCATTCGGTTTATCACCTTTATGCAAGGCTGTTTGATGCGCTGCCAATACTGCCACAATCGTGATACCTGGGATCTTCACGGTGGACGTGAAATCGAGGTCGACGAGTTGATGGAACAGATCATCAGCTATCGGCCTTTTCTCGAGTCCAGCGGCGGAGGCGTCACCGCCAGTGGCGGCGAGGCTATACTGCAAGCCGAATTTGTCGCGGCCCTGTTCAAGGCCTGCAAACAGCAAGGCATACACACCTGCCTAGACACTAACGGCTTCGTCCGTAAATACACCCCAGTTATCGATGAACTCCTCGATAACACCGACCTGGTACTGCTCGATATCAAACATATCGATGATGACCAACACATCGCCTTAACCCATGTCAGCAATCATCGCACCCTGCAATTTGCCCAATATCTACAAAAACGCCAACAAAAAGTGTGGATACGCTATGTGGTCGTGGGCGGCTATACCGACGATGTTGAATCGGCAAAGGGGTTGGCAGAATTTATTAAACCTATGACCAACGTGGAGAAGGTAGAGCTGCTGCCCTACCACGAGCTGGGTAAACACAAATGGGAAGCCATGGGCGAAGAGTATACCCTCAAGGATATCTCTCCCCCCTCGCGCGAAACCATGGAACAGATTAAACAGGTGTTTGTGGAAGCCGGCATCAACGCCGTCTACTAACTAGAGCGCTTCCCAATAATGCTTATCGAGACGTTCGAAAGCCATTTTTAAGATGACCGCCATATCGAGATAACAGGCATTGGCACCCAAGGGGTTACAGGCCACCCCCATACCCTGGAGCTTGGCAGACAGATTGTTGCCCCAGTCCAGCAGAGAAAGTGGCAGAGGATGCTTGGCGCGCCAGCCAAGCCAGAGCAAGCCCTGAATAGGCAAGCTGATAAAGAATAAGGCAATGGTGATAGCCTGAGGTAACCAGGCCCAGCCATACAGATAGAGTTGACTGCCGCCGGCCAACAGAGCCAGCGGCGGCATCAAACGAATCGCCAGAGCGGTCGCACGGATCACGCGATACTCTGGAAAATAAAAGCTAAGTTGTCGAACCATAGGCCAGGTCTTCATATAGCGACGACCGACCCCTAAGGTTTTTAACACTTGAACAGTCAATGATGACACCTAACACTTAAGAGACTGTCTTTACCATAGCACAAGGCGAGCGCCAGCCCCAAGCGGCATCGCCTTGGCAGAGACCGGCTCTTAATCTCAGGAACGAGAATTTAAAGCGACATCGGCCCTAGGCTTGAGGTCATTTAATTTTGGTGAATGCCAGTCATTCACTCACTTTGCAAAAGGTTTTAAACATGTCTAACAAACTGGTTTTGGTACTAAACTGCGGCAGCTCATCACTGAAGTTCGCCATTATCGACGCGCTTACAGGTGACGACCAGATCTCAGGTCTAGCAGAGTGCTTTGGTCTGGAAGATTCACGCATCAAGTGGAAAGTCGATGGCAACAAATTCGAGTCTAAGCTTGGGGCCTTCACCGCCCACCGCGAGGCTGTCGAGTTTATCGTTAAAGAGATTCTGGGTCAGTATCCTGAAGTCGCCGCCCAGATCCAGGCAATCGGACACCGTGTCGTACACGGTGGTGAGAAGTTCACCCATTCTGTGGTGATCGACGACAGCGTGATCGCGGGTATCGAAGATTGTGCCGCCCTGGCGCCACTACACAACCCGGCGCACCTTATCGGTATTCGCGCCGCGCAGGCCTCTTTCCCTAACCTGCCACAGGTTGCAGTATTTGACACCGCCTTCCACCAGAGCATGCCTGAGCGAGCCTACGTGTATGCCCTGCCCTACAAGCTCTATCGCGAGCACGGCATTCGTCGCTACGGCATGCATGGCACCAGCCACCTGTTTGTCAGCCGCGAAGCCGCCAAGGCGCTGGGTAAAGAGCTGGCCGACACTAACGTCATCTGTGCCCACCTGGGCAATGGCGCGTCAGTGACTGCGGTTAAAGGCGGTAAGAGTGTCGACACCTCTATGGGTCTGACGCCGCTCGAAGGCCTGGTCATGGGTACCCGCTGTGGTGACATCGACCCTTCTATCATCTACCACCTAGTGGATCGTCTGGGCTACACCCTAGATGAAGTGAACAACCTGATGAACAAGCAGAGCGGCCTACTGGGCATCTCCGAGCTGACCAACGATTGTCGCGGCATCGAAGAAGGTTACGCCGAAGGCCATAAGGGCGCGACGCTAGCGCTTGAGATCTTCTGCTACCGTCTGGCCAAATATATCGCCTCTTACACAGTACCACTGGGGCGCCTGGACGCACTTGTATTCACCGGCGGTATCGGCGAAAACTCAGACCTTATCCGTGAGAAAGTGCTTAACCTGCTCGCTATCTTTAACTTTGAGGTCGATGCAGAACGTAACAAGGCTGCGCGCTTTGGCAACCAAGGCCAGATCACAACAGACAATGGCCCGGTAGCCATGGTGATCCCAACAAACGAAGAGTGGGTGATCGCCGAAGACGCCGTTTCACTGCTAAAGTAATGTTATCGAAGCAGTAAATGCTATCGCGGCGCTTTGCGCCGCAACCAATTTAGACAAGACCCGGCCGATAGACTGGCCGGGGCATAAGAGGTAACTATGTCTCGCAATATTATGCTCATCCCCAATGGTACCGGCGTCGGCCTGACTTCTATCAGTCTAGGTATGGTACGTGCGCTGGAGCGCCACGGGGTAAAGGTGAGATTCTTCAAGCCTATCGCCCAGCAGCGCCCAACCGATAAGGGCCCAGAGCGTTCGACCACCATTCTTAGCAAATCCCCGACGGTTAACCCGCTCGAACCCTTCGACATGGCACACGCCGAGCACTTGATCCGCACCGATCAGACCGATGTCTTGATGGAGCAGATCATCGCCCGCGCTACCGAGTGCGCCGATCCAAGCGAAACCCTGATCGTCGAAGGTCTGGTGCAGACCCGCAACCACCCCTTCTCAGACGACATCAACTATGAGATCGCCAAGGCGCTGGACGCCGACATCATCTTCGTCGCGGCGCCAGGTAACGAAACGCCTACCGCCCTGATGAACCGTCTCGAGATAGCTCACAACGCTTGGGGTGGCAGCAAGAACAAACGTCTCATCGGCGCCATCATCAACAAGATTGGTGCGCCGGTTGACGATGAAGGCCGTGCTCGTCCAGACCTGTCTGAGGTGTTCGACCACCAGGATGTGCAGCGTCCAGACGCTGCCAGCATGTTCCAGCTTCCCGGTAAGAGCAAGCTACGCATCTTAGGTAGCGTGCCATACAACCTGAACCTGGTGGCGCCACGTGCCTCAGACTTAGCCAAGCACTTGAGTGCCCGCATCATCAATGCCGGTGAGATGAATACCCGTCGTCTGCGCAAGGTCACCTTCTGCGCCCGCAGTATTCCCAACATGGTTACTCACATCAAAACAGACTCGCTGCTGGTGACCTCGGGCGACCGCTCAGATGTGATCGTCTCGGCCTGTCTGGCGGCAATGAATGGCGTCAAGGTGGGTGCACTGCTGCTAACCGGTAGCTATGAGCCTGAGCCAGAGATCATGGCGCTGTGTGAACAAGCCTTTGAGACAGGTCTCCCCGTCTTCTTGATCGACACCAACACCTGGCAGACCTCGCTCAACATCCAGCGCTTCGACCATGAAGTACCGGTGGACGATGCCGTACGTATCGAAGAGGTGCAGGAATATGTTGCCAGCCATATCGATCAGAGCTGGGTAGAAAGCATCACCATGAACTCGCCACGCGAGCACAGACTGTCGCCACCGGCGTTCCGTTACAAGCTCACCGAGTTGGCCCGCGCCGCGCAAAAGACTGTGGTACTGCCAGAGGGTGACGAACCAAGAACCATCGAAGCGGCCGCCATCTGCGCCGAGCGAGGCATCGCCCGCTGTGTGCTGATTGGTAACCGTGAAGAGATCCTGCGTATCGCCGGCCAACAGGGTGTGACCCTTGGCGAAGGCGTTGAAATTGTCGAACCTGAAGCCGCTCGCGAACGCTATGTGGCCCCTATGGTTGAACTGCGTCGCCATAAAGGCATGACAGAAGTGGTTGCCCGTGAGCAGCTGGAAGACAACATGGTGCTAGGTACCATGATGCTGGCGCAAGGTGAAGTCGACGGTATCGTCTCGGGCGCGGTAAACACCACGGCCAACACCATACGTCCACCGCTGCAGCTGATCAAGACGGCACCTGGTTCTAGCCTGGTATCCTCAATCTTCTTCATGCTGATGCCGGATCAGGTACTGGTTTATGGTGATTGCGCCATTAACCCAGATCCAAATGCCGAGCAGCTTGCTGATATCGCCATTCAGTCGGCCGACAGTGCCGCGGCCTTCGGCATCGAGCCTAAGGTTGCCATGATCAGCTACTCAACCGGTAGCTCAGGCACAGGCTCTGACGTTGATAAGGTGCGCGAAGCGACCCGTATCGCCAAAGAGAAACGTCCTGAGTTGGTGATCGATGGCCCACTGCAATATGACGCCGCCGTGATGCCAAATGTCGCTCAATCTAAGGCGCCTAACAGCCCTGTGGCCGGCCAAGCAACCGTGTTCGTCTTCCCAGACCTTAACACGGGTAACACCACCTATAAGGCGGTTCAGCGTAGTGCGGATCTCATCAGTATCGGCCCTATGCTGCAAGGTATGCGCAAGCCGGTTAACGATCTGTCTCGTGGTGCCCTGGTAGACGACATCGTCTACACCATAGCGCTGACAGCGATCCAGGCCTCACAAAACTAAGCTACACCGAGCAATACGCCAAAAGCACGAAAAAGCCTGTCATGAGACAGGCTTTTTTTATGCTTAAACGGTCTGGCAAGATTAAAAAATATTCATAGATGCACAATGCGTCAAAAAATGACCACACTAATTTACCAATTAAGTTCAGTCACTTAAGAGTTATGCATCGACTCTTCAACATACTTGTCCACAGATTCTGTGGATAACCGTAACAATTTGTTCATTCAGATATGCCACCCCAACCCTAAAGAGTCAAGTACTTTCGACTGACGTGCGCCGCTTGCCAAGGCATTAGAGAATCGCGATACTAGACCAAAGCCAATCGATTAAACCCTATGAAAAAATTACTCTTTATCTTCATTTTGCTCCTATCAGCCTGCAGCCCGGACTCGGAAACCGTCTCGGGCGTCATGACACCAGAACAGGTCTCATTAGGATTCTTTAGAGCCATCTATGTCGACAGAGATGTCGAGAAAGCCAAGCAGTTTGTCGATGAGCCGATGCAAAAGGTATTGTCGCATTACTATATTGCCGCCTCGGTGCAGCGCCATGTGTTAAACCTCTCCATGCGCGACGTCACCCTGGAGATCGAAGAGATAGATATCGACTTCTTCCGTAAATTTACCAAGGATGTCACCGTGATCGTCAAGATGAAGGGGCTCAAGGGCGGACAACCCTGGATAGACGATCGCACCATACGCCTGCACAAAATAAAGAAACGTTGGGTGATAGTCGAAATCCTGCCAGAGAAAGGCAACCTAAACTAAGGATTGCCTTAAAAGGCCTAGTGTCAGAGGAGCTTGTTTCAGAGGACCTTGTTTCAGAGGACCTTGCGTCAGAGAAGCTTGTCTCAAATAAGTTTGCCGAGGCCAGGGCTGACGTCTAAAGGCACATAGCCAATGGCATCACTCACTACGCGGCATACCAATCTTTAAAACAACCACAAAAACAACCACAAAAAAGAGCAGCCCTAGGGCTGCTCTTTCTGTCTGAAGACTCTCAACTTTAATGCGTTCAGTCAGACTCAACGCGAAGGTGAAAATTCAGTTTGGATATTTCCTTAATCCAAAAACGCTTCGTCATCCATCTCAACGGGTAATGACTCAATTACTTCATCTTGCACTTGGTAATAGGCGTTCTCGTATTCACGGGCTTCCATAACGACTCCAGATTTTTGTGTAGGGTACAGGCATGCTTTTTTATTGGTGCATTTTGCCTTGGGTATAAGCTGCAACTATCTGCTAACTCATGGGCGCTAGTCTAACACTAAAAAACCACGACTTACAGAAAACTTTCAGTATTGTGGCCACATTTAGCAAAAAAAAGCCTAAAAGTGTCAATATTCAAGGAGCAAGGTGAAAGTCTTTCATTTTTTTAATGCTGCGAAAACTAAAAAACATTTTCTTTACAATAAAACGATCTAATGACTCAAATGAGAACTGCTATCAATTAATTAATAGCGAATGGTTTGCGCAGGCAGGAATGAGGTAATGCAATGAACACGCTGATCGAATTTGAGGCTCAAAGGTTAGCCGACCTGTTTACGCAGGGAGACACCTTATCTATCCACATGTTCATGGACTCCATGTCCATGCCCTTCGACGTACAAGAAAAATTGTTTAACGAGATTTCGGCATTAAAAAACCTGGACCACCAACAGATAGCCCAGGTCATCGAGTCACACTGTCAATCCTTGATTCAAGAACTCTATCGCTACTGATTTAAGCGGCTCATGGCCATGCCAAGAGCCCAGTTGCGCTATGCCCGCTCCCGCTGGCGGTAGCGCAACACCTTTAATGCCTTATCGGGATCGCTATCCAAGAACACCTCAGGATTAGCCAGCTGCTCGACAAACCCAAGCGTCGGGCTCTGCTCTGCCACCTGCTGTTTAAGAAAATCTATCCCCAGCTCGGGCGCATTAAGACACAGCAAGACCTCGCCATTTGGGGCCAACAACTGAGGCAGTCGGCGCAGCAGGCGAGCATAATCTTTAGTGGCCACAAAACTGCCCCGCTGATTACTCGGCGGATCGGCGATGATGAGATCATAAGGCCCCATCTTGGTTAGCTTGCCCCAGGACTTAAAAATATCGTGTCCCAGAAAGCGGGCACCATGGGGCAGTTCATTAAGCAGGTGGTTCTGCTTGCCTATGGCTAATGCCCCCTTGCTCATGTCGATATTGACCACCTGATCGGCACCGCCCTGCAGCGCCATCACAGAGAAGCCACAGGTATAGGCAAACAGATTAAGCACATTGGACTGGGCCGCATTTGCTTTCACCCAGGCACGCCCGGCGCGCATATCGAGAAACAAGCCATGATTTTGTCCGCGCAGCAGATGCACCTGAAAACGCGCGCCATTTTCGCTGACGATATGAGGCTCGGGCACCTCGCCATATAGCAGATGGGTCTGGGTCTGCCCGGCGCACCTGTGCTGAAACACTAGGTTGAAGGCCTGCTCCCCTTTCTCTGCACGCCAGCGCGCCTGAATCGCCTGGGTTAGCTCCTCAAGCGCCGCCTCATCTATCTCTTTAAAGCTAGTGAGCAGCAGGACCGGCGGAAACCAGTCGAGACACAGATGCTCGGCCCCCGCATAGCGACCACCACGGCCATGAAACAGCCGCTCGGCTTCCTCAGAAAATTGCACTTGTTGTAGTGCGTGTTTAAATGACTCCATTTAACGCTATTTACCTATTACTTAAACTTAAACTTGTATGAATAATGAATCACTGCTTCTCGGCATCAGAGGCTCTATCGATAACGGCATCGGTTGAAGCCTCGGCGTCATTCTTGGCCTCTGCACTAATCAAGGTCTCATCGACGCGATCGGACAGCAAGATGGCCAGCCAGCTGCCACTCTGACTCGACTCCAGTGCGATCTTGACGATCATGGTCAGCGGAACCGAAAGCAGCATACCCACCGAGCCCAGCAGCCAACCCCAGAAGATCAAAGAAAGGAACACCACCAGGGTCGATAACCCCAGGCCACGTCCCATATATTTAGGCTCGACTATGTTACCCATCACGGTATTGGTCGCCAGATAGAGCAGCGCCGTGCCCCCCGCCCCCGCAGGGCCGAGTTGAATAAAGGCCAACAGCACAGGCGGAATCGCGGCGATGATAGACCCTATGTTAGGGATATAGTTAAACAGGAAGGCCACCACGGCCCAGAGCAAGGCATAGTCTACACCTATAATCGCCAGGACCGTTCCCACCACCACACCCGTCCCCAGACTCACGAGCGTCTTGATCACCATGTATTGGTTCACCGACAGCAGGAACTTGTCTATCTGCTTAATACGCATGTCCGGGTCGTCTAGGGCAAAATGCAGCTTCTTAGGTAGGTCCTGGGCCTCGAACAACATAAACACCACTGTCAGTATGATGAGGAAGAGATTGGCCATCACGCCGCCGACACTGGACAACATGTTAGTGGTCATCGACAGGGCGATCCCTGGGTCAAAATAGGCCAATATCTGCTCTTTGGATAACTCGATATTGAACGCCTGCAACTTAGTCAATATCCAGGCAAACTGCTCCACCAATTGATCGCGATAGACTGGCAGTTGACGGGAAAATTCGTTAATCGAGCTGCCCACCAGAGAAGCCAGCCAGAGCCCCATTAACACGATAAAGACCATCATAATGGCCACCGCCAGAGCCCGAGGCAACTTGAGCCGCGTCATGCCGTTGATCGCCGGATTGCAGATCACCGCAATAAAGGCCGACAACACAAAGGGAACCACGATAGGGCTGGCGGCTTTTATCCCTGCCAGGATCACGACAATAAACGCCATGATGGCAAAGCCTTTAAACGCAACCCCCTGATTATCGAATCGAGTCATCTAAATAAAGTCCTTCTGAATTACCCATAATATTGATAGGCTTAACTTAAATCTTACACAAGAAAAATTACGCTCATGAAACCAGAAATTGCCATCATTCGAATTAAAAACCTACGTCTTCGCACCTACATCGGCATAAAGGAAGATGAGATCAACAACAAGCAGGACGTCACCATCAACGCAGAAATCCATTATTGCGCCGCTAAGGCCCGCAACAGCGATAATATGCAAGATGCCCTGAATTATCGCACGATAACGAAAAAAATCATTGCTTTAGTTGAAAACAATCGCTTCTCGTTGCTCGAACACCTCACGGATCAGGTGTTAAGCATTGCCAGCGATCACGAATGGGTCGATTTTGCATCTGTGGAGATAGACAAACCACACGCCCTGAGATTTGCCGACTCTGTCTCGATGCAGCTCTGCTATCAAAAGGGCTAAGCCCTCATCACATTCCTATCGCGACCGCCGCCTAAAAGTGATCCTAATCGCGCGCTATGGTGTATATTTTTGATATCCCCTAAAAAAATGGAGTCGGCATGCGGATTTTGATCACGGGCGGTACCGGATTCATAGGCAAGGCCTTAGTCAAGGCCTTAGAAGAGGAACATCAACTCACCTTGCTCACCCGTTCGGCTGGCAAGGCCCACCTGATAGTTGGCAATCAGCATAAGTTGCTGGGCAACCTTGGCGCCCTGACCAACCTCGACGGCTTCGATGCTGTCATCAACTTAGCGGGTGAGGCCATTGCCGACAAGCGCTGGAGCCTGGACGTTAAGCAGAAGATCTGTGACAGCCGCTGGGATATTACCGCTCGTCTAGCCAAACTCTTCGAGGCCAGCAAGACACCGCCCAAAGTCTTCATCAGCGGCTCGGCCATTGGCATCTATGGCGATCATGACAAACAGGAGCACTTAGACGAGAGCTTCGATCTCGCCCACTTCAAAGACACAGGCGAAGAGGAAAAGTTTCCCCATAGCGTCTGCGCCAAGTGGGAGGAACTTGCCCTACAATGCCAGGAGATAACCCGCGTCTGCATCATACGCATCGGCCTGGTACTTGGCTTAAACGGCGGCGCGCTGAAGAAGATGTTGTTACCCTTCAAGCTGGGCGCAGGTGGAGTGGTCGGCTCGGGTAAACAGGGAATGAGCTGGATCCACAGAGAGGATCTGATCGCCATCATCCTATTCTTGTTAAATAACGAGCAATGCCAAGGTATCTATAATGCCACCGCCCCTAACCCGGTCAGCAATCGCGAATTTACCAATGCCTTAGGCACGGCTATGAGTCGTCCAACCCTGTTACCTGTGCCCGCCCCCGTGTTAAGCCTGGCCCTCGGGGAGATGTCTCAGCTATTACTCGAAGGCCAATACGTCTATCCTGAGCGTTTGACCCAGGCAGGCTTTAGCTTTCACTATACCCACCTAAATGAAGCACTGGCGAGTCTATTTGGCGACCCATAAATCGCCAGACGCTAAAACCTAGAAACGAGTTATAACCTAGAAACAAGCTATAACCGAGGAGCTGCGGCGCCAGCGATAACGCACTCGCACCGCTACCTTTCACTTCTTCTCACTAGGCCTGTTTATCTTTCGCGTTCATTTTTGCAGCATTCTGTATCGCTTTTATACAAGGCAGAGCGATTGTAATCTAGTGCACTACATCAATGAGCGATAACGCAGTAGAAAAATGATACAGACGCTGCCCACAGGGTTCGTCTTGAGCACGTTCAACGCTTTGTTACTCGGCTTTTATATAGAATAACTATACTTCAAGCCTCATGCCGCGATTTGAACGTGCTCAATTAGAACAAAAATTGTTCTCAAAAGGTCAACAGGCCCTAGCCTTGCAAGAGTTGTCGACAGGACTTAAGCAATAGCTGACGACAGCGCCAGGTCCCCAGCAGGGCGACGATGACGGCACCGGAAAGTGGCGCCAACAGCCACCAATCCCAATGCATATAAACCACCAGCTCAAACACCTGGGTCTTTAGCAGATAGATGGTAAACTCGGCCACTATGGCGGCCAGTAAGCCTGCTATCAGGCCAAGCAGGGCAAACTCCAGCGCGGTAGCCATACGCAGCAACCAACCCGAGGCGCCAAAGGTTCGCAGCACCGCCAGCTCACGTTGTCGGGTCGCCATGCCCGCCTCTGTCTGGGCTATCATCACCAGACTACTGGCCAGCAGCACCAAGACCAACACCAAGGTCAGCGACAAGGAGACCTGGTCGATGATCTGCCTTAGCTGCTTCACCATGGCGCCAACATCTATGATGGAGACGGTCGGAAAACGTTTGATCAACTCAATTACCAATGGGCGCTTGCTATCATCCAGATAGAAGCTCGCCATTGAGGTGTAAGCAAAGGGGGCTAAGGCGTCGGGATGGAAGATCATGAAGAAATTCGGCTGCATCGTCTCCCAGTGAACGGTGCGAATGCTGGCGACTTTCACCCTTAGCGGCTGATTGTCGATCACATAACTGAGCTCATCCCCCAAGCCTATGCCGAGACGCTCGGCCACCCCAGACTCGACCGAGACTTCATCTGCCTTTTGGTTGAAATGCCCGGCCACCAGCTCATTATTGGGGGGAACAGAGGTGCGCCAGGTGAGGTTGAGCTCACGAGAAATACCGACCCGACCTTCGGCCCCAGCCTCGGCCTGCTCGGCAGAGATCAGGCTCTCGCCATTGATCGCCACGAGACGGCCGCGGATCACAGGATAGATATCGGTCGCCTTGACGCGATTGTCACTAAAATAGGCTTCCAGCGGCGCCTGCTCCTCGGGCGCAATATTCACCAAGAAGTAGTTGGGCGACTTCTCCGGCAGCTGTTTGTGCCACTCATCGAGCAAATCCTGGCGTAGCGCTATGATAGTGAGCAGTAACACCAAGGCGCTACTAAAGCCCACCAGTTGCACCGCGTTCTGCCGGGCTCGGCGTCTCAGCCCCGCCAAGGCCAGCTGCATAGGGTTGGTGGTCTTCATCCCCACGCCGTGTCCTACGCGGATCAACAAAAAGCCAAACAGGCTCAGCAAGACGCCGAGCAGCAGAACGCCGGCGACCACAGTCAGGGTAAGCACTAGGCTCTGAGAATAGAGATAACCCAGCAGCGCCATCGCCAATATGCTGAGTAAGAGATGTAACCACATCCCCAGCTGAATTCCCTCGAGCTGACGCTGCAGCACCCTAAGGGGCGGAATGGCCAGCAGCCTCATCAGCGGATAAGCCGAGAACATGAAGGCCGAAATGAGGCCGGTGGCGATTCCCAAGGCGATGGGCCTAAACACTGGCGGCGAGTATGCCGATATCGATGCCGGCAGGTAGGCACTTATCATGGCATCGAGCAGGTAACCGCCGATAAGCCCCAGCACGATACCGGCAAGGGTGACGAACAACAGATGCAGGCCAAAGAGAATGCGGATCTGACGACTGGAGGCGCCAAAGGTCTTCAGCATGGCGACCACGTCGAAATGGCGCTGACAGTAACGCTGCGCCGCAATGCCGATGGCGGCGCAGGCGAGCGCGATACCTAGAAGGCTGGCTAGCAGCAAGAAACGCTCAGCTCGTTTGACCGCGCCGGCAATGGGCGAGTCTCCCGACTGCACGTCTACCCAGCGCTGACTGTTGTTCAGCAGCGGCTTGACCGCTTCCTCGAAGGCCTTTAGCTGGTCACTGTCGCCCGCAAACTGATGAATATAACTGACCCGGCTGCCGGGCTGTATCACCCCCGTCTTAGGGACATCCTCGAGGCGCATCAGCACCACGGGCGATGACGCAAAGGGGTTGAAGCCCGCATCGGGTAGTCTGGCTATCTCGGCGCTCAGGCTGAAGTTGGCATTACCGAGCTCAAGTTGTTTCGGGTAGCCCAATATCCCGCCGAGACGAGTCTCATACCAGATGGTATCCGATTGCGGGAGTTGCTGAGTCGGACCATCGCTCAGCTCTATCACCCCTTTTAGCGGATAGGCCTCGCCCACCGCCCTGACGGTGACCAGCTGAAAGGCATCACCTGCATAGGCCATGGAATTAAACTGCATGCTGGCCACATGCTTAAGCCCTAGGGCGTCGGCCTGAGCCAGGATAGATTCATCTAAAGGAACCGGCGAGTTGATGATGCGATCGGCGGCGATAAACTTGGATGCCTGGCCGTTAATCGCCAGTTGCAAGCGCTCGCTAACCCGCGCCAGTCCCGTTACCGACAATACCGCCAGGGTGATCGCCAAGATGATGAGTAACAGCTGGCCCTGCAGCAACTCTCGCTTAAATAACTTCCATGCGATGCGAGACTCCATTAACTCGCCTCCGCCGCGCTCGAACGGATTACATCTTGCTCGGCAGTGCGCTTACTTTCATTCTCGGTATCTTTAGGCACCTCACTCAACTGCCCCGCCTGCATGTTCAAGCGGCGCTGACAGCGATTAGCCAGTTGCAGATCATGGGTCACCAACACCAAAGTGGTGTCGCTCTCTCGGTTGAGTTCAAACAACATGTCGGCAACCCGGTCGCTGTTGGCGCCATCCAGGTTACCCGTCGGCTCATCGGCAAACAGCACCTTAGGCTCACAGATAAAGGCTCTGGCAATGGCGACGCGCTGCTGCTCGCCGCCCGACAGCTGATTGGGGAAATGGTTGAGTCTGTGGCTTAATCCCACACGCTCCAACATCTGCTGCGCCTTCTGCTTGGCATTGGTGATACCCGACAACTCGGCCGGCAACATCACATTCTCCAGGGCATTGAGGGTGTCGACCAGCATGAAAGACTGAAAGATGAAGCTGACTTTCTGTTTGCGAAGTGCCGCCTTGCCTTCCTCATCCAGCCCATTAAGTGCCACGCCATCCAGGGTGATATCCCCCTTAGTTGGTGAATCGAGCGCCGCCAACAGGCCGAGCAGGGTCGACTTCCCCGATCCCGAAGGACCAAGAATGGCCACACTCTCCCCCGACTTGACATCCAGATTGATGCCATTGAGGATAGTAAGCTCTCCCTCTTGGGTAGTTACCGATTTATAGAGATCACTGACCTTGATAGCACTATTTTCTAACATAAATTCCTTCTCGCTTCGTCGCTTAAGCTGGTTTTTGCGGGCTACTTGCCTGCTCGCTTTGTTTTTGATCCCCCAGGCCCATGCTAACCCGATATTGATCTTAGGTGATAGCCTAAGCGCAAGCTACGGCATGGAACAAGACAAGGGCTGGGTGCATCTTTTGCAGCAGCAATCCCCTGAGCTCACCATCATCAATGGCTCGGTGAGTGGCGAAACCTCGGCCGGCGGCCTGCGTCGACTCCCCGCCCTGCTTGACTCGACCAAGGCCAAGCGGGTCTTTATCGAGCTGGGTGGCAATGACGGTCTGCGTGGATTCTCACCTAAGCAGTTGAAAAATAATCTTACAAAAATGATCCAGCTCGCTAAGGCATCCGGCGCCGAAGTGTTGCTCAGCGAGGTGATGGTGCCGCCTAACTATGGCCCGCGTTACGCCAAGCAGTTTACCCAGGTCTACCAGGAACTCGCGGCCGAGCATGGCGTGACCTTAGTGCCCTTCTTTATGACGGAAATAGCCATTCATCCCGAACTGATGCAGGCCGACGGCATACACCCCAACGAGCAGGCGCAGCCGCATATTGTCAGCTTTATCCGCCCCTGGCTTATCGATACGCAGCACGCCAGTGAATAGGATCACTTAGGGGCAAGAACCTATACAAAATCTTATAGAAAAGCCTTATCCAAGGCCTTATAAATAGTCTTATACCAGGACTTATACAAAGGCTTGAACATCTTGCCCCAGAATGCTCACTTAACTTTCGCCAAAGGCTCGCGTTAACGATTTGCGCCAAAAAACTATGCTAACAGGTGGTTACTCTTACGCCAGTTGCATGCAGCCATCTTTGCCGTTTTCATTTGCTTTAAACCACCAGATAACGAAATCCCTGCTCAGCGCCTGATCTGATCCGCTAAAGATCTCACGGCGATCGCTGTGGATATTCACCGCAACAGGCTTCATCCCAATGCATCCGTCCCAGAACTAGAACTAGAACTAGAACTAGAACTAGAACCAGGTAATTAGCCTACCTATCAGCCCTCAAGGTTAAAATCAACTGCTCCTACCAGTTTGACAGGGGAAATTTTGCTGTTTGATAAATTCCACACATAGCTGTTTTCCCTCAATTTTATCTTAAACACCTGTTTAAAAAATGTACTAAACTACTGATTAGCCCAGATGTTAATAGATTGTTGGCCAGATTTCACATTGCTTATCTAGTACGTCAGTGCAATCTAAGGTAGGAATAATAACAATAAGTAGGAGATACTATGTTCAACAAGATGCCTTCGTGGCTGCTCCCAAGTTTAGTGGCCAGTGCAGTGGCCCTCTCCATCACCGCCTGTTCCTCAGACGATGACGAAACACCCAACGTCGAGACACCACCTGTTACCACGACGCCAACGGATCCCGGCCCAAGCTTTCCCGTCGGCGCCATCATCATAGAAGATGGTGAAAACCTCACCACCCGCATCCAGGAAGCCCTGATCAACGCCCTGAGCAACGATGTGATCGTGCTGCCCAAGGGCCACTTTAAGATAGCGTCGACCCTGCTGTTTGACGGCGATGTGGATGGCGATGGTGCCTATGCTAAGAACATCACCATCATGGGCCACGGCATGGAAGAGACTGTGCTGGATTTCTCCGAGTCGATCACCGGCGATGGTATCTTCGTGCAAAATGCCGTTAACATCACCATCCAGGATCTGTCGGTCAATGAGGCCAAGAACAACGGCATCAAGCTGAAGAACACCAACGGCATCATCTTAAGACGCCTGGCTACCGTATGGGAGGGCGCGCTGGACGAAGACAACGGCGCCTACGGTCTCTATCCGGTAGAGTGTGAAAACATCCTCATCGAAGACACCTATGTACGGGGCAGCGCCGATGCCGGTATCTATGTCGGCCAGTCTGAGTACATAGTCGTGCGCCGTAATATCGCTAAGGAAAACGTCGCGGGTATCGAAATTGAAAACTCTAAATACGCCGACGTCTACGACAACGAAGCCATGGGCAACACGGGCGGTATCCTGGTGTTCGATCTGCCGATCAACAACCACAGATATGGCTCAAGCGTGCGTATCTTCAACAACAAGGTCTATAACAACAATACCCCTAACTTCGCCAACGCCTCGTCCAACCCTGCCGGGGTACATATTGTGCCGCCGGGCACAGGGGTGATCATCCTCTCCACCAACGATGTAGAGATCTTCAACAACGAGATCACCGGCCACGACACCTTAGGGGTGACCGTCTCCAGCTTCTTTATCGCCGAGCCAGACATGACCACCTTCGTGGGCAACTATGGCCAGCCGGGACAACCCATAGAAGATGGCTGGCGCCCGACCCCGCGTAACATCTATCTGCATGACAACGTCATCACAGACTATGGCAAGAAGCCCAACGGCTACCTGATCGAAGATGTCATCAAGGCCTATCTGCTGAGCCATGGCGCCTTCCCAGGGATCCTCTACGATGGCCTGGGCGAGATGCTCTCCAACAACGGCACCGCCGCCTACCTGGGGCTTAAGGAACAGCCATTCGCCGAGGATGGTAGCGACAATATCTGTGCCCGTGACAACGGCGATGTCTCCTTCGGGCGTCTATATGCCAACAACAACACTGACATCAGCATCGCCGACGTCCTCTATGAGAAGACCCAGGATAAGATCATGGACTGTGCCCAGGTGAGCCTGCCGGTGCATACGGTCACCTTTGGCGATCAGATCTTCGGCTGCGGCGTAGATGATGATGTCCAAGGCTGTGACGGTGGTAACCTGGTCGGTGGTGGCGGCACCATAGGCGAAGGTGAAGGCGGTCTGGTGGGCGATGGCGATCTCAGCCTATGCAGCACCACTACCCCTGGCGTGAATTGGGATGCGCTAATGGGCGCCAACTGTCCTAACCTCTCTGACTATCAGCTGTTTGCCGATACCAAAGATCCTAGCACTGGCGCCAACTCAGGCGGCATTCCCTACGATCTCAACACTCAGCTGTTTACCGACTATGCCAGCAAATACCGCTTCGTCTTCGTGCCTGAAGGCAAGGTAGCCAACTACTCGGCTAACGAGAGCATGGACTTCCCTGTCGGCACAGTGATCACTAAGACCTTTGCCCTGCCAAGTGACACCAGCAAGCGCGGTGTGGCCAACGAGACCCTGGTCGAGACCCGTCTGTTAATCAAACGTGCCACCGGCTGGTCGGCCCTGCCCTATGTATTTAATGCAGAGCAGACAGATGCCGTGCTGGCCAAGGCAGGCGCCATTCAGGCCAAGCAGGTGGTTCACAACGGTAAGACACTGGATTTTGACTATGTGGTGCCGAGCATGAACCAGTGTAAGCAGTGTCACCAGTTCAAGAGTGACGATGCCAACGCCGCGGTATTCGTGCCCATCGGCCCTAAGGCGCGTCACCTGAATAAAGACTACGCCTACAGCGATGGCACCATGAACCAGCTGATGAAGTGGCAAGCCGCCGGGATCTTGCAGGGCGTACCAGACACGGCAAGCATAGCCACTGTGCCCGCCTTCCACGATGGCGATGAGGCTAAGGTCGCGGCCATGACAGATGTAGAGCTGATGCAGACCGCCAAGGGCTATCTGGATATCAACTGCGCCCACTGTCACCGTCCGGAAGGTAACGCCTCTAACACAGGGCTAAAACTTGAGTTCTGGCGCGCCTATGACGAAGACAGCGGCTACTCTCACGGTACCTGTAAGTCGCCTATCGCCTATGGCGGTGGCTCGCTGAGCTACGATGTGGTACCGGGTTCGAGCGAGACCTCTATCTTACACTTCCGTATGGACAGCACAGTACCTGGCGATCGCATGCCAGAGATAGGTCGCAGCCTGTCGCACACAGAAGGCACCGCCTTGATTGCCGAGTGGATCAAGCGATTACCGCTGGCCACCTGCTCTCAATAACCCCAACTCAAGGGCCGCCAATAGGCGGCCCTTCTTATCATGAGCCCAGACTATGTTAACCAGCCCAGTAAAAGGTATGCTCCCGCTTTTGAGTCAAACCCTCTTGCTGCTATGCCTTGCGGCCTGCGGCGGCAGCGATGACACCACCTCGAATCCATCAGACACTGGCCAAACCGATACCAGCCAACCCGGCACACCGCAAACGGGCGGCACTGATCCCGCACAGGGCTTGTGTGATAGCCTGGAGGGCGAGATCAACTGGCAGGCCCTGATGGCAGAAGACTGCCCGACTTTATCCCAATACCGGCTGTTTCAACAGCCAGATAAACCGACTCGCAGCCCTAATGCGCCCGGGTTTAATTATGAACTCTCAAGCCAACTGTTTACCAACTACGCCCACAAGTACCGCTTCATCTTCCTACCCGAGGGAAGCCAAATCGACTATAACCCGAGCGATACCTTCGACCTGCCGGTCGGCGCCGTACTGGTCAAAACCTTTGCCCTGCCAAGCGATACTCAGCTTACCGGGGAAGCCAATGAGACCTTGGTGGAAACAAGGCTACTTATACACCGCGAAAACGGCTGGACGGCGCTGCCCTATCTTTGGCAAGACGGCGAGGCGCACCTCACCATCGCCGGAGCCAATCAGACCCACAGCCTGACGCGTCAGGGCGAGCAGCTGGATTTCACCTATCATGTTCCCAGCCGGGCCGAATGTAAGCTTTGCCATCAACGCGCCAGCGACCATGGCACCCATATCTATCCCATAGGCCTCAAGCCCTATCTGCTCAATCATGATGTGTTGGTCAACAAGGAAAGGATTAATCAGCTCGAACATTGGCGCACTCAAGCAAGATTGACTGGGCTGCCAGATAGCGGCGCGCCCGACTCGGCGCCGGCGATCACAGATAATAATGCCGATCTGACCGCCAGAGCTAAGGGCTACCTAGATATCAACTGCGCCCACTGTCACAGGGCCGAAGGATTTGCCAGCATCTCAGGGCTACGCCTGGGCTTCTATGTGGACCACACCAGCTTTCAATATGGGATATGTAAGCAGCCTCTCGGCTGGGATGGCGGTGAGAAAGGGCTCTCTTATGACATCATTCCCGGCGATGGCGAGCACTCCATCTTACTCTATCGCCAGATGCTGGATGCCCCTAAAGATCGCATGCCTCCTATCGGCCGCAGCCTGAGTCATGTAGAGGCCTTGAGTGTTCTGCAAACCTGGATCGATGGCCTACCGCCAAGCCTGGGCAACTGCCAACATTCAGGCTAGATCTTGCGAATAAACTGGCCTGGCGGCAGGCCAAGCCAGTGCTTGAAGCTCTGACGGAAATGGCTCACGTCGCCAAACCCCATGATCTCAGCGATATCGACGATACTCTTGTCACCCTGGACGATGAGGCCGATTGCCGTCTGGCAGCGTACCTGATCCACCAGCTTCTGATAGCTGGTGCCCGCGTTGGCAAGGTGACGCCTGAGGGTGCGATCGCTCATGTTGAGCCTCAGCGCCATAGACTCAAGCTTGTGAGTCTGTGGAAAATCTTGATTTAAGATGGCCAGCACTTTTTCGATCAAGGAGGTGTCATGCAAGGCCTGCTCGTCAAGTTGTAGCTGGGAGAAGTCGTACACCAGGGGCAAGCCGAGTGCCTCAAGGGAGATGGCCCACTCGAAAAACTCGTGATTAAAGCTCACCTCGGCCTGGCAAAACCCCGCCAGAAATTCACTGTCGTGAGCCGGAGTGGCCAGCTGCACCCGCTCGAGCTTAACATCCTGCCCCGTTAGCTGGCGCGCCAAGGCCAACATGGAACAGACACTGTTTTGAAACTGCAGACTAAAATGACGAGCCGAGATCTTCGCCGTATTGAGCCAGCGAAAATAGAGGTATTGCTCACCCTGACTCACCAGGGTATCCGAGACACTCCCCACCAGCTCCGGGTGAGCGATAACAAACTCCAGGCATTCGCCGAGGGTTTTACACTTGGCCAGATAGGGCCAGATAAGCGCTAGATCTTCTACCCTGTAGGTCTCCCCAATCGTGCACCAATCTGAGGATCTTGATCTAAGTCGGCCAGAAAGGCCATGGCATAGTCGACTTGCCAGACAAACACAAAATTGAGCTTAGCCAGCTCATTTAAACCCAGGCCTATCTCGCTGCCGAGGCGTTCTGCCTGGGATTGACCGTAGCGGCGAGCCACAAAATAGACCAGACTCCTCAATTCATAGGCGGGATAAGATTGATCGCCAACCTTTAGCGTCGCCTGATAGCGGGTATTACTCGTCATCTCATCTCACAAAAACTTTGGGGAATAGTATTTTGTATAAGATTTCGTGGGTGAGTAAAAGCCCGAAGAGATTAAAAAGTTACAAATATGTAAAAACCCGTCAAAGACGGGTTTTTATTCGGTAGAAGAGTGGCCTCTTTAGCTAAGCGGTTGGTTCTTCTGCGCGAGGCGATTAAACACCGCATCGACGGCCAACGAAGCGCTGTGGGCAAGTTTGTCGGCGATCTTTTTCTTAAGCTGATAGCGAACCTTAATCACCGTCTTCTCTTCGGCGAGCTTCATCACCACGTCATCACTGGTCGACAGACCATCGACAAGCCCCAAGTCCAGCGCCTGTTGGCCATACCAATGTTCACCGGTCGCCACCTTGGCGATATCCAGCGTTGGGCGATACTTGCTGATGAAGGCCTTAAACAGCACGTGGGTCTCTTCCAGCTCTTCCTGAAACTTCTGCCGCCCTTCATCGGTGTTTTCACCAAACAGGGTCAGGGTGCGCTTAAAATCACCTGCGGTATGCTGCTCATAATCAATATCATGCTTTTTCAGCAGACGATTGAAGTTGGGGATCTGCGCGACAACACCGATAGAGCCAACGATGGCAAAAGGCGCGGCATAGATGGTGTTAGCCACACAGGCCATCATATAGCCACCGCTCGCGGCCACCTTGTCGACGCAGATGGTCAGCGGGATCTCGGCGCTGCGCAGTCTGTCGAGTTGGCTTGCCGCCAAGCCATAACCGTGCACCATGCCGCCGCCACTCTCGACATTCACCACCACCTCGTCACCTTTTTCAGCAATGGCTAAGATGGCGCTGATCTCTTCACGCAGCGACGCCACTTCGTTGGCATCTAGGCTGCCCTTAAAATCGATAACAAACACACGAGGCGTGGGCGCGGCTTCACCATCGGCCTTCTCTGCTTTTTCCTTGGCTTTTGCCTCTGCCTTAAGGCTTTTCTCGTAGGCCTTAAACTGCTTCTTGCTCAGCAGCTCTTCCTTCAAGTCATGCTTGAGTGCCTTAAGATCTTCAGACACATTGGTGAGCTTAAGCTCCCCCTTATCGGCCTTCTGCTTTACCGCAGACGCCAATATCAACACGACGACGGCAACGATGGCCACCACTATGGTGACGGCTTTTGCCAGAAAGAGTCCATACTCATACAAAAATTCCAAAATTCAGCTCCGTGATCAGGCCTTAAAAATCTGGCCGCTATTCTAGCAGCCCTGAGTGCAATAACAAATCCAGCCATAAAAAAACCCAGCCTAGCTGGGTTTTTTCTATCGAGTGATACTTATTAGTTTGCGGGTACGGCGCAAGGCTGAATCACAGAGTCATCCTGCACTAGCACACTTGCCTGACCTTTACCGGCGGTAAGAGCAAATGCGGCAACCTGTTGCTGCATCTCAACCGTGGCCGCTGCGGCGCTGCCATCGGTCACGCCAGGCACCTCACTTGGGCTCACGATAGAGCTATGATGCCCCTTGCTGAAACGTACCGCACCAGAACCTACTGTCGTGGTATCGATACACTCGAGGCCAAGGCCTGCGATCAATGACTCGGTACCTGATACAGGGAACTTATCTACACGATTAGGTAACACCTGATCCGGCAAGTTACTGCCATCACCTACTACCTCAATCAGGTGTATCGGCATTTCATTAGCCTTTAACTGAGCCGCGTGGTTAATTGGATCGGCACTGTCGACCGCAGTCTGCACCGCGAAGGCGAAAGTTGGCAGGAATTCGGCATAGACAGCCTGTACTAGGGCCGCATACTCGGGCGTACCCGGCTCGTAACCGGCAACGTTAGCCTTATCCACCAGCGCCTGGAAGGTATCGCTTGCCGTCACATTGTTAAACAGCAGTGGACCGAAGGTCTCGGAGCCGATGAAGGTACCGGCAAACCCACCGGTTGGTGCCACCAGAGAAACCGCATTGAGCTTATGCACATAGCTAAGATCAGCGCCATTAACAGGATGGTTTAGACCAGAGTTGGCATAGGTAGCAAAATCGGTACCCACGATAGCACCCAGGCTCAGACCCTGTGCGCTGATCTTAGTAATATCGAACATCTGCGGCATCTGCGCTGCGGCTAAACCACCGGCAAGGCCAGTCAAGGCGGCGCGCAGCCCTAGATGATCCACTGTGGCCTGTTTGAAGTTATCACGTACTGCCAGGGTGCTTTCCAGGTTCACAAACACCAGCGGATTACCGTTCTTAAATGCATCTGTATTGCCGATAACGGCACCAAATGCTGGATCGCTCGCCGATACCTCGTAGATGCCATCGCCATTTGCATCGAACGATCGCGCGCCATGCAGTGGCATATCGATCGCGATAGTGGCAACGCCCATGGCAGCATAGCTACCGGCGTAGGCCAATGACATCTCTTTACCACCGCCTAGACCATGCATGGCGATGGTGGTTGGCCAGCCTGCCGTAGGCGGCGTAAAAGGTAAGCCTTGTGAGGCGTAGAACTGCGCCAGACGCTCGGCGTTTGGCATAGAGATGAGTACAGGCACCTTCTCGCTACCGGTTGGAGCCGGGATAGGATTGAACTTAGTCAGGTGCTTGGCCTTATCGGCCGGCGTACCATCATCGAGTAACCAGCTCTTGCCTGCCAACAGGGCTGGGTTGGCTAGGCCGGCCGCGGGATCGATACCGTGAGCCACGGCCTGGGCGCCGTAATTTTGTTGACTCAGGGTGCCAGATTGCAGCGCCAGCAGTACGGCAACCGGACTGTCGCCCAGCGCATGCCAGCTACCATTGATGCCGTTACACATCACTGAGTTACAGCCGCCGAAAGTCGGCAGTGTCAGCTCAGCTACATACACATCGGCGAGGCTAGAGACCACATATGCCACACCGTCTTCAGGTTTCAAGCCAGCGGCCTGAGCAACAGTGATCCCCAGCGGATGAGGCTGTGGCACTGAGATAGACGGGGCAAAAGGTGTGCCCTCTTGCAACATCAGTAGCTTAGTCGTCTCATAGACATCGCTTACCGACTGAGTGGTAAACAGGCCTGAGTAGCTGATGGTCGAAGCATCGACGCCATGAGCGGCGGCCATCCCCTTCTCATAGCTGTTTACCAAGGCTTGTAGCATCAGCTGCTCTGGCGTTTCCAGTGGCTTAGTCTCAATATCCAGCTTAAGCAGGCCGTAGGTGGTTGACGGCGCAATAGGACGGCCTGCCGAGTCTTGAATCAGATCGGTCGTGGCATACACATAAGATTGACCCGCCTTAAGCGGCTTTAGCGGCACGATAGCGATGGTGTTGCCAGAGGCACTGGCGACAAAATCGACGCCAAATTGTAGCTCGTTACCTATCTTACAGGCTGAAACCGAAGGCGCAGACTGACACTCGGGGTCCGATGAGAGTGGACCGCCGACAGTGGCTTCAAACATGCGCACCGCGCCTGGCTGTGCCACAGAGGCTGCCGCCAGAGTCAGCATGGTGCCGTCATGGTCGGCCGCAGGTTCGACGTTAATCGAAATGGGAGAGGTAGTAGACCAACCATCCAGGGCGCCTAACGCCATCTGAGGGTCTGTATAATCGCTTGTGCCGTCGGCTTTCTCGCCCGGCATGGTCAGAGTACCGTCTGTGGTGCCGCTAAAAAGTAGATCGTTGGGTAATGGTACCTTGCTGTTAGCAGGATCGAATACCATGTGTGACAGAGGGATTAGCGGCTCGGTCTTCTCTGCGAGTTGATCGACGCTATCTTCGCTACAACCAGCCATTCCCAATGCGGATGCAATTGCGACACCCAAAAAGAGTCTTTTCATCTTTTTTCCCCAAATCTTGTTGTAATAATTTTGTTTTCCCCAAAAATTGGTCACAATAGTCTTCCTTGCGTGACCAATAGGACTTTTACCGTCCTTATTGCCACTCAAGTTAACGCAAAATTATTGAGTTAGCTACAATTTTGTCACACACAAACAACAGATTGACGGTCATTAATCAATCATTTGTTTAAAACATGCGTATCAGGCTCGAATAAATCATAGAAATGGCGGGGATTTCCGCTTACAGGAAAAATTGACTCATGTTGGAATATCAGGCAGCAAAAGATTTACTTAAAGATAAAACGATACTGGTCACTGGCGCCGGAGATGGTATTGGCCGCGCCGCTGCTCTGGCCTACGCCGAACATGGTGCCACCGTTATCTTGCTGGGCAAGACAGTCAAGAAGCTGGAAGCCGTCTATGACGAGATAGAACAGGCGGGCTACCCGACTCCTGCAATCGTGCCATTGGATCTTAAGGGCGCCACAGAGCAGAACTACCAGGACATGGCCGAAACCATAGAACAGCAGTTTGGTCACCTCGACGGCCTGCTGCATAACGCCAGCCTGCTGGGTGTACTTGGCCCCTTCGAACATATCTCGATGGATTCGGTCAAGGAAGTGCTACAGGTCAATGTGGTCGCCGAGATCATGATGACCAAGGCGCTGCTGCCTGTTATGAAGAAAGCCCCTTCTGCGTCTATCCTGTTCACCTCCAGCAGTGTCGGTCGTCAGGGACGCGCCTTCTGGGGTGAATATGCCATCTCTAAATTCGCCACCGAAGGCATGATGCAGTCTCTGGCGCACGAATATGAAGGCAGCAACCTGCGCGTTAACAGCATCAACCCAGGTGCGACCCGCACTAAGATGCGCGCCAATGCTTACCCAGCCGAGAACCCACAGGATCTCAAGACCCCAGAAGCGATCATGACCACCTATCTCTACCTCATGGGGGACGATGCTAAAGGCGTCACGGGCCAGCAGTTTAACGCGCAGTAATCAGGCATGCGCCCACTCTGGGCGCATTTTATACCAATCGTAATAAATAATTGATCATTCTAGCTTGTTAAAACGCTCGATAACTGTATTAGTATTTTTAATTGTAGAATAACTACTTATCTAAAAATCCTGCTTTGTTCTCAAGCGTTTTTCCTGCGCTATTTCTGATCACATGTTTACTGTGATTGGTATTACGCGTTAACAGAAAGATGTCAGACGAAAAATAGCCACAAAAAAGGGAAGCATTCGCTTCCCCTTTTTTATCACTGTCTTTAAAAAACCGTCTTTAATAACAGCTAAGCAATTACTTGTACTTGCGCATCACCAGGGTGGCATTGGTACCACCGAAGCCGAAGCTGTTGCTCATGATAGTGTTTAGCTCAGCATCACGATATTCAGTCACGATAGGCATACCTTGAGCCTTCTCATCAAGATTATCGATGTTGATGCTTGGTGCAATGAAACTGTTCTCCATCATGATAAGGCTATAGATAGCCTCATGCACACCCGCAGCGCCCAGCGCGTGACCGGTCAACGACTTAGTCGATGCGATAGCAGGCAGATTGTCACCGAAGGTCTCGGCCAAGGCTTCCAGCTCACGCATGTCACCAACAGGCGTTGAAGTACCATGGGTGTTGATGTAATCGATTGGCGTGTCGACATCTTCTAGAGCCATCTTCATACAACGCACCGCGCCTTCACCCGATGGCGCAACCATGTCGTAACCATCTGAAGAAGCACCGTAGCCGATCACTTCGGCGTAGATCTTAGCGCCACGAGCAAGTGCATGCTCAAGCTCTTCGACAACCACGATACCGCCGCCACCAGAGATAACGAAACCGTCACGGTCCGCATCATAGGTACGAGAAGCCTTCTCTGGGCAGTCGTTATACTTAGTCGACAGTGCGCCCATGGCGTCGAAGCCCATGGTCAGGGTCCAATCCACCTCTTCGGCACCACCGGCGAAGACCATGTCTTGCTTACCCATCTGAATCAACTCGACCGCATGGCCGATACAGTGAGCACTGGTGGCACAAGCCGAACTGATTGAGTAGTTCATACCCTTGATCTTAAAAGGCGTGGCCAAACAGGCGCTGGCCGTGCTCGACATGATACGTGGCACGATATAAGGACCAACGCGCTTCACACCTTTCTCACGCAGAGTATCGGCAGCCTGAACCTGGTTAGCCGATGACGCGCCGCCAGTACCGGCGATGATACCGACGCGGTGATTTGAATATTGTTCTTCGGTGAGGCCAGCATCGGCTATCGCTTGCTCCATGGCAATATAAGCGTATGCGGCTGCATCACCCATAAAACGTAATGCTTTACGGTCGATATGCTCTTTAGGGTCTAACTTAATGTCGCCCCAAACATGGCTACGAAGCTTCATTTCTTCAAACTGATCTGAGTGGGTAATACCACTGCGACCCGCTTTGAGTGACTCGGTGACTTCTTGCTTGTTGTTACCGATACTTGACACTATGCCAAGGCCGGTGATCACGACTCTTTTCATTATTTACTATCCATTCCGTACGTCTAGTACCAATTTAGCTGCGCCAATAGTATCGCTTTTACTGCATTTAAGTGGTCAGCTTTCCATAAAGGCAGGTAAAATAATGCCTAATATCCCCTTGAGAGTAAATTCATTGGCTACCGAACACCCGAATAACGCACAAAATAGTGACAAAATGCCTACATTCGAAGAAATTTTCAGCCATTTATCGGCGATAGCGGGTCAAAACACTCCCCACATTATCGCCCTACTCCCAAGATGTGACGCCAACTGGCCGGTGGCAGTGCTAGCAGATCGATTGCAACAACCCCATGCTAAGCAGCCTCTTCATCTTCACCTGTTTGCCCAGCATCAGGCGCCTTGGCTGCTCGCACAGGCCAACTGTGACGCCTTGACCTCATCAGCCAGAGAGCAAATTAAGGTGATTGCCGAGGCCCAAGTGTCCGGTTGCCACAGGGTAAAACTAGCAAGCACCCAGCTCATTATAGACATTCATCTGGGCGAGCCGCTCTCGCAGATCAAGGCCTTGCTCGCCCCGAGCGAGCCAAGCCAAGCCATCCATAGCTGGCTGGTCGACAAAGATCTCCTGGATGAGGCCATTATCTGGCAGATGGCGCGCCTCAGCCAAGATAACGCCAATGTGCTGCTAGCCGATGTAAAACTTTCCGATGAAAAACGCTCGGATGTGCGACTTGCTAACCCCGGTAATATAAGCGCGGATAACGCCTCGCCGAGCACTGACTCAAATCATAAACCGGCCACAGCTAGCGCAAACGAGCTGACCGAGCGCGTCACCAAGGCGGGATTTACCTGCTATCGCCTTAACCTATCTGCCATAGATGACCGCTTGATGACTCTGGTAGATAAGCCGAGCAAAGCATCAATGGATATCGCCATGCAGGAGCGTCGAGCCCTGAGGCGTCAACAAAGCGATGGGCTTGCCTTCAATCCCCTGCATCAAGGATATGCGGGAGATACCGCCATCATAGGTGGCGGGGTGGCCAGTGCGAATTTAGCACTCTCTCTGGCCGAGCGCGGCAAGTCGGTTAGCCTCTTCTGTATGGATAAGGCGCCCGGCGAGCAAGCCTCGGGCAACAAACAGGGCGCCATCTATCCACTGCTCACGCCCGAGCACGGCAGCCTGAGCCACTACTTCTTACAAGGCTATCTCTTTAGCCGCCAGCGCATCGCTCACTTGGTCGATGCCGGCCACGAGATCCCCCATGACTTTTGCGGTGTGTTACAGACAGGTCATGATGAACGCAGCCATAAGCGCCTGGCTAAGATCATCAATGCCCAGCCCTGGGCTGACTCTATCGCTCAGGCCGTCAACGCCACAGAGGCTACGGCGCTTGCCGGCGTCACCATAGAGCATGAGGGGATCTACTACTCGCTCGGTGGTTGGGTATCGCCCCAGGCATTTACCCGCGCGGCCATCAGCCAGGCCGAGCAGCTCGGTAAGCAGAGCACACACTACCAATGCCAGATCACAGCTATTCGGTTCGAAGATCAGCAATGGTATCTGAGCGCTGTGCTGCAAAGTCAGAGGCAAGAATTTGGCCCCTTTGCCAACCTAGTGCTGGCCAATGGCCGTCACCTGACCGACTTTTCGCAAACGGCCCACTTACCCATCAGCGGTTTTCGCGGCCAGGTCAGCCATATCCCGGCAAGAGCACCGCTTGCCGATCTTAAGACGGTACTCTGCGCCCACGGCTATCTCACGCCCGCCCACGACAGGCTGCACTGTACAGGCGCCAGCTATGTGAAAGACGCCAGTAATCTCGACTACAGCGCGGTGGAACAAGTAGAGAACCTAGATAAGATCCGCACCAGCTACGGCGGAGACTGGACCAAGGCCGTGGACATCACAGGTCATAGCGCTCGCGTAGGCGTGCGCATGGTGACTAGGGATCACGCCCCCATGATGGGCTGCGCACCCGATTTCGAGGCGATATCAGCAGCCTACGGCGAGCACCAGCATACCAAAGAGAGTGCCAAATATTGGCAGGCTACACCTGCTCCTGTGCATCATGGTCTGTATATTCTCGGCGGACTCGGCTCCCGCGGTCTCACCTCGGGTCCATTGGCGGCAGAGATCTTAGCCGCCCAGCTTTGCGGCGAGCTGCTACCTGCCACGAATGATATATTAACCCTGCTCAACCCCAATCGTATGTGGATGAGAAAGCTTATCAAGGGTAAGGCGCTGTAAGAGGGTGTGATACCTATCGTAATAAATAATTGATCATGCTAGCTTGTTAAAACGCTCGATAACTGTATTAGTATTTTTAATTGTAGAATAACTACTTATCTAAAAATCCTGCTTGGTTCTCAAGCGTTTTTTCTGCGCTATTTCTGATCACATGTTTACTGTGATTGGTATGAGACAGGATTAAAACCTCGCCCGTTTAGCAAGCAAAAGACGATGGTCACTCCTTGGCATGATTAACTAACTAGCCACCAGATAACAAAACGCCGACTCATTGAGTCGGCGTTTTCATTGTATAAATAAGGCTAAGACTTTACCTTGACGCGATTGTTGGTGTCTCTGCTGGCCCGAATGAGCTCATCGCCTGCGAGGTGTTCGCCCTTCGCCAGTCGGTCATAGAGCAACACATTAACCGAGGAGGCCAGATTCATACAGCCCACTGTGGGAACATAGACCACCTCATCGGCACGATCGATAAGCGCCTGCTCTAGGGTGCCGTCTTCTGGGCCGAAGAGATAGATGGCTTTCTCTGGATGATTAAACGCCGGCAGCGGCGTGGCGCCTTCCACCAGGTCGACACAGATCACCTTAGTATCGACATCGAGCTCATCCAGCAATGACTCGACCCCTTTTAGCGGAATATGCTGACTCACCCGCTTGGTGTCTGTGTTGTACTGCTCGCCCCTGTGCTGTGCGGCCAGCGCATAACGCTTGCCCGTGTATCGCACCTCATCGGCACGATAACAGCCGGCGGCGCGCATCACGCCGCCCACGTTGGTAGGGCTCTTGGGGTTTTGCAGCCCGATAATCGCCTTGCTTGTGTTAGCCATGATTAGGCGCTGGCCACCTGAGCCATCTTCTCGCGCAGTTCATTCCAGGCGTTAACCACCAGGGCAAGGTCGGCAGGTTCCAGTTCAGACTTGGCCGTCTCCAAACAGGCCTGCATCTTAGTATCCAGCGCCTGGTAATCCTGAGACTCTTGCACTTCGAGTTCAGACAGGACTACGGCAACATGGCCCTGCAGGTAACCGCTGGCGAAGAGTTGATCATCGTCACCGCCTGTAACCTTGGTGGCGATCCACTCGTCTAATGCTTGCTCATACTGCTCTAACATTATTACGTCTCCAATTATCATTTCGCTACTCAGGTTGCCCGATTAAATCTGGGCTGACTAAATCCGGGTTGATTAAGTCAGGATTAGCCACCTGATACATCACATAATCGTGGTAGCCGGTCACGACTTTATAATAACCACATAATTCGCTGTCTAACTCTGGGTCGCCACTATCCACAATTAAGGGCCGACCTTCAAGTGCTTTTAACTTAGTTTTTGTCGCCAGGATGATAATATTTTCTCTACCGACCTGACGAATCAGCGCTGGCGACAGCTGCTGGTTGCCCCGCCCCAGGATATGCCCTTGCCCGCCGATCAGGGTGATCACTAACTTACACTGACGATTGGCAGTCAGCTCGAACAGCGACTGAGCGCTCATATCGCTGGCAACGAGCTTGCCCTCCTCGATCAAGTCCACCCCCAGCAGGGTGTTATCGAGTCCAAGCTCCTCCATCACCGCCGCGACCGTGCTACCAGAGCCCATGATGGCAAGCCCATCGTCTATCTGCTCGATCGCCTCGGCAGCAATATCCGCCAGCACCAACTCATCGACCTCTTTACCGCCCATCTTAACGGCCTGAATGTAGCGTGGCTCGGCAGGCACCTGCATCTCACCGAATCGGCGCGCCCGCACCACCCCTTGCCTGAAGGCTACCTCGTCGATATCCATCACATCGGCCGACATCAGGCTCACCAGAGCCCCCTCGAGCAGTAATTTGACTACCATGCCCGAGGCGTGGGGCGTAATGCCGTAGACGCCCGAGTGAATCTTCACCCCGGCAGGCACCCCCAGCACGGGCTGAGCCTCATCGATGACCTCAAACAGGTCCCGCGCCGTACCGTCACCACCGGCAAACAACAAAAGATCCACGCCCGCTTGTTGCAGCGCCGTAGCGGCAGCCTGGGTATCGCTGGCCGCCGTCGTCTCGCCCGCCTGATAGACCACCTGATGCTTAAACCCCAGCTGATCGGCCAAATCGGCCCCCATGGCACCGGAGGCGGTAACGATAGTGATCTTTTGCTGATAGGGTTTAATCACCTCGAGCGCCTGCGCCATTCTCAGGTGCGCCTTGGGTTCGGCGCCGCGAGCGATAGCCTCCTGCGCCACACCATCGCTGCCCTTGAGGGCCACGCTGCCCCCAAGGCCTGCAAGAGGATTGATGATCACGCCGAGGCGAAATGTCTGTTTCATGGATATTTCCTTATCATCTCTTATTGTTTTACCACTTCACGTGCCTTAGGGATTAGGAGTACCGCGAACATAGACAGCAATGCACAAACCGCAGCCACCAACCAACTGAGCCAGGCCTGAGAGCCATCGCCCCAGATGAAGCCACACAGCCAGGTACCCAAGGCGCCACCGACGCCGAAACTCAGGCTGGCATAGAGCGCCTGCCCCTTGCTGCGATGACGCACGTCGAATCTTTGATGTACAAACTGAATCGAGGCCGCATGCACTAAACCAAAGGTGAAGGCGTGCAGCAACTGACTAACCCCAAGCCAGATCATGCTACTGGCACAAAAGGCCATCAGCAGCCAGCGTACCGCCGTAAAGCCGATAGAGACCACCAGCAAGGCGCTAACCCCGTAGCGCCCGAGCAGCCTTGGCGCAAACATAAACATCACTATCTCGGCCAGCACACCAAGGGCGACATAGATGCCGGCACTGGACTCGCTATAGCCTACCTGTTTTAGATAGAGCACAAAGAAACCATAAAATGGCCCGGCGCTCATCTGCAGTAACATAGCCGACAGCAAAAACCAGATGATGCCAGCATCTAACTTGAGCGGCGTAGCCACCTGGCTCGTATCGACTTTTACCCGGGTACTTGGCAGAGATAAGGCACAGCCCAGCAAACCCAGAAACAAGGCGAGGCCCACAAAGGGTAAGATCTCTGTGCCGAACTGGCTGATGGCGAAGCCCACGCTCACCACGAAGACAAGGTAGCCCAGGCTGCCGAAGCTGCGGATCTTGCCATAACCCCCCGTGTTCTCCCCAAGGGTCTCGAGGGTGATCACCTCGAGCTGGGCCAAAATCGCATTCCAGAAAAAGGTATAGATGCTGAGGCTAATCGCTAAGTAGAGAAATCCGCCGTGATAGAAGAAGGTCATGAAGGTCACCGCCGAACAGGCAGCCCCCATCTTAACCAGCTGACCCCGCATGCCTGTTCTATCGGCCACCATGGCCCAGATATTGGGCGCTATGATGCGGGTCGCCATCAAGATGGCGAGCAGGAAACCTATCTGCTGAGCATCGAACCCTCTGTGCTCGAAGAAGACTCCAAGGTAAGGCACCAGCACGCCAAGGATCGCGAAGAAGAAAAAGTAACAGGCGCTGATCCAATGTAGTTGCTGCTGTGATGCTGACGACTCGCTGTTGGGTGTCATGCTGGAAGGAAACTTAATGTTGGACGACATTTGTGTAGGGCTATTCCTAGCAGGGTTATTATCCGCTCTCGATATTATTGGGAGCGATTTGTTTTAATGAGTACTTATTTTTAATTTATTGTGAGTGGCTTCTGCTACTGGCCGAAGCTTATTTATACTGGCTTGACCCCATGGCATTATGGGCCCCATAAAAGAAGGCACATTACTGTGCCCTCTTACTCGCTTTAGATTGCGCCTTACTTCATCCCAATCACAGGAGTGATGCTCTCAACATTCATGTTTTGTGCCCTGTGTCTGAGAAGATGATCCATCAAGACGATGGCCAACATGGCCTCGGCAATCGGCACGGCGCGGATGCCTACGCAGGGGTCGTGACGCCCCTTAGTGACCACCTCTGAGCGCTCGCCCTGCACCGTCATGCTCTCTCCCGGCACGCTAATACTGGAAGTCGGCTTCATGGCGATATGCGCGACAATCGGCTGACCCGATGAGATCCCACCGAGAATGCCGCCGGCATGGTTAGAGGCAAAGCCCTCGGGCGACATGAGATCCCTATGCTCAGATCCCTTCTGATTGACTACGGCGAAACCGTCACCAATCTCAACCCCTTTAACGGCGTTGATCCCCATCAGGGCATGGGCAATATCGGCGTCGAGACGATCGAATACGGGCTCGCCCAGTCCCACAGGCACATTGGTCGCCACTACAGACACCTTGGCACCGATAGAATCACCGCTCTTTTTCAGCTCGCGCATATAGTCGTTGAGCTGCTCGAGCTTACTGGCATCGGGGAAGAAGAAGGCATTTTGCTCTACCTGGTCGAAATCCAGGGTCTCGGCGCAAATAGGGCCGAGCTGAGACAGATAACCTTTAATCTCTATACCATGCACCTGCTTAAGGTATTTCTTCGCCACAGCGCCGGCCGCTACGCGCATAGCGGTCTCCCGCGCAGAGGAACGACCGCCACCGCGATAGTCTCGCAGGCCATATTTTTGCTGGTAGGTATAGTCGGCGTGACCCGGGCGGAACTGATCTTTGATGTTGGAGTAATCCTGGCTACGCTGGTCGGTATTTTCGATCACCAAGCCGATGGAAGTCCCTGTGGTCTGCCCCTCAAATACGCCTGAGAGTATCTTCACCTGATCGGGCTCGCGTCTGGCAGTGGTATAGCGCGAGGTGCCGGGACGGCGCCTATCGAGATCGTGTTGCATATCGGCTTCATCAATCGCCAGACCCGGAGGACAACCATCGATAATGCATCCCAGGGCCTTACCATGGCTCTCACCAAACGTCGTCACCACAAAATTTTGACCGATACTGTTACCCGACATTCGCTTACTTCACCTCTACTTAATTATTTGACCCCAGCATAACCCAAAGCCGCCAGTGGCTATATTCTTAAATCGGCTTAGTCATGCTAAGCCGATAAACCATTTAGCCGACAACACAGTTAGCCGACAACACAGTTAGCCGACAACACAGTTAGCCGACAACACAGTTAGCCGACACTACATTATTCACTATCTTTGTAGATGGCGAAAAGTGATTCATTTTCAACTAACTGATCGCGAGTGAGCACAAACACGCCGTCGCCACCATGTTCGAAGTTAACCCAGGTAAATGGCACCTCGGGGAACTGTTCGATGAGATGTACCATAGAGTTACCCACCTCGACCACTAGCAGACCATCTTGCGTCAGGTAGTCGGCCGCATTGGCTAGTATGCGTTTCGTCAGATCCAGGCCGTCGCGCCCCGAGGCTAACCCAAGCTCTGGCTCGTGATGATATTCATCAGGCATGTCACCGATATCTTCGGCGTCCACATAAGGCGGATTGGAGACGATAAGATCGTACTGCGGCCCCTTAGGGATGGCGGCAAACAAATTAGACTCGATAGGGAAAACCCTGTCCATCACGCCTAAGGATTCAACGTTGATCTGCGCCACTTCCAGCGCGTCACTACTGATATCGATAGCATCGACCTCGGCATCTTCAAACTCATAGGCACAGGCGATGGCGATGCAGGCGCTACCGGTACAGAGATCTAAGATACGGTCTACCGGCTTGTTATAGAGCCAAGGGCTGAAACGGTTTGCGATCATCTCGGCAATGGGAGAGCGCGGCACCAACACCCTTTCATCCACATAAAACTCGAGGCCGGCAAAGAAGGCGCGGTTGGTCAAATAAGGCACGGGCAGACGCTCACGTACCCGGCGAATGATGAGTTCGACAATCTTATGCTTTTCGCTACTGGTCAGATTGCTATGGATCACCTGCTGGCCAATCTCTTCTGGCAGATGCAGCGCATGGAATACCAGAGCGATGGCTTCATCCCAAGCGTTATCGGTACCATGACCATAGTAGATATTGGCATCGTTAAAGCGGCTCACCGCCCAACGTAACATATCGCCGATTGTACGTAATTCCGTCACGGCTTCATCAACAAAAATCTTGTCCAAAACTGGCTCCCGCTAGATAGTTCCGCCTCATTGTAACTGAACTCTATTCATATGGCATCGGATTCAATAAAATAGCGCCATGAATAAAGAAAATGATGATGAATTGGCGCTTTTTTCGGCGTTAACCAAAGGGATAAAGCCGCTTAAACAGGATAAGCGTCATTTCTCCGCGCCGCAAAAACCTAAGCGTGAGCTGGAAGTCGCGACCACTCAGCTACACGCCGACAGCTATTTTTCAGATACCTACCAGCCCTTGCTGCCACTAGAAGGCGCCATGCGCTGGGCCAGAGAGGATGTGGACAGTCACGAGCTTAAGCGGCTCAGGCGCGGCGACTATCAGCCGGATCTGCTGCTGGATCTCCACGGCATGCGCCAAACCGAAGCCAAACTGGAACTTGCGGCCCTGATTCAGGCCTGTGTTAAGCAGCACAGCCAATGCTGCTGCGTCATGCACGGTCATGGCACCGGGATATTAAAACAGAATATTCCCATGTGGCTGGCGCAGCATCCGCAGGTTAAGGCCTTCCACAAGGCGCCCAAGGAATGGGGCGGCGACGCGGCGCTTTTGGTCTTAGTCGAAGTCGGTGAGTTCCCTAGCTGGGAGTAATCATATTTTTGATTGAGGGTGATAGCGATCCCCCATCAGAATTGACAAGCGCTGCAACCGGCCTAGAAGTCAGCATTAGCGCTCATCTTTGGGCGCAAATAGATATTAAAAAGGACGCCCCGGCGTTCTTTTTCTATGGTTAACTTTTATTCTAACCTTTTATTCTAACCTTTTATTCGATTTAGCTCACCGTATGAGGGGTATGCTGCCAGCTCAGGGAGCCCCGCTCGCCATGACGGTCGATAAGGGTCACACCAGAAGTCGCAAACAGCGGCGGCTCGATGCCGGGTACCAACTCGCTCACCATATAACCTAGCAGCGGCATGTGGGCAATCACTAACACATTATCCGCCTTATATTGTTCGGCATAGGCCAAAGTGAGATCGGCGGCCAGGGTCGGCTCGGCCGAAGGGGTCAGCTCATCTAATACCAGCCACTTTCTCGGTTCGGGGAAGTGCTTACTCACTTCCTGCCATGTTTGCTGCGCACGCAGATAGGGACTCACCAACACAAGATCGAACTCGGTCACATCACGGGCCAGCCAATTACTCATCAATTCAGTCTGATAACGGCCGATTTCTGTCAGTACACGTTCTCGATCTGAGTGGGCGTGATAACCCGCCTCACCATGTCGCATCAAATATAGCTTCATACTACTCTCGCTATGATTATTCTTGTTCTACTATGAATTGTAGCGTTAAAGTTCGGCGCAACAAACCTTAACCCTGTTATTAATTAGTCGAATAATGGATAAGATATTTGCCAAAGTCTTTTTTGAGGCTCAATATGTAGTCTTACCGCTTTAGTCGCCTAAACTCCGATGAATATCATACGTTTGTCCAGCATAAGGATGGAGCCAGCCATTGCAAACATCTATGCCGATCACTAAAAGCCCCAACGATCATCGCCAGTACCAATATCTGCAGCTGGACAATGGGCTACGTGTATTGCTAGTGGAAGATCTCCAGGCCCAGCAGGCCGCCGCGTCTATGGCGGTTAACGTTGGCCATTTTGACGATCCCGCCTCACGTCCCGGTATGGCGCATTTCCTAGAGCATATGCTGTTTCTGGGCACGGAGAAATACCCCAAGTCTGGCGAATATCATGCCTTCATCAATCAGCATGGCGGCAGCAACAATGCCTGGACAGGCACAGAGCAGACTAACTTCTTCTTTGCCATCGACGCCGAGGTGTTCGAAGAGTCTCTGGATAGATTTAGCCAGTTTTTTATCGCCCCCTGCTTCGATCTGGAACTGGTCGACAGAGAGCGCCACGCCATCGAGTCAGAATTTAGCCTCAAGCTCAAAGATGATATTCGCCGCACCTACCAGGTCCAAAAGGAAACCGTAAACCCGGCGCATCCCTTTTCTAAATTCTCTGTCGGGAATCTCAAGACCTTAGACGGCGATGAGAAAACTCTTAGGCAAGAGCTGCTGGATTTCTATCAAACTCATTACAGTGCCAACCTGATGACCCTGTGTCTGGTAGCCCCCTTGCCACTGAGCGAGCTTTTATCTCTGGCCAAGAGCTATTTTGCGCCGATTGAAAACCGTGCGCTGACAAAGCAATACCCCAAGGTAGCCATCTATGAAGCGGCCCAACTTGGCCAGCAGATCAACATAGTGCCGCTAAAAGAGCAGCGCCGCGTGGCGATCACCTTTCCCCTGCCCGCCATCGACCGCTTCTATAAGCGCAAGCCGCTAACCTTTATCAGTCATCTGTTGGGTTATGAGGGTAAGGGAAGCCTGCTGAGTCACCTCAAGGAACAAGGGCTGGCCATCAATCTCTCGGCCGGTGGTGGCGTCAATGGTTATAACTTTAAAGACTATAACATCAGCATTCAGCTGACCGAAAAAGGCCTGCTACAACTCGATGATGTGATTCAGGCGAGCTTCGAATACCTTAAACTGATTAAAACCCAGGGCATGCAGGCCTGGCGATATCAAGAGCGCGCCAATCTGCTAAAACTTGCCTTTAAATATCAGGAACAGATCAAACCGCTGGATCTGGCCAGTCACCTCAGCATCAACATGCACCACTATGAGGTAGTCGATCTCATCTATGGCGATTATCGCATGGATGGTTTGGACGTCACTCAAGTCACCGAACTGCTGGATCTAATGAGTCCGGACAATCTGCGTATCCAGCTTATCTCACCCGACTTAGACACAGAAAAGCAGGCCGCCTGGTACCACTCCCCCTATCAGATGAAGCCCATAGATAAACAACGGCTTCATCCATGGCGTGACCCTGATGTCAGAGAGACACTAAAACTACCGGACCCCAACCCCTTTATTATCGAGGATTCGATAGCCAGGGATGTTAAGAGTGACCATCCGGTACCTGTCGTCGTCTGCCAGGAAACCGGCTATCGGATCTGGCATAAGAAAGATGATGAATTTAATGTCCCCAAGGGACATATGTACCTGTCCCTCGATTCACATCAGGCGGCCGCCACCCCAAAACATGCGGCGCTCACCCGTCTCTATGTGGAGATGCTGCTCGACTACCTGACCGAATTTACCTATCCGGCCGAGGTCGCTGGACTCAGCTATAACATCTACCCTCATCAAGGGGGGATCACCCTGCACCTAACGGGATTGACAGGGAAGCAAGAGGCGTTGCTGTCGCTGCTGATTAATAAAGCCAGAGAACGTAACTTTACCCAGGACAGATTTAAGCAGATTAAGAAGCAGATATTGCGTAACTGGTTTAATCAGAGCCGGGCAAAACCTATCTCACAGCTATTCACCAGCCTGACGGTTACGCTGCAGAAAAGTAGTTTCGAGCCTCAACGCATGGCAGAAGAGCTTGAAGATATCACCCTAGACGATCTTCACAACCACGTACGGGCCTTCTATGAGAAGATCCACCTCGAGGGGCTGGTATATGGTGATTGGCTGACCGAGGAGGCGCAGGCCTTGGGTAAGCGACTCGACCATATTCTCTCTCTGGTTTCCTCTCCCAGCGGCGAATCGGAACGTGAGCTGATAAAACTTGAAAATGTCGGCACCCTGATGCGTGAGGTTAGCGTCAATCATCAAGACAGCAGCATCATAGTCTACTATCAGTCTGCTGAGGCGACACCACTCAAGATGGCCCTTTTCAGCCTGTTAAACCACACCATGTCTTCGACCTTCTTCCACGAGCTAAGAACTAAACGTCAGCTGGGTTACATGGTGGGCACGGGTTATCTGCCGCTCAATCGTTACCCAGGCATGATCTTCTATGTGCAATCCCCCACTGCAGGGCCTCTAAAGCTACTGGAGGCCATCGACGAGTTTATCGCAGACTTTAATTATGCCGTCATGCAGATCACCAATGATCAGTGGGAGCTCACCAAGCAAGGTTTGGTCAACCAGATTATGGAACATGACCCTAACCTCAAGACCCGGGGACAAAGATACTGGTCGAGCATAGGGAATAAAGACTACGACTTTAACCAGCGAGAACTGGTGGCCGAAAAAATTGGCGAACTTACCCGCTCTGACCTGATTAAATTTATGATGCAGAAGATGCGCACTAAACACGGTGACCGCCTGATCCTCTTTACCACGGGAGAACAACACAGGAATCAGGAACAGCTCACATCAGACAATATGATCACAGATCTGAGAAGCTTTAAACAACGGGCAGCCAAGTTTAGCTACTAGCCAGCCCCACCTTCCCTTAAGCCATATCGCCGAGGCCTTATCTCTTAAGCGATATCTTTTAGCGACGCCTTTGAGCGATATCTATTAGATGCAGCTGTTAGGCGCTCTCTTCTAAGTGTTAGCTGTCAGGCCAAAGTGGCCTTTGGTCAAGGCTTAAGCTCTTATCTAGCTCAATCCTCTTAGCTATAGCTCGCCTTAGCTCTCGATCGCCTGCTGCGCTAGGGAAATGATTCTTAGCCCCTTTATCGCTTCATTCGCTAAAATATTCGAGATAGGACAAACGCCTGATATGAGCGCAAACAGCAGACAAAGCCAAACCAGAAAGAACTTCTCATAGAACAAAGCCCTAAAAGACAATGAAAATGAAAGTAATTTGCAAACAAGAAAATTCAGTGTTCCTTTGACAAATCCCCCTATTTCTGAATAAATTAGGTTAAATAACTGTTGCCTATGCATTATTGGCTGATAATCAAACTAATAATTATGCCTAAAATCCTCTCAAGATTGCTACTCTCACTGCTAATGGCCCTGACTGTCTCCGGCTATGCCTCCGCCAGTGACACCCCAAGCAACGCGCCGATCTTAAAAGTCGATCACTACAATGTTCCCGAAGGTTTATCCCAAAGTACCGTCACTTCAATCGTTGAAGATCAACAGGGATATATTTGGATTGGTACCCTAAATGGACTTAATCGATTCGATGGTACCCATTTTAAGCACTATTTTGCCGAAGGTGATAATAGCTCTTTACCAAGCTCATTCATTAGAAGCTTGTATATAGATGATAGTAATAGGTTGCTTGTTGGTACAGATAAAGGCCTAGTTATTTACAATGATAATTTAGATAATTTTGAAAAAACAAACCATGAATTAATAAAAAACCAAGCTATCTGGTCTATAAATGAATACGGTAGCTCAATAATCATTGGTACTGAAAACGACTTATTAGAACTAAAAAAATCAGAGGGTTCAGTTAAATTAATCACCAGTTATGATTTTGGTGGGATAAAGAAAACCATTGTACTCAACAACAAAATATACGTTAGAAATTATGACGGTAGCATTTATGAGTACAACCAAGGGAATATAAGATTAATTACACAGAATTCGATAGGACTAACCTTATTTAACGGCAAAGTTTTTACACCACAAAAAGACAGCCTAGTTGATATCGAAACAAGAGAAAAACTAATATTCCCAAGCGAAATAACCAGCATCTCAGAGAATACCTCAACCCCAATAATATTGAGTGACAATATAATTACAACTATTGACAACAATTTTAACGTAGATGTAATAGGAAAATTAAACACAGATTCTAAGACAACCAACCCACCGCTAATTTATTCCAGTAAAAATGGCGTTTACATTGCGGCATTAAACGATGGAATAACTATAGTAAAACATGACAGAAATCTTTTGAAGAACTATATTTCAGATAGAAATGTATGGTCAATTGATAGCTATAAAAAAGAAAACTTAATTGTTGCATCTGACTCTCCTTTGATCGAAATTTTTGATAAAAATCTTAATTTAATCAATAGTTATGATTCAAAAATAGAAGGCCCAAAATCTGCGATAATAAAGAACAATAAGATATACATTGCTTCTACCGCAGGACTCCAGTCGATAGACACCTTGACCAGCGAACATAAAACACTGAGTAATAATAGATTTTTAATTGTAAGAAGCGATAAAGATAATAATAGGATTATCACAGGCTCATTCGATGGCAAAGTGTTTTTCTATAGTCTAGATGATGAAACAATAACACCGATTACGGTCGATAGTGGCAATCCAATTTACGATATAAAAATAAAAAATAACACTACTTGGGTAGCCACTCAAAGCGGATTGTTTTCATTAAAATCTGGTTTGGTATCTAAAGTCGTTGCTGCAGATCTAGTTAGTAGTATTTTCATAGACAAGAATACAGTATATTTCACAACCAGGAATTCACTTTCAAAATTTGAAACATCAAAAAAACATACAACCGAATTATTCAAAAGCAGTAAACCTATTTACGCCATTGAAAAAGTAGGCAAAAATATAATTGCTTCATCAAACGCTGAAATATTCTTGATAACCGATGATCATTATATGTATTCATTCCCTTCATCATATGGGAGCCAAGACGAGTATAACTCACAGGCAATATCCAGCATAGATGAAACGATTTACATAGGCGGTATAAATGGCTTAAGTGTTTTAGATGCAAATAAAATTTCTGACTTCCTAACAAAAAGAATACCTCCCAAAGTAATTATAGATACATTATTGGTTTTCAATGTTCCAGAAAAAGTAAATGGTAGCATATTAAAAAAACAACTTCCTAAAACGGAAAAGATAAGCCTAAAGTATTCAGATTATCCATTTACTTTGAAATTTAGCACACCTGGAAACATCGATAAGACATTGGAATATGCCTATCAGATGGAAGGGCTTTCCGATGCTTGGATAAACTCCAAAGGCATTAATTCCGCAACCTATACTAACTTATCTCCTGGCGAATATTACTTCAAGGTACATACCATTGACCCTTTAACGAAGAAGTTAGGAGTTACCCAAGGCCTTTCGATCGAAATCACCCCTCCCTGGTGGTTATCGATTCAAGCCAAGCTCGTCTACCTGCTCATTACGCTGTTGATCACTGGCGCGATAGTCAAGGCGGCTCTCAGAAGAAGAGAGGTGCAACGCCAGATCGCTAAGTCAGAAGAGCGACTGAAGCTTTCTCTGTGGGGAAGCGGTGATGAGATGTGGGACTGGGATATCGAAACCGGACAGATTTATCGCTCTAATATCTGGGGTTCCCTGGAGTTTCCACGAGACGGTCAGCGTTCGGGTGAGGATGGTGAAGAAAGCAACATTCACCCCATGGACCAAGAACGAGTGAATACGGCGCTGAATAAGCACTTCTATGGCGAAACAGACCACTTCGAGGCGGCCTATCGCGTCAAAGGCAAAGATGACCAATGGATCTGGATATTGGACAGGGCAAAAATCGTTGAACGCGATGAGGAAGATAAAGCCCTGCGTATGACAGGTACAATCAAAAACATCAGCAACTTCAAGCAAGCAGAGGAACAACTGAGACTGTTCGAGCGAGCTATCGAGAATATCTCCGAAGGCATGTTTATCTTGGACAACAAGTTTACATTCGTTGAAGTCAACGAGGCTTGCTGTGATCTGTGTGAGAAGAGCCGCAATGACTTTATCGGCGAGCTATTTAAGTTTGACCTTTACCCCGAAAGCTACTCCGAGCAAATTCGTCATATTCTGCAACAGCAAGGCAGCTGGAGTAACGAAGTCGAATCCGCCAAGGGCGACGGTAGCAGTTTCCTGATGGAGCTAACGGTCGATGCGATTTACGATGAACAGGGGGTCCTCTCCCACTATGTTGGCGTATTCTCTGATATTTCTCGTCGTAAACAACAAGAAGAGGAGCTACGTAAACTCACCAACAACGATCTCCTCACCAGCCTGCCAAACCGTTCAAGCCTCATGGTTACCCTGGGTAACCTGGTGAAGAAAGATACCCATCATACCCTTATGGTGCTGGACTTAGATAACTTCAAGAAGATTAACGACTCTCTTGGTCACCAGGTAGGCGATGAACTACTGATCAAAGTGGCCAGACGCATCGAATCCACCGTTCCTTATCATACGAGTATCTATCGTTTAGGGGGCGATGAGTTTGCCATACTGGTCGATAACAACCCGGATATCGGCTCAAGCGCCGTGATTGCTAATCATGTGGTCGATGCCTTCTCCAGCCCGTTCGAACTCACCAAAGACAGAGTTGTTGTGGGGGTGAGTATCGGCATTGTGCTCTACCCGGAAGATGATCAGAACGAGCAGGCGCTTCTGCGTAAGGCTGACATTGCCATGTATCACGCTAAATCTGCCGGCGGCAATCGTTATCAGTTCTATTCTGAATCGCTCAATCGCAATGCCATTCGCCAGCTGGAAGTCGAAAACCTCATCCGCGAAGGATTAAGGGATGATCTCTTCGAAGTCTACTACCAACCTAAGATAGATCTTAGAAGTAGCAAGATGGCCGGTATGGAGGCTCTGGTAAGGCTCAATCACCCAGAACACGGTCTTATTCCGCCTGGCGACTTTATCCCGCTGGCAGAAGAGAATGGGCTCATCGTTGAGATTGGCGAAGTCGTTCTACGTAAAGCCTGCTTTGCGGCGCAAAATTGGCGCCGTCAAAATTTGTTCAACGGCCGAGTCGCCGTCAATTTATCATCGCAACAATTCGCTCTTCCAGACCTCCAGCAGCGGATAGAGTCAATTTTACGTCTCACTCAGCTGCCAGCAGCCAACCTTGAGCTAGAAATTACCGAAGGTACCGTCATAAAACAGCCAGAAAAGGCTATAAAGGTGATGATGCAACTCTCTAAAATGGGCGTCAGCCTTGCGTTAGACGACTTCGGCACCGGATATTCGTCACTGTCATATTTAAAGCGCTTCCCAATTGACACCCTGAAAATCGATAAGGCTTTTGTTGACGACATAGATAAATCTGACAGAGATCTAAAAATGGTCGACTCTATCATCACTATCGCCCATAACATGGGGCTCTCAGTGGTCGGTGAAGGCGTCGAAGAGGCTTCTCAGCTCAGCATATTGAAAGCGCTAAAATGCGAGGAAATACAAGGGTTTATATACAGCAAAGCCGTCAATGAGACTAGCTTTACCGAACTGCTAAAACAAGAAAGCTTTAGCTATACACCAGTCTCTCAACACAAGAAAGCCTAATGATTTATCATGCAAATGACAGACTGAAGAAAAGAATGTTTAACTAAAATTAAGCTAAAAATAAAAATTGGCATAACACCTGCAATACATCTCTCAGACGTCAACGAATAGTTGGCACTATAACTTCAATAACCCTGAGAGATTAAGACAATGATTAACGGACTAGTTACTGCCATCGCTTTAGCAACAAGCTTATCAACTGCAAATATTAATACCGAAGAAGTATCAAATACGTCTGACATCAAGGGGCAGAAGACTGAGCAACTAGCAGTAACTGGCTACCCACACGTTAAGTTCAAGCCTGTCGAAGTCGCTGGTTATCCACACGTCAAGTTCAAGCCTGTCGAAGTCGCTGGCTACCCACACGTCAAGTTCAAGCCTCTTGAAGTTACTGGCTACCCACACGTCAAGTTCAAGCCTGTCGAAGTCGCTGGCTACCCACACGTTAAATTTAAGCCTCTCGAAGTTGCTGGCTACCCACACGTTAAGTTCAAGCCTATCGAAGTCGCTGGCTACCCACACGTTAAGTTCAAGCCTGTCGAAGTCGCTGGCTACCCACACGTTAAGTTCAAGCCTCTCGAAGTCGCTGGCTACCCACACGTTAAGTTCAAGCCTCTCGAAGTCGCTGGCTACCCACACGTTAAGTTCAAGCCTGTCGAAGCCGCTGGCTACCCACACGTTAAGTTCAAACCTCTCGAAGTCGCTGGCTACCCACACGTCAAATTCATCAACTCAGCCGTTGCTTAAGTCTTAAGGAGAATGATTATGTTAGATTCATTGAAAAAAGCTCTAGGACTTACTCACAAACCAGAGCGTAAAAAAGTACAGCTTCCAGAAGGCCTAAATCACCTAGAGGTGATCCCTGCTAAAGGTTGGTGGAACTAATTGACATCAAACGTCTTTCGAAAACCAGATACATAAAAAAGGAGCTACTAAAGGCTCCTTTTTTGATCTTGCTATATGACTTTTAATACCAATCACAGTAAATATGTGATCAGAAATAGCGCAGGAAAAACGCTTGAGAACAAAGCAGGATTTTTAGATAAGTAGTTATTCTACAATTAAAAATACTAATACAGTTATAGAGCGTTTTAACAAGCTAGAATGATCAATTGTTTATTACGATTGGTATAATTAGAGATTTGCGCCTAGCCTACATCTACATGGCCACAGAGGCTGCCCTACGCCTTTATCGCAATGCTATGCTTTCCCTGGGCCCGCTTATGGGCGAATCGCTTATGTGTACTCAGCAGCGGATAGGCTACCGGCCCCATGATTAACCCTAGCATGGCCCAGCGTTTCACCCCTAACCCAGCACGAAAAGCCATATTTCCCATAGCCAAGCTACTCACCATTAGTACACCAAGAATGCATATCACCACAGACACTACCTCACAACAACGGTGCCAAGAGGACTGTAAACAGCCAAACGAGCCCAGCATGATAACCGAAACCAGCCTGTGGGTGAACAAAAAACAGGCAAAAATAATCCTCAGGCAAAAAAAATGCGGCATTATGTTGCCGCATTGTTAACACTATAGATGCCCTAATCGTAGAACTTACTGCCAGATTCGGCCATCTCGACTAAGCGATCACAAGGTGTGAATCGCTCACCAAACTGATCTTGATAACGTTTTAAAGTTTCGACCAAGTGCTTGGCGCCCAGTGAGTCCATGTAACGGAAGGGGCCACCTAAGAATGGCGGGAAGCCGATACCGAATATCGCGCCTATATCGCCGTCTCTTGGTGACGCGATAATCCCCTCCTCCAGACAACGCACCGCTTCATTAAGCATCTGCACAACACATCGCTCGGCCAAGGCTCTTGGTTCACCGCCGTTACCAGGTGTTAGACCCAGCACGCCGTAGACACTCTCATCCACCAGCTTCTTCTTAGACTTGCCGCCATACTGGTAGAAACCCTTACCATTCTTACGACCCTTACGCTCATCAGCCAGTAGTTTGTCAAACGCCGCCGGCGCCTTAAAGCGTTCACCAAGCTCCTGTTCCAGAATCGGTGAGATCTTGGCGCCCACATCAATGCCAACTTCGTCGAGCAGGGTCATGGGGCCAACAGGGAAGCCAAACTTCACCAACGCCTTATCCAGATGATCGACGCTCTGGCCTTCGAGTAGCAAATTCGCAGCCTCGTTCATGTAGAGCGCCAGAATACGGTTCACATAGAAACCGGCACCATCTTTCACCACAATCGGTGTCTTGCCCTGCTTGCGGGCAAAGGCGACCGTGGTGGCAATGGTCTCTGGTGACGTCTTCTCATGGGCAATCACCTCGACCAGAGGCATCTTCTCGACCGGCGAAAAATAATGCAGGCCAATGACGTTTTCGGGACGTTCGGCGGCCTCGGCGATCTGCTTGATCGGCAACGATGACGTGTTAGAGGCAAAAATCGTGTGCTCGCCACATTCACGCTCAACATCCTGCACCATCTGATGTTTCAACTTGAGATCTTCAAATACGGCTTCCACCACCATATCCGCATCCTTGATGCCTTTATATTCTGTGGTGGTGGTCATCAGCGCCATCAGGTTATCGCGCACCGCCGGTGTCATATGACGGCGTTTAACCCCTTTAGCCAGCAGCTTATAGGCATAGGCCAGCGCATTGCTCAAACCGGTTTCGCTGATATCTTTCACCCGCACAGGTATCTTGGCCTTAGTGGTGGTGACAGAGGCGATACCACCGCCCATCAAGCCACCGCCCAATACCATCACCTTGTTGACAGCCTGAGGCGATACGTCACCGGCGCCGGTTTCCTTCTTCATCTCTGTGGTCGCAAAGAAGATGCTACGCAAAGCTTCCGACTCGCTCGAGACCACGAGATCGCCAAAATGCTGCGCCTCCACCTCGAGGCCTTTCACCATGCCTTTAGTCACGCCCTGACGCACACAGTCGATGATCTTTTCTGGCGCAGGATAGTTACCCTGGGTCTTCTTATTGACCTGCTTGAGTGCCTGATCGAATATGATGTTACGGCCAACCGGTGTGCCTTCCAGCAGCTTCTCAACCATTGGCACCTTGCGCTTCTTCGCAGGACGCGCACCTGCTAGCGCCATCTCTATTGCCGTCTGTAGCAAGATTGACTCGGGCACCACATCATCCACCAGCCCAAGCTTCAATGCCTGCTTGGCGCGCAGTTGCTTGCCGGTAAGCATCATATCCAATGACTTGGCAATCCCCACCAGACGAGGCAGACGCTGAGTGCCGCCACCGCCGGGCAACAGACCGAGTTGCACTTCTGGCAATCCCAGCATGGTCTTCTTACTGTCGGTACACACGCGCTGATGACAGGCCAGCGCCAGCTCGAGGCCACCGCCTAAACAGGCACCGTGAATCGCAGCAACCACAGGGATAGAGAGTGACTCTAGGGCCAAAAACACTTCATGGCCCTGCTTCGACAGCTCTCTGGCGTCTTCGGCTGTAGCGCAGGCATCGAGCATAGAGATGTCGGCGCCCGCCACAAAGGAATCTTTCTTACCCGAGATGATCACCACGCCGCGAATGCTGGCGTCGCTCTTAATCTCGGCCAACATCTCGCAGATCTCTGGCCCAAACTCGGCTCTCAGGGTATTCATGGTCTCACCGGGTACATCCATGGTGAGCACGGCGATCCCGTTATCCTGACGATTTAATGTAAAACTCTTTTCCATGAGATCACTCCACTTCTACAATCATAGCTGCACCCAGACCACCCGCCGCACAGGCCGTTGCCAGGCCAGTACCGCCGCCGCGGCGTTTCAGCTCGCGACAAACTTGAGTGATCAAACGTGTCCCGGTCGCCGCAAACGGGTGACCATAGGCCAAAGAGCCGCCCAAGACGTTGAACTTTGTCATATCGATCTCGCCGATGGCGCGATCGCGGCCCAGCTTCTCCTTGGCAAACTTCTTCGAGGCAAACATCTGCATGTTGGCCAGGGTCTGCGCCGCGAAGGCCTCATGCATCTCGATAAGGGTAAGATCTTCGAGCTCCATGCCGGCACGCTTAAGCGCCAGCGGTGTCGCATAGGAAGGCCCCATCAACATATCTTCCCACACATCGATAGCGCTGAAGGCATAACTCTTGATGTAACCAATCGGCTCATAGCCCAGGGCCTTGGCACGGCTCTCACTCATCAAGAGCACCGCCGAGGCACCATCGGTCAGCGGCGTACTGTTGGCCGCCGTCACCGAACCATGTTTGCGGTCAAACGCCGGACGTAGCTTGGCGTAAGAGTCCAGCGAAGAGTTCTCGCGAATATTGTTGTCTCTGTCGATGAAAGACTTGTATGGCGGCACATGCGCCACCATCACCTCATCACGCAGATGGCCCGAATCCCAGGTCTCTGTCGCCAGGGTGTGAGAGCGATGGGCTAAGGCATCTTGGTCGGCGCGGCTAATGCTGTAGGTCTTGGCCATCTGCTCGGCGGTCTGCCCCATAGAGAGGCCGGTGGAGTACTCGGCCACCGCCGGCGGTACAGGGAGCAGATCTTTCAGCCCGAGACGACGGATAATAGACCACTTTTGACCAAAACTACGGGCCTTATTGAGATCCACCAAGGCATGAGCTAGCTTCTTCGATACACCGATAGGCAGTACAGATGAGGAGTCGGCACCGCCGGCGATCCCTATCTCGATGTTGCCCGTCATGATGGACTCGGCCACATTCACCGTCGACTGGAAACTGGTGGCGCAGGCACGCGTGACGCTATAGGCATCGGTGGCCACATTCATGCCAGTGCCTAACACTATCTCGCGGGCAATATTGGGCGCCGCAGGCATCTGAACCACCTGGCCGTAAACGAGCTGCTCGATCTCCTTCGGATCGAGTTCCGAGCGCGACAGCAGCTCATTGACTACCATCTTGCCCATATCCAATGCCGACACCCCATGAAACGCGGTCGCCTGCTTAGCAAAGGGGGTTCTAAGCCCCATCACTATCGCGATGCGATCGCCCTTCGCGTTCCTTACTTGCTGTAGTTCACTCATCTTTTGCCCTCGTGACGCGTCTGATAGAAACGCTTCTACTAACGCCGTTATTATTCTTCCCTACCCCGTCGCCAGCTATCTCGCTACATGCTCGCAACAGGTCAGACCATCAAAGTGTGATCTGATTCTAACTTCTTATTTCAAGGTTTTAAACACCTGTTTGGTTTTTAAACGACAATTATCGAAAAAGATGTTGATTAACAATGTTTAATAAAATACAAATTAGCCATTAAAGTCGGTTTTATTCCCCGTTTAAGCATGCTAACTTATTTTGCTGATTGAAATTTGGCGCCGCCAAGCCCCGCAAGGTCTTCTGACACTCCCAAGGTTGCGGTAAGCCGTTTATCACTGAATTTTTTACCCGATACGCTGTCTACAGCTCACACAATAGATAATACCGAGTAGCATCATGCCCTTAAGTCGATTTCATGCATTACGTGAATACCTGGATAAAGTGATTCTGGGTCAACCCACTCTTACCGAAAACTTATTGATCGCACTGATTGCCGATGGTCACTTACTGGTTGAGGGGCCACCGGGTCTGGCCAAGACCCGCGCGGTGAAGGCGCTCAGCGATGGGGTCGAGGGAGATTTCCACCGCATCCAGTTTACGCCAGACCTATTGCCGGCGGATCTGACCGGCACCGACATCTATCGCGCGCAGACGGCCACCTTCGAGTTTGAAGCAGGTCCTATCTTTCATAACCTGATCTTGGCCGACGAGATCAACCGCGCGCCGGCCAAGGTGCAATCGGCGCTATTGGAAGCCATGGCCGAGGGTCAGGTCACCGTCGGTAAACAAAGCTACAAGCTGCCAAAGCTGTTTCTGGTAATGGCAACTCAAAACCCGCTGGAAAACGAGGGCACCTATCCCCTGCCCGAGGCGCAGCTGGATCGCTTCCTGATGCACCTAAATCTGGACTACCCCAGCGCCGCAACAGAGTTTGAGATCATGCGCCTGTCGCGCAGCGAGGCCATCACTCAAGAACTGCCAAGGGTCGAGCCCATCGCCCAGGAGGAAGTGTTCGCCGCCCGTAAGGCCGCGCTCGACATCTATCTGGCCGAGCCGCTGGAGCAATATATTGTCAATATCGTGATGGCCACCCGTCAGCCGCAACAATACAGTGACGAGCTGGCCAGCTGGCTAGAATATGGTGTCAGCCCACGTGCGACCATCTCCATCGAGCGCTGCGCCCGCGCCCGGGCCTGGCTGATGGAGCGCGACTTTGTCTCGCCGGAAGATATTCAAGCCGTGGTGCCAAATGTGCTGCGCCACCGTCTGCTCCTTAGCTATCAGGCACAGGCCGAAGGAGTGAGCAGCGATCAGGTGATCAACCATATTCTCAGTCAGGTAGCGGTGCCTTAATGGAACAGAAGGCTTTACCACTATTTGCCGATGGCGTCTCCCTCAACCAGAAAGAGCTGTTAGCCTGCCAGAATATCGCCAGGGCCCTGCCCGAACGCAAGACCAAGGCGCGAGCGGCACTGGCCGGCCATAGAGCCAGCAGCATCAAGGGACGGGGCATGGAGTTTGCCGAGGTGCGCCATTACCAGAGCGGCGACGACGTGCGCACCATAGACTGGCGAGTAACCGCCAGAACCGGCAAGGCCCATACCAAACTGTTTGTCGAGGAGCGCGAGCGTCCGGTGTTGCTACTGCTGGATCTCAGCCATAGCCTCTATTTCGGCTCCAGCCTTATGCTGCAGTCGGTGCAGGCGGCTCACCTGGCCGCGACCTTGGGCTGGGCGGCCGTCGGTCACGGCGATCGCCTCGGCGCCCTAATCGCCTGTGAGACCGAACACCTTGAACTTAAGCCTCGTAGCCGCCAAGGAGGCATGCTGGCACTCATTTCGGCCATGGAGCAGGTGCACCAGCGGCAACTAAGCCAGCTCGATCAGCCAGTGAAACAGCCTGAGCATATCTTCAAGGCCTGCCAACGCCTGAGACGGATCGCCAAACCCGGTTCGCTTATCTGGATCATCAGTGACGGCAGCCATTTCAGCCCCCAATGTCTGGGGCCACTGAGCGAGCTAAAACGCCATTGTGATATCGGCGCCTTTCTGATCACAGATCCCCTCAGGCAAGGCACCCTTAAGCTGCCACCACAGTTCCAATTCCCGGTCAGGGATGGCGATAAGGAGCTAATGCTGGACAGGCGCAGCTACGATGCCTGGCTCAATCAGCAACAAAAACAGCAACAGGGATTTATCACCATGATGAATCAGATCAACGCACGGCCAAGACGCATCGACGCGGCCCAGCCGTTAAACCAACAAATCGGAGCCCTAAGGTAGATGCAAGCGGCAAGTCAACCTGCACTAGCCAAGATGCAGGATATCATCACCCCTGAGCCTATCGGCTTCTGGCCCCTCGCCTACGGCTATTACCTCTTAGCCCTGCTACTGATTATCCTGATCGCCGCCCTGTTCATCTATGTCAAACGCAGAGGCAAACAACTGGCGGCCAAACGCGAGGCGCTAAAGCTTCTTGCTGCAGTAACACCCGACGATCCCTTGTTAGCACTAACGGTCAACAGCCTGCTTAAACGCAGCGCCATGAGCTATCTGCCTCGCGAGCAGGTCGCCTCCCTACAGGGAGACGACTGGTATGCCTGGCTAAGCGCCCAGCTGCCAACCATGGACCCTAAGCTGCCAAGCCTCTTGGAGAAGCGTTATCAGTCCGCGCACCTCACGCAAGAGGAAGCCACACAACTTTTGAGCGGTGCCAAAGTCTGGCTGCAGCAGGCGCTGCCGCTAAAGGCTGACAAGGAGGCATTATGTTCACACTAGCCTGGCCTTGGTTGCTGGTTTTATTGCCGCTTCCCTTAATCTTTCGCCGCAGCAAACAAGCACAGCAGAAGGTTGGCGGGCATCTGCAGATGCCCGGCGTCGGTGAGGCGCAGAGCCTCACACTCGATAATTCCCCTAACCGCAGTCGCTGGCCCTATTGGTTGGTGTGGACGCTGCTGGTTTGCGCCGTCGCCCGCCCCCTATGGGTTGGCGATGCCATCGAGCTGCCGAGCAAGGGGCGTGACCTCATGCTGGCGGTGGATCTGTCAGGCAGTATGCAGATAGAGGACATGGTGTTAAACACAAAGACGGTCGATCGCTTTACCATGGTACAGAAGGTGATGAGCGAGTTTATCGAGCGCCGCAAGGGCGATAAACTGGGGCTCATCCTATTTGCCGATCACGCCTATCTGCAGGCGCCGCTCACCCAGGACAGACGCTCGGTGGCCCAATTCCTTACCGAGGCACAAATTGGTCTGGTCGGTAAGCAGACCGCCATCGGCGAGGCCATCGCCCTTGCGGTTAAACGCTTCGACAAGGCCGAGCAGAGCAACCGGGTGCTTATCCTGCTCACCGACGGTTCAAATAACTCGGGGAGCATTACGCCCGAGCAGGCCGCCGATATCGCCGCCAAGCGGGGCGTAACCATCTACACCATAGGGGTGGGCGCCGAGGTGATGGAGCGCCGCACCCTGTTTGGCAAGGAGCGCGTCAATCCGTCGATGGATCTCGACGAGGCGCAGCTCACCCTGCTGGCACAGAAAACCCAGGGGCGCTATTTCCGGGCGCGCAACTCGGATGAGCTAGAGCAGATCTATCAAGAGATAGACAAACTCGAGCCCACCGACAGCGACCAACTCAGCTATCGGCCACAGGCCGAACTCTTCTATTATCCCTTGGCTGTCGCCCTGCTGATAACGGTTCTCATGATGTTAAGCGGCCTAGCTGCCGTGCAGGCCTTAGTTCAACGTTTCCCACGGAGCGCCTCATGATCCATTTCCTCCGTCCCGAATGGCTACTGGCCCTCATTCCACTGGCCCTGCTGCTCTGGCTACAAAGACGCCATCAGCACCAGGCCTCGAGCTGGAATCGCTATATCGCGCCCCATCTGGCCAAGGTGTTGGTGAGTGGCCAGGCGGCCAACAAGAAACAACATCTTGGCCTAGTCGCCTTTATCTGGCTCGTTGGCGTCTTGGCGTTATCAGGCCCGGCGCTGACTAAACAGAAGCTGCCGGTATTCGAGTCCAACCTGGCCGGGTGATCGTCATGGATATGTCGCTGTCCATGTACGCCACCGATCTGGCTCCTAACCGATTAACTCAGGCAAAGTTTAAGGCAACGGATCTCATCAAGAGCCTCAAGGAGGGCGAGACAGGTCTGGTCGCCTACGCCGGCGATGCCTTTACCATCAGCCCACTGACCCGAGACCAATCTACCCTGCTAAACCTGTTACCGACCCTGTCGCCGGAGATCATGCCCGTGCTGGGGTCGAATCTGCCTGCGGCGCTCAAGCAGGCCAAGCAGCTACTGATCCAAGGTGGTCATCTTAAGGGCGAGATCATCCTACTGGCCGACGGCGTCGAGCCAGTGCAAATAGGCGAGGCCAAGTCGATATTGGAAGATACCCAGTATCGCCTCTCCATCATCGCCATGGGCACGGCCCAGGGCGCGGCCATCCGCCTGCCGGATGGACAACTGATGCGCGACAAAAGTGATCAGGTGGTGGTCAGTCAAACCCATCTCAATGATCTTGGCAGCCTGATTGGCGAGAGTGGTGGCAAGTTGTTTGCCTACCGCGCCGATGGCAAAGATCTCGAGGCACTGACGCAAAGCCTGAGCCAGGAAAGCGATGCCAAGACGTCAGATCGCCAAGGGGAAGCCTGGCAAGATCTCGGCCCCTATCTGGCGCTGCTCCTGCTGCTGCCAGCGCTACTGAGCTTCAGGCATGCCCTACCCGCTCTGGCCTGTCTGATGCTCCTCTCCCCTAGCCCACAGGCGCAGGCTGCCAGCTGGCAACATCCGTTTACTACTGACGATCAGCGGGCCATGCAGGCCTATCAGGCGCAAGACTACCAAGCGGCGGCCGAGCAGTTTGACTCGCCTCAATGGAAGGCCTCCTCCCTGTATAAGAGTGGCGACTATCAACAGGCACTGGAACTGTTCGAGCAAGATGATTCGGCAAGTGGCCTGTTTAATCAGGGCAACAGCCTGATGCAGCTCAATGAACTCGACAAGGCCATCGAGCGCTATCAACAGGCGCTGGATAAAGATCCCCAGCTCAGCCAGGCTAAACAAAACCTTGAGTTAGCTGAGCAGCTTAAACAGCAGCAAGATAACCAAGGCCAATCGGATCAGCAGCAATCTGATCAGAATCAGTCCCAAGATAACTCTGATCAAAGTAACGCTGATCAAAGTAACTCTGATCAAAACAAAGGCCAGGACGCGAACGGACAACAGGGTAGCGGACAGGAGCAGAGCCAACAGACCAGCGATGGCGACCAGCAATCTGGCGACAACTCACAAAGTGATGGCTCTCAAGGTGATGGCTCACAGGAGCAAAACGCTCAAGAAAAGGATGGCCAGACGTCACAACAGCAAGGCTCGCAACAAGAAGCTGACCAGCAAGCATCGCAAAATACCGGTCAGGATAACCCGTCTCAGGGGGAGCAACAGTCAGGCACGCCAAATGATGCTCAGATGAGCGCCGATCCGGCTCAACAGGCCAATAACCAAGAGGACGCCAGTAACCAAGCGGATGCTAATGCGAGTCAAAGCGATGCCGGACAACAGATGGGGCAAGACCAAGCTCAGGCAAGCAAGATGACCCAGGGAAAAGCAGACGAGTCAGATGAACAAGGCGAACCTGCTGCGGCCCTAACCAATGCGATTGCGCCAGAGGATCTGCCCCCCGAGATGCAGCGCGGCCTCTCGGGGGTGGTCGATGACCCTCAGGTCTTGCTGCGCAACAAGATGCAACTGGAATATCAAAAACGCCGCCGTCAGGGCGCGACCATAAAGGACAATCAACAGTGGTAATACGACGCTTTTTGACCTTAGCCTGTTTGGCACTCAGCCTGTCAGCACCAGCCTATGCCTTAACCAAGGTAGAAACCTCGGTAGACAGAAACCCCGCCATCCAGGGGGAATATCTGGTGCTTAGCATCAAGGCCGATGACGATGTGGACAACGCCAGCCTGGACACCAGTGGGTTGCTAAAAGACTTCATCGTCGGACGCACCAGTGTCAGCCGCAGCACCCAGATCATGAACTTCGACGCCAGCAAGGAGACCCGCTGGCAGATCCTGCTTGCCCCCAAGAAAACCGGCACAGTGATCATCCCCGCCATGACCATAGACAACGTCAGCTCTGCTCCTATAGAACTCAAGGTGGCGGCCCCCGGTAGCCAACCCGAGCAGATGAAGAACCTGTTTATCCGCAGTAGCGTCTCCACCGAGACCGCCTATGTGGGGCAACTGATCACCTATAAGGTGAAGCTTTACCTGGGCGTCGAGCTGCAACGCGGCGTACTCAGTGCGCCCAATGTCGAGGGCGCTCAGCTCAAACAACTGGGTGACGACATCGACGGCACAGAGATCATCGATGGCCGCCGCTACCGGGTGATCGAGCGAACCTATAGCCTGATCGCCGATAAGCCAGGCACACTGTCGCTTGCCGGCGCCAGCTTCTCTGGCGATGTGTTAGTCGAATCCTCCCGCCGCGGCGGCATGTTCTCCTTTAACGAGAGCCGCCCCATGCAGGCCAAGGCCGCCCCGAGCGACATCGAGGTATTGCCCATCCCAGAAACTTATCAGGGTGACTGGCTAGTGAGCGATCTCGTGGTGTTAAAAGAGGACTGGAAGAAAGATGCCCAATACCAGGTCGGCGTGCCCATCACACGTAACATCAGCCTGCTGGCCTCCAACGCCGACGATACCAGCCTACCGGGGATCACCCTAGATCTACCAGAATCCTTTAAGGTCTATCCGGAAAAGCCTCAACGCAAGACCTATGTGCGTGAGAAACAGGTGGTTGCCCAGCTCAACCAGACCACGGCCATAGTGCCGACTCAGCCAGGTAGCTATACCCTGCCCGCTATCCGCATTCCCTGGTGGAACAGCCGCACCCAGAAACAGGAGTTTGCCACCCTGCCCGCCCGCACCATCAGTGTGGCACCGGCAAGCACTAGCCAGCAGAGTCCGCTGGTCGTGACAACAGATGCTCAGGCCGCTACAACAAACTATTGGCCCGGCATCAGCGCACTGTTTGCCTTGCTATGGTTGGCGACTATGCTCTTGTGGTATCGCCACTACCAGGGCTATCGTTATCGCTCCGTGCCGAGCAACGCAAACAGGGACGCTGCACACCCTGCGCCCATGGACTCAGATGCGCTGCGCCAATTTGAAACCGCCTGCCGCCAAGGCAAGACGGGCGAGGCACTGGTTACCCTGCAGCGTCACATGAGCCAGCAGGCGGGCAAGCCGCTGACCCTGACAGATATCGCGGCCGTAAGCTTCGAGCTAGACCAGGCGATCCAAGCCATACAGCGTCAGGGATACAGCCCCGATAGCCAGGGGCTAGACTGTGAAAAGGTGATCCGCGCGGTGAAAAATGCCCCCAAAGCGGCGCCACACAGCACACAATCTGCCTTAAGCCCGTTAAATCCCCTCTAACAACTTGCCTCAGGCGCGCCAATGGCGGTAACTTAGTCGAAACAATTGACGCGCCTCACCTCCTTTCTATGCTGCGAGTAAAAAATGTTTAGCGTGATACGAAATAAAAAACCGAAAAAGTCGGTCAATAGAGACATGCTGAATAAACAACGACGATACGATAGCCTTGTCAGGGCACTTCATGGCGACCTGTTCCGCTACGCCTTTTGGCTGTGCGGGGATAAACATATCGCCGAAGATATCACCCAGGAAACCTTTTTACGTGCCTGGCGCTCCCTTGAGTCATTAAAAGACGATAAGGCCGCCAAGGCTTGGCTGATCACCATTTTGAGGCGTGAGAACGCCCGCCGCTTCGAGCGTAAACAGTTCGACTACTCGGATGTGGAGCAGGCCGATATCGCCGACCATATCTCCGCCTCCAGCGAAGAGAGCATGGAGCAGCATATGCTCAGGCGTCAGATCGCCAAGCTTGAGGCCGAATACCGTGAGCCCCTTATCCTACAGGTGATCGGTGGCTTTAGCGGTGAAGAGATCGCCGACATCTTAGATCTGAATCGTAATACCGTAATGACTCGCTTATTTCGCGCCAGAAATCAGCTGAAAGAGATACTCGATGACACGCAAACCAGGGGGCGCTCCAATGGATGAGCTCAAATTCCGCCGCGAGGCCTATGAAAATCCAAATCGTCAAGACGACGAATTTCTTGCGTCGATGCACGAGTCGAGCGAGCGCACCGCGTTTGTTAACGATCTCAAACTACTAGACAAGAAGCTCGAGGCCGCCCTGAAGGTAGAAGTGCCAGAGGATCTCGAGGCTAAGCTGCTACTCAACCAGCAGCTGCATCAACATCAGGTGGAGCGTCGCAAGACAGGTTTTACCCTGGCACTGGTGGCCTCTATCGCCTTCATCGCCGGGATCAGCTTCACCCTGCTACGCCTCGCCCCGGTCGATCTGGGACAGCACGCCCTGGCCCATGTCTATCATGAAGAGATGGCGATGAAGAGTGAGCGCAATATCAGCGTCGATGAGGTCAATACCCAGCTCGCGTCGCTGACCAGCCTCAATCATGCCCGCTTTACCGAGCAACCCGGCCGCGTACTCTACAGTACCTACTGTGACTTCCAGGGCGTGAAGAGTATCCATCTGGTGATGCAAGGCAAGCAGGGCAAGGTCACCCTGTTTATCGTACCGCTAGAAGACCGCATGGTGCTCGAGGAAGCCTTTGCCGATAATCGCTACCAGGGAATGGGCTTCAAGTCTGACAACGCCTACGTGCTCCTGGTCGGTGAAGATGTGACGGATCTGAACTTTGTCAGAGACGAAGTGAAAGAGTCTTTCATCTAAGAGGCTAAAATCTGAGCCTGTGTCGCAAGCTAAACCTGTGTAAAGTAAATCGCCAGACAAGATGATCTAAGGAGCCGGCCTAGTGTCGGCTTCTTAACATCTCACCAAAGCTAACTCTTACACGCTACAACACCTCAACATGACCAGCAAAGCCACAACATTTCCGCTTTATTTGGCAATTAATCGACCGATAAAGCCTAGATCTTGATCACATTTCAAGGCAGATTTGGGCTAGCGCTCAAACATCTGCTAGCATAGCAGGCTCACTTAAAACAGACATGTCACTCCCCATTGGCCCTGGGCTCACATCCCGGCCAGCAAGGGCATTGGCATGAGAACAATATGGCGTAAGCATGAATATTGAATTACCGATATTAATTACTTTTTTCGGCTACCTCATCCTCATGATGGGCATTGGCCTTTGGGCATATAAAGCAACCGACTCTGTCGACGATTATATTCTAGGTGGTCGCTCCATGGGACCGGCCGTCACCGCGCTCAGCGTGGGGGCCTCCGACATGTCAGGCTGGCTGCTGCTGGGACTACCTGGCGCCGTCTATCTCGGCGGCTTAGGCGAAGCCTGGATTGGCATAGGCCTGGTTTTCGGTGCCTGGCTCAACTGGCTATTTGTGGCCAAACGCCTGCGGATCTACACCCAATTTACCGACAACGCCCTCACCCTGCCGGACTTCTTCGAGAAACGCTTCGAAGACAAGCAGTCAGTACTTAAGCTGGTCTCGGCGGTCACCATCTTAGTCTTCTTCACCTTCTACACCTCATCTGGCATGGTCGGCGGCGCCATACTGTTCGAGAAGGTGTTCGGCCTGGACTACAACCTGGCCCTGCTTATCGGCTCTGGCATCATCGTAGCCTACACCTTCGTCGGCGGCTTCTTCGCCGTGAGCTGGACCGATTTCTTCCAGGGCTGCCTGATGTTGATTGCCCTGCTTATCGTGCCAGTCACCATCTTCAGCCAACCAGAGACACAGAACGGCATTCATAGCCTGGATCCCGCCATGCTATCCCTGCTGAGTGACAACACCACCATGATTGGCCTGGCATCTCTGCTGGCATGGGGACTTGGCTATTTCGGTCAGCCCCATATCCTGTCGCGCTTCATGGCTATTGGTAGCGCCGACGACCTCAAGGTATCTCGCCGTATCGCCATGAGCTGGATGGTAGTCGCACTCATGGGCGCCCTGGCAACTGGCCTTGCGGGCAGCCTCTACTTTGCCGACCAGCCTATCGACAACCCCGAGACCATCTTCATTCACCTGACCCATGCCGCCTTCAACCCTTGGATCGGTGGCCTGCTGGTTGCGGCGATCCTCTCGGCCATCATGAGCACCATCGACTCTCAGCTACTGGTCTGCTCCAGCGTGATCACCGAAGACTTCTACAAGAAATGGCTCAGACCCGAGGCCAGCAGCAAGGAGCTGATGATGATAGGTCGTATCGGCGTGCTGACCATAGCCGTCATCTCTGGCCTCATTGCCTTGAATCCGGAGAGTAGTGTACTGAGTCTGGTGAGCTATGCCTGGGCAGGCTTTGGCGCGGCATTTGGCCCAGTGGTCATTCTGTCACTCTTCTGGCGTAACTATAGCCGCAACGGCGCCGTGGCCACGATCCTTGTTGGCGCCATCACGGTCGTGCTATGGAAACAGAGCAGCGGCGGCATCTTCGATCTGTACGAGATCTTGCCAGGTTTCCTCTTCGCCACCCTTGCCGGTGTCTTGGTTAGCCTAGTCTCTGCCCCGGCAAACAGCACACGCGAACAATTCGACCAGTTTAACCAGAAACTTTGAGGCCGGGCTCGCACTCTGCTGACGTAAAAATGAGCGGAAGATCAAAAAAGCGTACAAGTGTACGCTTTTTTTATACCGTAAAAATTTTACTTACAATTTGCCATTTCACATCCCGTTAACCTTTAGCAAAACCTTAACCAAACCCAGAACCTACGTGACATAGCTCGATCGAGGCACTCTTCAAACAGGCGCCCATTTCTCGGCACAAAACCGGCCAAGCATTTAACACAAAATCAACAAAAAGTTGTATCTGGTCGGAGTTGTTGAGGTAACACCTCATCCCTACTATGCACGGGAATTATAAAATGGACCCGGCCGCCACCAGCCATGCAAAAGATGAATGGTATAAGTGACTTTTCATCGATGCTAAGCGTAAACATACTGCCGGGCCGACAATAACGAGAATAAACTATGAAGCGTTTCAACAAGACAATACTCGCAGTAGCCGTCACACTCGCTAGCTCACAGGCGATGGCCGCAGGTTTCCAACTCAACAGCCAGTCAGCCACAGGTGTCGGCCGTGCATTTGCCGGCGATGCAGTGATCGCTGACAACGCGTCTGTGCTGTCTCGCAACCCAGCAGCCATGGCTCTGTTTGACGAGAAGCAGCTCTCTATGGGCCTTACCTATGCCGACGTCGAAGTCAGCGTAAAAGATGTCTACATAGATTCTGCGCTGGGTCAGATCCACTACGGCCATGTGGATGATGCGGCAGAAGCCAAGATCATCCCTAACTTCTATTATGTCAGCCCGGTAAACGACAAGTTAGCCTATGGCGTTGCCATGTTCAGCAACTTCGGCACAGGTACAGACACCACGCCTATGTCACAGCAGCTGGTCAACGGCCTGCCTGCGCCGCTGGATCTTTTGGGTAAGACAGAAGTCACCACACTTAACTTTAACCTGAGCGCCTCTTACCGCTTTAATGACCACTTCAGCGTCGGCGCCGGTGTCGATGTGATCTATGGTCAAGGCACCCTGACCCGAGGTGGTCTGGTACCGACTCAAGCTGGCCCAGCACAACAAGATCTGGTAGATGTGGACGCCGATGGCGTGGCATTTGGTGGCATCGTTGGCGCCGTCTATGAGATCAATGCCGATCACAGATTTGGTATGAGCTACCGCTTCAGCCCTGATTTCAAGGCGACGGGCGACATCGACATGTACAATCCTGCAGCCGGTGCCAATGTGGCCTTCGATGAGATCAACATCCCTATGCCGGATATCTTCCAGGTAGCGGGTTTCCATCAGCTCACCGAAAAGTTTGCCTTGCACTATACGGCCCAGCTGACTACTTGGGGCGACTTTAAAGAGATCACTGTCAACGATGGTGTTATACCAGGCATGCCAACTACCATACCTGAAGCTAGCCTGAAAACTTACGCCTGGGACGACTCTTGGCTGTTCAGCATCGGCGGCACCTATACCCTCAACCAGGACTGGACAGTGCGCGCCGGTTACATGTTCGACCAGGGTGTTGTAGGTGAAGTCAGCTCTATCTCTATTCCTGACTCTGACCGTCAGTGGTTCACCGCAGGTGCGACCTATAACCTGGGCAAGCACGCCAGCCTGGACTTCGGTATCGCCGTCATCCGCGGTGAAGATGTGGACCTAATCGAGCACAGCGCCATCACGGGCGGCCTGCCAATCGGTCCAGATACCCGCATGGTTCACGCCACCACGCGCTCGAACGCCACCTACTACTCTATGCAGTACAACTACAAGTTCTAACTTGTTGACCAATACCCAAAAAGCCGCAGTCTACTGCGGCTTTTTTGTAGTTATGGGAAAACTTTTCTACAGTTAGTACAAGGCTCCCATGACAACAGATTGACGATGGCAAAAGTAATTGGCCTAGGCGGCATATTTTTCAAGAGTGACGATCCCAAACGGCTCGCCGAGTGGTACAAGACCTACCTACAGGTGCCAGTAGAGAACTGGGGCGGCGCGGCCTTCTACCTCAACAACCTGATGCCGATGGCGGCCACCGGCTACAGCGTCTGGACCCCCATGGGCAGAGACACGGATTATCTCCATCCCTCAACCAAAGAGTTTATGTTTAACCTGATCGTTGACGATCTCAACGAAGCCCTCTCCCAGGTGGCCCAGGGTGGCGCCCAATTAATTGCGGAAACCGAAGACTCTGAATTTGGCCGTTTCGGCTGGTTTATTGACCCAGATGGCAACAAGGTAGAACTCTGGCAACCCAGTAACCAAACCTAATACCAGTCACATTAAGTATGTGATAAGGAAATGGCCCAGGAAAAAACCTTGAGAACAAGGCAGGGTTTTTAGAGTCGTTATTCTACAATTAAAAATACCAATACAGTTATCGAGCGTTTTAACAAGCTAACCTGAACTCTGGATAAGAAAGGCTATCATTCTTTGATTTGCATAATAGCAATATTATCTCATGACTCAGTGCGGCCATTTTAGAAGCAAAACGAGGCAAAATCATAAGACAATAGCCGGTCTATTACGTTGATTTTAACGACGTTAGGCGCTAAAAGAGCCGTTCTGAGAGACTTAGATTATCCGGAGTTGAGGTAAGCTAGCATGATCAATATTTATTACGATTGGTATAACTCCTAAGACGCTGGAAAACTAAACGAAACAAGCATATGCTGGATTTACCTCATAGCAATTCGGACGCTGACTCATGCAAAAATCACTGGCGAGTATTCTCTTAGGCGGCTTTATCTGCGCCGGTCTCTACCTATTAGGCACCAGCCTTGGCGACAGCATCATCAAGATGCGCGCCATGGAAAGAACCGTCACGGTCAAGGGACTTGCCGAAGTCGAAGTCAAGGCCGACACCGCCATCTGGCCTATCCGTTTCACTCAGGTAGATAATGATCTCAATACCCTCTATCAAGAGGTGCAGAGCAAGACGGATAAGGTGATCGCCTTCCTGAGTAAACAGGGCTTTACCTCAGATGAGATCTCAAGTTCCCTCCCCTCCATCGAAGACAGACAGGCCCAGGGTTACGTCGACCCCAATGTTAAATATCGCTATGCCGCTCAGGTCACGGTATCCCTCTATACCAAGCGGGTAGACCTGCTGCTGGGCACCCAACGCAACCTCATCGAGCTGACCAAGGAAGGGATCGCCATCTCCAATCAGGATTACAACGGCCGTACCGAGTTTCTCTTTACCGGCCTGAACGAGCTCAAGCCACAGATGGTGCAGACGGCAACCGAAAACGCCCGCCAGACCGCCGAGAAGTTTGCCAAAGACTCGGCATCACAGCTTGGCAAGATAAAGCAGGCGTCTCAGGGGCAATTTACGATTAGCAATCGCGACAGCAATACACCGAGCATCAAGAAAGTCCGGGTGGTTTCGACCCTGACCTACTACTTAAACGATTAGTTTTAAAGGGGCAAGGCATCTTCGCCCCTTCAATCGTATTTTTCTAATAAAAGATTGCACAAGCTTAAAAAGTCCATTAGAATTTTCTTATGAAGTTTTAAGAGGTGATCTTCCATGCAAGTACAACACACGTTTTCCATCGGCATTCTGCTGTCGCTCGTCAGCCTAGTATCGGCTGCCAGCGAACTGCCGACTATGACTCTGGCCAAACAATCTCAGCCCCAGTGGGTCACCTTAGATGCACAGCTCGAGGCGGTAAAATCGGCTACTGTGTCGGCGCAGACCTCAGGCCGTATCATCAAGATTAACTATGATGTCAACGACATAGTGCCCCAAGGCGCCTCATTGCTGGAGATCACCAGCAAGGCCCAGGGCGCCGAGCTAGCCGCCGCCGAGGCCGACTTTGCCCGCGCCCAGGCCCAAAACGAAGAGGCGCAGAAACAGCGCAAACGTTACGAGCAGCTATTCCCCCAAGGCGCTATCTCCCAGGGTGACATGGATCAGGCCATCGCCAACGCCCGCGCCGCAGCCCAAGCCGTCAGCGCCGCCAGAGCCAGAATCATTCAGGCGAACGAGTCTTTGCAGTACACCACGGTCAGCGCGCCCTTTGCCGGTGTGGTGACCAAACGCCACGTTGAGGTGGGCGAAACCGTATCGCCGGGCCAGCCACTGCTGAGCGGCTTTGCCACCGAGCATATGCGCGCCGTCACCCATGTGCCGCTGCGTTACATAGATGCGCTGCGCGCCAACCCCAAGATGAAGCTAGTGCTACCTAACGGCAAGGAACTCGAATCGGACGCCCTGACCATCTTCTCCTTTGCCGACGCCCAAAGCCACAGCTATAAGACCCGCATCAACCTGCCGCCCCAGGAGCCCAACCTGATGCCAGGCATGTGGGTCAAGGCCAGCTTTAACGCAGGCAACAGGAATACCCTGACCATCCCTGAGTCTGCGGTGATCTATAACAACGAACTCAGCGCCGTTTATCTGCTGCAGAACGACCAGTTCATGCTCAACCAGGTGCGTCTGGGTAACAAGCAGGGCGATAATTTCGAGGTGCTATCCGGGCTAAGCGACGGCGACACCATAGCTGTCGATGCCTACCAAGTGCTGCTGAAGTTGAAACACTAGATCTGGTGATCGAATAGGAGCCGTATAGATATGAATCAGCAAGAACGACACCAAGATAATCACCACAGCCAAAAACGTCTGGGATTTTCCGGGCGTCTGGCGGCCATGTTCCAGCTAAGCGCCATCACGCCACTGCTGGCACTGCTTGGCCTGCTGCTTGGCCTGTTCGCCGTCATGGTGACCCCCAAGGAGGAGGAGCCACAGATAGATGTGACCTTCGCCGACATCTATATCCCCTTCCCTGGCGCCACACCCGGCGAGGTCGAGCATCTGGTGACTCAACCCATGGAAGAGGTGATCTCGCAAATTAAGGGCATAGATACCCTCTACTCCTTCTCGCAGCCGGACGGCGCGCTGATCATCGCCATCTTCGAGGTGGGGATTCCCCGCAACGAGGCCATAGTCAAACTTTACAATCAGGTCTACTCCAATAAAGACAAGGTCGCCAGCCATGCGGGCGTGGGTGAACCACAGATCAAACCCCGCGGCATCGATGATGTGCCCATTGTCAGCCTGACCCTCTGGTCGAAAGACAAGGCACAATCCGCCGAGCAGCTGACTCACATCGCCAAGGGGCTGGAGAGCGAGCTGAAACGCATCCCTGGTACCCGAGAGATCTACAGCGTGGGGAGCCATGAGATCAGCCTCAACGTGCGTATCGATCCCGCCAAGATGAGCTTCTACGGCCTCACCTATGACGATATTAACCGCAGCCTGTCGAGCAATAACCATGTCTCCATGCCCGTATCTCTGGTGCAAGACAATCAGGAGATCAAGGTCCAGACGGGGCAGTTTTTAAAGTCCAGGCAGGAGGTTGAGCAGCTGGTCGTCGCCGTCTATCAGGACGAGTCGGGCCAAAGCGCCCCGGTTTACCTGGGCGATATCGCCAAGATAAGCCTTAACAGCGACATACCGACCCAGCACGCCTGGCACGGCGACAAGTCGGCTATCTATCCAGCGGTCACCATCGCCATCGGTAAGCAGCCGGGCGAAAATGCCGTGGATATCGCCAATGTGATCCTCGAGCGCCTGGATAAGATAGACAACATCCTAGTGCCCGATGATGTGAACATCACGGTATCGCGTAACTATGGTAAGACGGCTGGCGACAAGGCCAATACCCTGATCCTCAAGCTGGTGTTTGCCACCTCGGCCGTGGTGATTCTGGTCTTCCTCACCATGGGGCTACGCGAATCTGTGGTGGTGGGCATCGCCATCATCATTACCCTGGCGATCACACTGTTTGCCTCTTGGGCCTGGGGCTTTACCCTTAACCGTATCTCGCTGTTTGCCTTGATTTTCTCTATCGGCATTCTGGTGGATGACGCCATAGTGGTGGTAGAGAATATCCATAGGCACATGGCGCTAGGCAAACGCTCCTTCGTCGAGCTGATCCCCGTCGCCGTCGATGAGGTGGGCGGCCCGACCATCTTGGCCACCTTTACCGTGATCGCCGCACTGATGCCGATGGCGTTCGTATCAGGCCTCATGGGCCCTTATATGAGCCCGATCCCTATCAACGCCAGCATGGGGATGCTGATCTCACTGGCTATCGCCTTCATCGTCACCCCTTGGTTGGCCACTAAGCTGCTCAAGGGCCACCAGCATCAAGGCAGTGATGGCGAGCAGGATGTAGACGATCGCATGCTCAGGCTCTTTACCCGCCTGATCTCGCCTTTCGTCAGAGGTAAGCAGGCCGGTAAGGCCAGAATTGGCCTGGGCGCCGCTATCGCATTAATGATCATGATTGCCATCTCCCTGCCCGTGGGACAGCTGGTCGTGCTCAAGATGCTGCCTTTTGACAACAAATCAGAATTTCAGGTGATGCTGGATATGCCAGAAGGCACACCAGTTGAGCAGACACAGCGCGTCCTCAAGGCGCTGGCACAGGAGCTGGATAAGGTCGAAGAGGTGGAGAACTACCAGCTCTACGCCGGCACCGCCGCGCCAATGAACTTCAACGGCCTGGTGCGCCACTACTTCCTCAGACAGAGCCAGGAGCTGGGCGATATTCAGGTTAATCTGGTCGACAAAGGCGAGCGAAACAGAGACAGCCACAGCATAGCATCTGAGGTGCGCCGCGCACTGCAAGCTACCGCCAAGCAATATCATGCCAACGTCAAGGTAGTCGAAGTGCCCCCAGGGCCGCCAGTATGGTCACCTATCCTGGCCGAGGTCTATGGCCCTAACGCCGAGATGCGAGAAACTGCCGCCAAGGCGCTGCAACAGCTATTTCATGACACCCAGGATGTGGTGGATATCGACATCTATCTACCGGCCGCCCAGCAAAAATGGCAGGTGAATATTGACCGTGCCAAGGCCAGCCTGATGGGCGTGCCCTACAGCAATATCGTCGATCTGGTGGCCACCTCGGTGGGCGGCAAGGCGGTAAGCTACTTGCACAAACCCAATCAGAAGACCCCGGTACCCATCAAGCTGCAGCTGGAGGAAGGCGCCAAGGTGGATCTCGAGCAGGTGCTAAACCTCAAACTCACCACGGCATCGGGCACCTCGGTTCCCGTCTCTGAGCTGATAACCATACGTAAGCAAGCCATAGATGCCCCCATCATACGCAAGAACATGATCCCTATGATCATGGTGGTGGCCGACATGGCAGGGCCGCTGGACAGCCCCCTCTATGGCATGTTCGAAATTGCCGGCAGCATCAATCAAGATGGCGGCCTAGGCTTCGATCAGCATTATGTCAACCAACCTAGCGGGCTGGACAGCATTGCCGTGCTCTGGGATGGCGAGTGGAAGATCACCTATGAAACCTTCAGAGACATGGGCATCGCCTATGGCGTGGGCATGATCGCCATCTACCTCTTGGTGGTGGGTCAGTTCCGCTCCTACAGCGTGCCGCTGATCATCATGGCGCCTATTCCGCTCACCATCATAGGGGTAATGCCGGGTCATGCCCTGCTGGGCGCACAATTTACCGCCACCTCAATGATCGGCATGATCGCCCTGGCCGGGATTATCGTGCGTAACTCCATCCTATTGGTGGACTTTATTAACCAGGAAACCGCGGCGGGCGTGCCCTTCGAGCAGGCGGTAATCCATTCTGGCGCCGTCAGGGCCAAGCCCATCATGCTCACGGGACTGGCCGCCATGATTGGCGCCCTGTTCATCTTGGATGATCCGATCTTTAACGGGCTGGCCATCAGCCTGATTTTCGGCATCTTGGTATCGACCCTATTAACCCTGGTGGTGATCCCCGTGCTCTATTACGCCGTGATGCGTCACCGCCCCGAATACTTTGCCGCGGTCAATCCGCAATCTTAAGGAGATACTGTATGTCTGTCGAACGTAGTATTTTCGCCTTTGCAGGCTTTATGGTCATGTTGTCTTTACTGCTCACGGCCTTTGTCCATCCCAATTTTATCTGGCTAACGGCTTTTGTAGGCGCTAATCTATTTCAAAGTGCCTTTACCGGCTTCTGCCCGGCCGCCATGTTGATGAAGAAGATGGGGATCAAGACAGAAGCGGAATTGGCTCGCATGAAATAATACCAATCACGGTAAGTAAGTGCTCAGAAACAACCTAAGAGAAACGCTTGATAGCCAGGCTATAATTTTAGATAAGTAGTTATTTTACAATCAAAAATTATAATGCCCTTATCGAGCGTTTTAACAAGCTAACATGAGCAGTTATTGACTAGGATTGGAACCACTCACAAGTCACAAGGAGCCAACGTGAGACAAGCCAATAAGATGCTACCCAAGTCTTTTATCAGCCTGATGGCGCTGCTGTTTATCGCTATCATGGGCATATCTGCGCCAAGCTATGGCGAAGAGAAGAACCCTAAGGTTGCTTGGGAGCATATACAGCAAGGGGCCATGGTCGTCGATGTCAGAACCCCTGAGGAGTTTGCCGAGGGACACCTGGAAAACGCGATTAACATTCCCTTTGAAAACATTGCCGAAGAGTTTACCAAACGCAACATAGCCAAAGATCAGTCTGTGGTGCTCTATTGCCGCAGCGGACGTCGCAGTGGTATCGCTCAGGAAAGCCTGATAAAACTCGGCTATAGCAACACCTATAATGGCGGCGGCTATCAGAGCCTGGCTAATAAGCAGTAAAGATAAGTTCCGCTTTCAAACAAAGGCGCCTCTGGGTGCCTTTTTTATTTCAGCCCTTCTTATTTCAACCTTTGTTATTTCTGCCCTTCTTATTTCAACCTTAGCTGTTTCAACCTTAGCTGTTTCAACCTTAGCTATTTCATGCTTTCTATTTATTAGCCGCCTAGGGCCTGACGCATCGAAGCAAGTTAGCCAAGGGCGGAGCAGCACACGGCCCCCAATAACGTCACTATTCATTCGTTAGCCTATCTCGCCGGCAAGTAGCCAACCGATACATAAACTCATGGGCCACTCGGTGCTCACTCAATATGCGGTCAATGTGAAACTCAATATGCGGTCAATGTGAAACTAACTATGCGGCCAATGTGCAACCAATATGCAGGCAAGGTTCAGCCAAAGTATCGGGGCAAATGTAACAATTGAAACAGCATATAACCATTAGCTATATGTTATTACGATTATGGAATATAAATTAAGCAATAATTACAATGATTTATAAATTAAGGTCAATTTCCCGTCGCAGGCAAGCATCCCTCATAGTTACAAAATAAATACGCCAAAAATTCGAATAAATACTCAAAAACACACTATCTCACCGACGAAACAATCGTATTCATTGAATATTTTCCGCATAAAAATGCTCTCTACCATTATGGTGTTTGGCCCGCATCGCGAATTAACAGCTTGTTTACAAATGTTTCTGCAGCAGATAAATTCACTGTCGAGTAACGCATATAATGGCAGTCATGCTGCTATGCACTCTAATAATAATTATTAATTCTAACTTTTAAAATGGAAGACAATATGACAGTTAAAAAGACAACTGCGGTCGCTATGTCTTTGTCTGCGCTTGCCTTGGCAATCGCAGCAAACGTCAATGCGGCGCCTTCGAAAGGACTCCACCTTCAGGCGGATAATGCCCGTATCAATCAAGCATCTCCCCTGCCTAAGCGCTATATCGTCAAGTTTAAGAATGCCCAGGCCGCCGCACAAGCCGATGCCAACAGCCTGAATGATTATCAGCCTAGAGCCAACGAAGTCTTCTCTCAGCACAGAGCACTGAACAGCGTGAAGGCCAAGCAGATGAAGCGCATCGGTCGCTCAAACGCATACTCGGCTCAGCTCGATAGCAAGGGCGTTAAGGCCCTGAAATTGCGCGCCGACATCGACTATGTTGAAGAAGATATGCCGCGCCGTCTGCTGAGTGAAACGACGCCTTGGGGTCAAACCTTCGTAGGCGCCACCAGCCTAAGCGACAGCATGGCCGGCAACCGCACCATCTGTATCATCGACTCAGGTTACGATCGCAGCCACAGCGAGCTAAGCGGCAACAATGTCACGGGTACCAACAACTCGGGCACAGGCAACTGGTATGAGCCAGGCGCCCACAACGCGCACGGTACTCACGTAGCCGGCACCATTGCCGCTATCGCCAACAACGACGGTGTTGTCGGTGTGATGCCAAACCAAAACGCCAACATCCACGTGGTAAAAGTATTTAACTCTGACGGTTGGGGTTACTCGTCTTCACTGGTTTCTGCGGTTGACACCTGTGTCAATAACGGTGCCAATGTCGTCACCATGAGTCTGGGTGGTTCTCAGTCAACCACGACTGAGCGCAACGCACTCGCGGCTCACGCCAACAACGGCGTGCTACTGATCGCCGCTGCCGGTAACGATGGTAACAACACTCATAGCTACCCAGCATCATATGACGCCGTAATGTCTGTTGCCGCGGTAGACAACAACAAAGATCACGCCGCCTTCTCTCAGTACACCAACCAGGTTGAGATCTCAGGTCCAGGTGAAGCGATTCTTTCAACCGTCACACGTGGCGAGGGTCGTCTGGCAAATATCACCGCAGGTGGTCAGTCATACTTCGACAATGGTGTGGTTCCCCATAACCGCTATGTGAAAGACAGCAGCGGCAACTATGTCGGTACACCTATCGCAGGTTCTGTCACCGCCGAGCTGGCCGAGTGTAGCGTATCGGGCGGTGTATTTAACTGTGGCGACATGACAGGTAAGGTTTGTCTGGTTGAGCGTGTTGGCAACCAAGGCGCCAGCTACCCAGAGATCGACGCGGTTAAGGCTTGTAACAATGCCGGCGCCCAGGCGGCCATCGTGTTCAGTAACACGACACTGCCAGGTCTGCAAAACCCCTTCCTGGTTGACACCAACAACGAAGCCCCAATGGTTTCTGTTTCTGTCGATCGCGCCACTGGTCAGGCACTGCGTGCTCACCTAGGCACCAATGTCACTGTGGCTAACACTAGTGGTGAAGATTACGAGTACTACAATGGTACCTCTATGGCGACGCCACACGTATCGGGTGTTGCAACACTGGTATGGAGCTACCACCCAGAGTGTAGCGCCGCCCAAGTGCGTGCTGCGCTGACCGCAACCGCTGAAGATCTGGATGTAGCGGGTCGCGACGACAAGACGGGTTATGGTCTGGTTAACGCGGTTGCAGCCAAAGAGTACCTAGATGCTTCTTGTAACGGCCCAACCGATCCGGGTACGGGCGGAAACGGTAGCAACGTGCTGGGAAATGGCGTGGCTAAGACCAACCTCACCGGCGTGAAAGGCGACGAGCTACACTTCTCAATCGAAGTACCAGCAGGTGCCAGCGATCTGAACTTTGCCATGAGCGGCGGTACCGGCGATGCTGACCTTTACATGCAGTACGGCGCGGCCCCTACCCTGAGCAGCTACGACTGTCGTCCTTGGAAAGGTGGCAACAGCGAATCTTGCCCAGTGAGCACACCGCAGGCAGGCACTTACTATGTGATGGTGCAAGGTTACAGCGACTTTAGCGGTGTCAGCCTGACAGCTAGCTACACAGAGCAGAGCTCTGGCGGCAACACTGGCGGCGCAGCCACCTACACCAACAACACCAGCTATGCGATCCCTGACAACAGCTCTGCTGGTATCAGCAGCCCAATCGATGTCACTCGCAGCGGCGACTCAGGCACAGTCACAGTAACGGTAAACATTACCCACACCTATATCGGCGACTTGCAGGTTGAACTGCACAGCCCAAGCGGTCAGGTAGCCGTGCTACATGACAACAGTGGCGGCAGCGCAGACAACATCATCAAGAGCTACACAGTCGACATGTCTGGCGTTGAATCGGCCGGCACCTGGACGCTGAAAGCCGTAGATAGCGCCCGTCGCGACACAGGTACTATCGATGCATGGCAGCTTAGCTTCCAGTAAAGGCATAAAATAAACAGGGGACCTCAGGGTCCCCTTTTTTATCGAAAACGCCATGAATAAGCTGATATAATGAGACAAATTTTTTACTCATTCATCACCATGACCCAGGCGAATAATCCATTACACGGCATCAAACTCGAAGCCTTACTCACCGACCTTGTCGACCACTACGGCTGGGAAGAGCTGGGTAGACGCATCGACATACGCTGCTTTAATCACGACCCTTCCATCAAGTCCAGTCTCAAGTTTTTACGCAAGACCCAATGGGCCAGAGAAAAGGTCGAGCGCCTCTATCTCAAGATGATTGGCGAGCCTATTCCGCAGCACCTTCGCGGTGACGCAGGTCGCAATACCGAGACACCACGAGCTAGCGGTACCCAGGATTCCGGCAGATCGAGACCAACAAACCATCAACCCACAAAAGAGCAGCCCACGAAAGACAAGGCTGAAGATGAGAGTTCAACGGGCGTGAATCAACACATTTGGGGAAAAGGCCAGGACTAAGCCAGAAAAGAAGCCTGAGCAGAGGTCAGAGTATAAGCCTGACGATAAGTCACAGTCGAAGCCAGCGAATTTCACCGAAAAAGTGAATCCTATCAGCGTATTCATGCAGGAATTAACTTAAGCTTTGCGCCTGCCTGCCGATATTCTGGCTAGGCATCCTCTTAGTCGTAATAACCAGGAAGGTTAGCAAATGAATGTGCTCGGTATAAATCCCTTAGGCGCCCAAAGCGCCGGTCCTACAGACTTAAGCTCTATCGAAGTGCGTAGCACCAATGCCCCGCAAGCGCCCCAAGTTCAAAACACTCAGATTCAGCCTGCAACCGATAAGGTCAGCCTGTCCGAAGAGGGCCGTCAGGCGCTCGCCGATGCGACAGGCAAGGCGCTGCGTAACAACGATGCGGCCAAGGCAGCTAACGCGCAAAAAGCGGAGCAAGAAGTGGATGAAGGCCAATCTCAGATAGACAAAAAGATTAAAGAGTTAAAGCAGAAACTCGAAGAGTTAAAACTTGAGCTCCAGGCCCTTCAAGGGGATGATTCCGAGACGGCGAAACAAGCGCGCAAGCAACTACAAGATCAGATAGCCGTTCTCAGCAATCAGTTGATGTCGCTGCTCAGTGCTAAAGAGAAACAGGATCAATCGCAAGGCTAACGAAAAGTAATCACACCATGGCGACAGGTTAAGGTGTCGCCATGGCGAAAGAGGTTAATTTTGATGTTCTTCGGTGAAGTGATATTCAGACATCATATGACCCAGCTCGGTCGACTTGGTCTTTAGATAGGCCTCATTGTAACGATTCTTACCTACCTGCAGAGGCACGCGCTCGATTACCGCTATGCCTAGCTCCTTCATCGCCTTGACCTTGCGGGGATTGTTGGTCATCAGCTTCACCTGCTGCACACCAATCTTCTCCAGCATAGGCTTGATCATGTCATATTTGCGCATATCGGCGGCAAAGCCCAGACGCTCATTGGCCTCTACCGTGTTGGCGCCTTGATCTTGCAACTCATAGGCACGGATCTTATTGAGCAGGCCTATGCCACGGCCTTCCTGACGCAGGTAGAGAATAAACCCCTGACCCGCCTCGGCGATATTTTGCATCGCGGTTTGTAGCTGAAAACCACAATCGCAACGCAGACTAAACAGGGCATCACCGGTCAGACACTCGGAATGAATTCTGCCCAACATGGGCTGGCTCGCATCTAACTCGCCAAAGGTGAGCGCCACATGTTCTTTGCCCGTCTCTGTATCTTCGAAACCATGCATGGCAAATACTCCCCAAGGGGTGGGAAGTTTAGAGGTGGCGACATACTTAATCGACATGAAATAACCTTTACAACTCGCTCTGTCTGAGATGCGAATGAAGAATGAAAACCAGGTGGAGGAACTCTCCCCTTTCTCAGACCGAGCATTCTATGTGTTTTTGCCTAACAGTGAAATACCCGAGTATTAAAATCGGATATTGCTTCACCGCAACCGCTTCGGCTTATTAGGATACGCTCTGAGCGGCGACAAGGCTATGAAGTCGCTCACGCCGCCATCAAAATCCTATATGCTTTATCCTCAGTCTTAAAAGGCCTTAGGTGCGTATCCTGTTACCTGAGTCAATCCCATCTGACGACCCAACGCCGTCATGGGATGCACGACTATCAACCCCTTCACCGAACGCTTGAGCTTACCCATATCGGCCTGCTCGGCCTTGGTCAGCGCACGGCTAAAGGCAAGTTCACTCAGCTCGGTGCCACGTTTGTTCAATTGGCGGCTCTGTTGCTGTTTGACATGGGTAATTTGCTTAGTTACCGCATTGATCTCTTGCTTAAATTGCAAAATCACCGCCTGATCGCCGCGCTTCTCCGCCGCATCTAATTTACGACGATACTTGTCAAGACGATCGTTCAACTGCTGTAACTCTTGCTTTAAATTCATTAACTTGCCTTAAAAATCTCGCGAATACACAAATGCCACTCGGTTAAAAATAGGCAGCATTTGCCAGTTTGGCGAACATTATACCACTAATGAGGAAGGTGCGAACAAGTCATCTGGCGCAGGCCGCGCCAGCGTCTTGGGGCCTGTTTATTCGTTTTTGGCGTAAAAATCAGCGCTGCTTTTGGGTGAGATAGTGGATCACCTGGTTGCTGCTGCCGCGAAACACCAGGCTAGGATCGGCTAAATCACGCTCAAACTTGCCATCCACCAGCACATCCACATAGGCGACAACGGCTTGTTGCGCCGGGCTGAGTTCATCAAGTCTATAGCCTGTCCATAACCAGATATCCTTACCCTTGCACTCCTGTCTGACTCTTCTCACCAGGGTGAGTATGGTGTCGAGGTTACCCGGATGCAGCGGGTCACCACCGGAGAGCGATAGGCCGCGACGTTTGATGCGGGTATCGTTGAGGTCCTCAATCACCTGCTCGAGCATCTGCTCATCGAACAGATGGCCCGAGTCGGGATGCCAGGTCGATTGGTTGTAACAGCCCCGGCACTGATGCTCGCAGCCCGAGACAAACAGAGTCGCCCTGGTGCCTGGGCCATTGACCACGTCGATGGGAAAATATTGATGATAATTCATGTGTCCCTCATGCAAAGATAGCAAGTGCCCCGGGGCGCCTTGCTATCTTCATCTTTTCTTTCACTTTCTATATTCTCTTTGCGCCAGCAGCCGAAACTTAGTGCTGCTTGGCTCAGCTCATTAGAGATGCTTCACCCGGCGTTTAACTTCTTCCTGCTTGCCATAGTTAAAGGGTCTGGCATCTGGGCTGCCCAGATAACCACACACGCGGCGGGTCACAGAAACCCGGCTCGGCTCATGGTTGCCACACTTAGGACAGGTAAAGCCTTTGCTGGTACAGCTAAACTCGCCGGTAAAGCCGCAGTCGTAACACTCATCAATCGGCGTATTGGTACCATAGTATGGCACCCGACTGTAACTATAGTCCCACACATCTTCCAGCGCCTCGATGTTGTGCTGCATGTTGGGGTATTCGCCATAGCAGATGAAGCCACCGCTGGTGAGCGCCGGATAGGGCTGCTCGAAATCCAGCTTATCGTAAGGATTCACCTTCTTCTCCACATCCAGGTGGAAGCTGTTGGTGTAATAGCCGCGGTCCGTTACGCCATCGATCACCCCAAAGGCCTCGGTATCCAGCTTGCAGAAGCGGCTGCACAGGTTCTCGCTCGGCGTGCTATAGAGGCTGAAGCCATAGCCAGACTCTTCGCGCCAGCGCACGGTAGCCGCCTTGAGATGCTCGATAATGGCAAGGGCCTTATCTCTGAGCGCCTCGCTGTCATACACATGGGTCTGGCTGCCATAGAGCGCATTGATGGTCTCATGCAGGCCGATATAACCCAGGGAGATAGAGGCGCGACCATTTTTAAAGATGCCGCTGATCTCATCGTCGGCGCGCAGACGCACGCCACAGGCGCCTTCCATGTATAGAATTGGCGCGACTCTCGCCTTCACCCCCTGTAGACGTTCGATACGAGTGTCTAGGGCGCGGCGAGCCACCGCCAGACGCTCATCAAGCAATTGATAGAAGCGGGTCTCGTCGCCCTGAGCCTCGATAGCGATCCGCGGCAGGTTCAGGCTCACGACACCCAGGTTGTTGCGCCCCTCGTGCACCAGCTCGCCTTCCTCCTCATAGGTGCCGAGGAAGCTGCGACAGCCCATTGGTGTCTTAAAAGAACCGGTAACCTTCTCGACCTGTTCGTAGTTGAGGATATCCGGGTACATGCGCATCGACGCGCACTTGAGCGCCATCTGCTTGATATCATAGTTGCAGTCGCCAACCTTATGGTTAATGCCGTCGCGAATGGCAAACACCAACTTAGGGAAGACGGCCGTCTTACGGTTCTTACCCAGGCCTGTCATGCGCACCTTCATCATAGATGACTGAATCAGGCGCGACTCCCAAGAGGTGCCCAGGCCGAAACCGAAGGTCACAAAAGGTGTCTGGCCATTGGCGGTGTGCAGGGTATTTACCTCATACTCCAGCGACTGGAAGGCGTCGTGACACTCCTTCTCCGTCTGCGCCGTGGCAAAGGCCTTGGCGTCTGTGATCCCCCAAGTCAGCGCGACCTGATAGTGCTTGTCGTAACTCTTGGCAACGAAAGGTGCCAGCACCTCATCGATACGGTTGATGGTGGTGCCGCCATAGATATGGCTAGCCACCTGGGCGATGATCTGCGCCGTCACTGCAGTGGCGGTGGAGATTGACTTGGGGGTTTCGATCTCGGCGTTACCCATCTTGAAGCCGTGGGTCAACATGCCGGCCAAGTCGATTAGCATGCAGTTAAACATGGGGAAGAAAGGCGCATAGTCGAGATCGTGATAATGGATCTCGCCCGACTCGTGGGCCGCCACCACATCTTTTGGCAGAATATGGCGTGTGGCATAGTGCTTGGCGACAATCCCCGCCAGTAGATCCCGCTGAGTCGGGATCACCTTAGAATCTTTGTTGGCGTTCTCGTTCAGCAGCGCGGCATTGCTCTGCTCCACCAGACCACGGATCTCGCGGTTGAGGCGACTGCTCAACTCACGATGGATATCCCTGTCATGGCGATACTCGATATAGACCCTGGCGAGTCGCTTGTAGGGGCCTTCCATCAACTGGTTTTCGACCGCATCTTGCAGGTCATGAATATCCACCTGCTCGAGCTCTGCCACCGTCTGGCGTACTTGTAGGGCCACCTCGGTGGCATAGGCAACATCATCAATACCTGCCGAACTTGCAGCGGCAATCACTGCATCCCGAATCCTTGTTTCGTCAAAAGGCGTGCGGTAACCATCCCGCTTAATAACCACTGGCATTGTTCAATATCTCCTCAAGTAACGGCCAAATTAACACCATATATAGTGTTAATATGGACGATGAACACAATATGTAGCGCATTAAGCTACAAGTTAGGCTCAAGTACCTTGATCCAGATCATTAATTTGCGGATGGATTTTTTTAACACAAGATTACTGCCAACTGAGCCACTTATCGTCAAAACTGGCCTTGACCCAGCCGGCAAAGGGAGCTAGATGCGGGATAAAAATGGGACAAACTGTGAATAAATTACGTAATTCTTTTAGATAGTGACAGATAACGCTGTAGTTGCCCGGAAGCCTGTTGCGAACTTCCTGAGGCAGACGCCAATTGCATGGTCGACTTGAGTCCCTGCCACATCGCCTTATCGTTCTGGGTCAGCCCGTGTTCCCCCTGAACAAACACCGCCAGTTGCGCCGACACCCGCGCCGCCTTCTGGTTCAGCCCCTGGCTATCGAGACTGTCCATCTGCTTTAGCACAGACTCGGCGTCATCGAGCATGGCGAGCATCACGCTGTCGGGCTTACTCTCCTTGAGCTGCGCTCGCTGGCTGGCAATAAAGTCAAGCAGCGAGGGCTTTGACGCATCCCCCCTTGGGATCTCAAAGCCGGCCTGGCCCAGGCGATTGAGCTGGTTTTCCGACAAGATGCCGTCCTGATGCAGACGCTGAATTAACTTAGGAATGTCGCCAAGACCAAATTGCCCCTTGGAAAAGAAATCTTTGGCCATCGCCTCTATCTTTTGCGCCCGCTGTGCTCGTGGCGAGAGAAACACCGCCTCCTGTGGGATCTCTGGTCCGCCAGCTTTTGCCTGGGTGTCCTGGTGGGACAGCGTCACCTTGTCGCTGGAAGATGAACTATCGACATCTGGGGTGTCTGTCTGGCCATAGGTGTTGGCGATCAGGTTGGCTTGTGACCCCGTAATGGCCTGGCTAATTGAATTCATTGTCAATTTTTCGACTGCTGCATGAAATATCCAGGCAAGCAGCAAAAACCAGGCCAGAGATAACCTAGGCTAGAGAAAACTCATGTTAGAAATAACTCAGGCCAGAGAAAACCCGCGTCACAGAAAACCCGGGGCACTTATCTAAAAATTAGTGACTCTCCAGCTCATCGACTCGAGCACGGATAATATGAGCCACCTGCTTCACCGCCTCATGCCCCGCCTCGATAGCCTCGCTGGCGCGGTGAAACTCCATGGTGCCTATCTCCATCACGTTAGGGGTGATCAGGATATCCGGCGGATCGCCCATCAGGCGTACTCGCTTGTGGCGCTGCTCCAGGATATCCATCGACTGCGACATCACAGCCAACATTCCGGGCTCGCTACGATTACCCAGGGAAAACTTATCGGTCAGCCCGCTGACATAGTCTCTTCCCCTTGCCAGGAGATCCATGAAGCCGCTCTCCAGCTCCTTCTCGGCTTTCACCAGCTCGGCTTCGCTGGCCTTCACATCGGAAGAGATGGCCACAGGTAACTGCTGTTGGCGCGTCTTCCTGTGTGCATTGAGATCCACGGCGATCACCAGATCGACCCCCATGGCACGACTCACAGACACGGGAACCGGATTGACCACGGCGCCGTCCACCAGCCAGCGGTCGCCGACTCGCGCCGGTGGTAAGATCCCCGGCATAGAGCAGGAGGCGCGCACCGCATGACGCAGATTGCCCTGCTTAAACCAGATCTCCTGCCCGGTATAGAGGTCGGTTGCCACCGCGGCGAAAGGCATCTGCATCTGCTCGATGTCCAGGTTGCCGATATGCTGCTGCATCACGTCAAACACCTTCTCGCCACCAATCAGTCCGCCCTTGCGCCAACTGAGATCCATCAGGCCTAGCACGTCCCAGCTGGAGAAGCTGCTGACCCAGGCCTCTAAATCCTCAAGATTATCCTGCGCATAGGCGGCGCCCACCACGGCGCCGATAGAGCAGCCTGCCACCTTATTGGGGAAAATCCCCATGCTCGCCAGCTCGTTTAGCACCCCGATATGGGCCCATCCCTTAGCCGCGCCACTCCCCAATGCAATGCCGATATTCGCCATCTTCTCTACTTCTCTCCCTGGGACGCGATCTGCCTTAACCACGCCGCGCCGTATGTTGTCTTTGTTTTCATCATAAGCCAAAGCGCGCTCGGGCACAGCCCGTGACACTAAAAATTAATCTCGACATTCGGCTGATAAATCGGTATCGCGCAAGTCATGGCTGAATCGCGCTTAGCGATGTATAATGCGCGCCTATCTATATTTTGGAGCACAGCATTGCAATTTTCAGATTTTTCACTCGATAAACGTCTACTGACCAGCCTTGAACACATGGGCATCGACACGCCGACCGAGATCCAAACGCAATCGATCCCCGTAGGCTTATCGGGAAGAGATCTCATGGCATCGTCTAAGACGGGCTCGGGCAAGACCCTCGCCTTCCTGTTGCCAGCAATGCAGCGCGTCATCGCCACCAAGGCCCTCAGCAAGCGCGACCCCAGGGTCTTGATTCTGCTGCCCACTCGAGAGCTGGCCACTCAGGTCTACAGTCAGCTGCGACTGCTTGTGGCTAACACCCAATATAAGGCGATCAAGATCCTCGGCGGGGAAAACTTTAACGACCAGGCCAAGGCGCTGGCCAAAGACCCTCACTTCGTGGTGGCCACACCCGGCCGCCTGGCGGATCATCTGGCCCAGCACCACCTGTTCCTCAACGGACTCGAACTGCTCATCTTGGATGAGGCCGACCGCATGCTGGATCTGGGCTTCGCCGAGCAGCTAAAGGCGATCAACCTGGCCGCCGATCACAAGCGTCGCCAGACCCTGATGTTCTCGGCCACACTGGATCACGGCCAGATCAACGAAATCGCCGCCGAGCTTCTCAAAGACCCCGAGCACGTGGCCATCGGCGCCTCTCACGTAGAGAACCAGGATATCACCCAAAAGATCTACCTGTGCGACAACCTCAGCCACAAGGAGCAGCTGCTCACCCGCCTGCTGCAGCTCGAGCCGCACAAGCAAGTGATCATCTTTACCGCTACCCGCGGCGATACCGACCGCCTGGCAACACTGCTGGCCGAGCAGGGCTTTAGCACCAGCTCCTTAAGCGGTGAACTGAAACAGGCGGCGCGCAACCAGATCATGGATCAGTTCAGCCGCGGTCAGCAGCAGATTTTGGTCACCACAGATGTGGCCTCTCGCGGCCTGGATCTGCTCAACGTCTCCTTGGTGATCAACTTCGACATGCCAAAATTTGCCGAAGAGTATATTCACCGAATCGGCCGCACCGGCCGCGCCGGCGCCAAGGGCGATGCTATCTCCCTGGTGGGACCGAAAGACTGGTTCAACTTCAAGCAGGTACAAAGCTTCCTGCAGAAACGTTTCGAATTTAGCGAGCTTGAGGAGTTAGCGCCTACCTTTAAGGGTCTAAAAGACAAGCCCAGCCAGGACAAGCGTCAGGGTAAGAGTCATGCAAAGCCTAAGGCCAAGACGACCAAGGCTAGCCGCAGCGACAAACCTAAACAGCAGCGAGATAAACGCTTTATCACCGGCGTCGATGTAGGAGATGCGCCTATGCTGCGCAAACCCAAGTCGAAACTGCAAGATACGCCGGAAGAGTAAGCATCAAGGACTGAACTAGTACACGTAAGCGAGTAGACATAGGCGAGTACAAATAAGCTATTACGAATAAGCGGCCACCTAAGGCCGCTTTTTAATGTCCTGAGCCGCTCACCATCACTTTCCCCCTAGAGCAGCTTCCCCTGACCAGCTCCCCCAGACCAACACTCCATGACGCTCCCTGCGGAAACGGCGCCAAGTCGCATGATTTAAACCGAGCAATAGGCAAGTGCGGCGATTTTCACGCAACAAGTAGTGCTCAATCGCAGCAATTAAGGTTACAATAGCGGCCATTGATTTTTTTATATTAGGGTTATCATGAGAGTTTGTGGCGTTGAATTAAAAGGTGGCGAAGCCATCATCTGTTTGTTGAGCTATGAGGGTGAGACCTTTAACATCCCTGATTGCCGTTCTCGCTCACTGACCATCTCTAATTCGGCCAGCACAGAGTCGATCAAAGAGTTCCACTTTGCCTTCAGCAAGCTGATGCAAGACTATAAGGTCGACGAAGTCGCCATCATAGAGCGCGAGCAGAAAGGCAAGCTGGCAGGCAGCGCCACCAGCTTCAAGATGGAAGCAGCCATTCAGCTTTGCGGCCTGCCGGTACACCTAGTCTCACCGGTCAACATCAAAGAGCAGCTCAAGCGCAATCCGCCCATGGTCGATTTCGACGGTCTGGACTTGAAGCGTTTCCAAAAGAGCGCCTTCGAAGTAGCCTACTGCTACCAAAACAAGTGCATCTTTACCAAGAAAGACTAAGCATCTTGCCGGGCCACTGCGCCCGGCTATCTCTTCGACCGCGACGTCAACGTCGCCAGCTAATCAGCACCTAGTTATGTCATCACTGCCCTATCTACAAGGCTATCGACCCGAACTCATCAGCCAGGTCAATGAACTCATCGAGACCAATCGACTGAGGACGGTGCTCGAGCGCCGTTACCCAGATAGCCACGCTATTCGCAGCGACAAGGCCCTGTATGACTACACCATGGCGCTGAAGAACCGCTACCTCAAGAAGTCATCGCCCCTAAGCAAGGTGATATTTGACGATAAGATCACCCTCAAGAAACAGGCGCTGGGGCTGCACAGCTATGTGGCCAAGAATCATGGTGGCAAGATCAAGTCGAAGAATGAAATCCGCATCGCCGCCAGGCTCAAGGAGGTTCCCGAGCCCCTGCTGCGCATGGTGGTGGTACACGAGCTGGCGCACCTTAAAGAGAAGGATCACAACAAGGCCTTCTATCAGCTGTGCTGCCATATGCAAGGCGACTATCATCAGCTGGAATTCGATCTGCGCCTATGGCTCACCATGCTAGATCTCGAGGCGCAAGAGGCCTAGCACTGACAGTGCATGAGGCTTAGCCTGACAGCTCAATAAAACTCGGCCATAAAAAAAACGCCACAAGATGTGGCGTTTTTTTATGGCAATCTTTTTATGTATGAACCGAGCTTAACTCTGACCCATCATCATCTGGCGCACCTTGACCAGCTGGGCAAACTCATTCATCTGCTTCTTCGACAGCTTACTCGCCATGGGGATATTTGCCTTCATGGGATCCACCGGACGACCATTGATATGAAACTCATAGTGCAGATGTGGCCCAGTGATACGGCCCGTCTTACCCGACAGGGCGATCACCTGTCCGCGGGACACACGTTGGCCCTTATGTACCAAGGCCTTAGAAAGATGCAGATAGCGGGTACGGTACTTGTTGCCATGATCGATCACCACATATTTACCCGCATATCTATGGTCGGTCACCAAAGAGACGATGCCATCACCAGGGGCTACCACCTTAGTGCCGACAGGCGTGGCGAAATCGGTACCATTATGGGGCGCGGTGCGACCCGTCACCGGATGGTGACGATGGCGGTTGAAACGCGAACTGATACGGTAATTTTTCTGTAGCGGAACACGCTGGAAGGCGCGCGCCAGGCTGCGGCCCTGATCGTCATAGAAGTTGCCATCGCTGTTTTGATAGGCGTTAATCTTGCTGCGTCCACGCTCAATGGTGACGGCTAAAATATCGCTGTTGCCCGTGACTTCCCCATCGATATATTGATCGCTCTTGAGCACCGAGAATCGGTCGCCTGCACGCAGATCCCGGGCAAAATTGAGCTTCTCTTTCAGCAGGGTCTCGATGCGTTGGATCTCGCCGGCATTGAGGCCGATACCTTGAGCCGACAGATAGAAGGAACCTTGGATCTCGCCGCTTAGGGCCCTGTCCTGCCAGATCCCGTCGATGTTGATCTCATCGACACTGAAACCACCCTCTTCGTAACGGCTAAACACCACCTGGCGCGCCGCATTGAAGTAAAGTTCGAGTTTCTCCAGCTGACCCGAGTCGTCGAGCCAGAAACGTATAATGTTGCCGGGCTTTAGGGTATCGAGAGCCAGGATATTGAGATCCGCCTCCAATACCTTGTACATGGTCTGCTGATCGACATTGGCCTCAACAAACAGGCCGCTTAGGGTATCGCCGGACACGATTGTCTTTACAAAATCCGCATGAGACACGGTTTCGACCGTTTCATCGCTCAGGTGCAGGTTAGTCACCAGAGATTCAATATCCAGCGCAACGGGAATGCGTTGTGGCAGCGCCTGTTTTTGGCTCGGCCACAACAGCGCCGCGCCCACAACCAGGCCCGCCGCCAATAAGATCTTCTTGTGAGGCGCGGGTAACGCCATGATACGGGATTGAGACATGCTCAAAAAAGAAATTTTACCTGCGCGCAACCTGTGCCTCATTTTTCATTATTATGCTTTTCATTAGACCCCAAAACCCCATAAAACATAGGGTCGATGCCAAGTTATATCAAAAATAACGGCATTTACAAACCGATCGACAACACAATTTAATGGAATATATAGAGGTTTTCGGCCGCCAAACAGACAAAAAAACTAAAAAGGCGCTGAAAAGCCAATCAATATCAGCACCTTCTTAATTTCGGTTAAGGTAAAACTAATTTAATTTCGCTGCCCTCGGCGCTCTTGTGGATATCGATGCGGCTAGTGATCTGCTCCTTCATCTCGGTGACATGGGAGATCACTCCCACCATGCGCCCGGCCGATTGCAGATCCATCAGGGTCCTGATGGCCAGCTCAAGAGAATCCTGATCCAGACTGCCGAACCCCTCGTCGATAAACAGGGTATCTAACTTGATACCACCGGCGTAGGCCTGCACCACATCCGACAAGCCAAGGGCCATAGACAAGGCCGCCATGAAGCTTTCGCCGCCGCTCAGAGTCGCCACAGATCGCACCTTGGCCGTGTAGGCATCTTCGACCTCAAGCTCCAGACCTGAGGCCTTATTGCCCTTGGCCCGCTCCTCCTTACGTAACAGGCGATAGCGCCCCTTACTCATCAGCTGCAACCTGTGACTGGCTTCTAGCAAGACATCGTCCAGCAGCACGGAAAGCACGAAGCGCTGTAGGCTGATCTTGTTACCCGTATTGCCGTTGGCCACATCGGCAAGGGTGCCGACCACGGCATATTGCTGCTCGAGCGCATCGGCCTTAAGGTCCAGCGCCTCGAGCTGCTCCTGAGTTTGACTGAGCTGCGCCGCCCTGGCACTCAGCTTCTGCCACTGCGCCAACGCCTGCTGCATCGCCTGCTGGGCGTCCATTTTCTGCTGCTCGAGGACGGCGATATCCGGCGCCTCACAGTCCGCTAACGCCTGGGTTAACTGAGACAGGTTGGCTTGATGTGTGATTAGCGCCTGCTCGAACGCCTTTATCTGGTTTGCCAGCTCGCTCTGCTCTGCCTCCGTCAGGCAAGCCTGCTCAAAGTCAGCAACACACTCAAACTCTGAGGTGTCGAGCGCCTGTTGGAAGCTCTGAGTCTCTTGCTGGGCAAGCGCTTTGATGTCCTCAAGACGACCGCTGGCCGCCTCCAGTGAAGCCTTGGTGGCGGCATTGTCTTGCTCCGCCTTGGCGTGCGCCGCCCTCACCGCTTGCTGACGTGACTTAAGCTCTGCGATGGTTTGAGTGAGCTCTGCAATGGCCGCGCCGACCGTCGCCGCATCGCTGAAGCCCTCGGGAATGGCCGCGCTTATCTGCTGATACTGTCCCTTGTCGCTGGCCAGCTGCTCGGCCAGCTTGGCGTAAATCGCACGTGTATCGTCCAACGCGGTTTGTAACTCACGTCCCTGGCGCTCACTGCTCTCAATCTGAGTATCTAACTGGGCAAGCGATGCCTGTGCCGCCTTGGCCCGTTCGAACGAATCGCCGAGATCTGCGAGTCGCGCCTGATGTTGCTCGAGCGACAGGCCGGCCGCCTCGCCCAGCTCCTGTGTAAGCTGATCCGCGCTCTGCTGCAGACTTTGCAGCGATTGCTTAAGCAGCTTAAAGTCACTGCGGGCCTGATGCAGCAGATTGAGCGCGTCGCTCTCTGCCTGCTTGGCGCTCGCCAGCGCCTCATCGCTTGGCAAGTCAAACTCGCCCTTGGCGGGCGCCGGGTGTTCCAGGCTTCCACAGACGGGGCAAGGCTCGCCCGGCGCTAACTCTGCCGCCAGGCGCGCCGCCTGACCGCGATGCCAGCTCAGCTCCAGGCGTTTGTGGGCATCGATCGCCTGCTTATGCTTTTCGGCCAACTCACTACCAGCGACCTTAGCCGCCGTTAACTTCTGCTCTAAGGCCGCTATTTCCTGCCCTTGCATCTGCCAACGCTCAAACACCTTGAACTGGGCGCGCGCATCGCTAAGCGCCTGCTGCAACACGAGCTGCGGCTCTGCCTCACGCTTAAGCGCCTCACGACGACTGGCCATCTCCTGGCGGGCCTGATTCAGCTGTTCCAGCTGCTCGGCGCTGCGCTTACCACTGGCCTCGGCCGCCTGCATCTTGGCCTGACCATCCGTAAGCTTCTGGCTCAGCTGGTTCAGCTGCTCAAGCTGAGGAGTCAAGGCCTCCAGCTGAGTCAGGCGCTGCTGCTGGCTCAATTGTTCCTGCTCAAGCTCACCCAGCCGCTCAAATGCCTGCCTGCTCTGCACTAATGCCTGCTCGGCACTCGCTTGGGCCTGCTGGCACATCTCTAGATGCCGGGTGGCGCTTTGTTGCTCGCCGAGGCGTGAGCGCATCGCCCGGTACAGGGGGCTCAGACTATTTGCCCGGCCCGCCGCCTGCAATCTCTGCTGCCACTGGGTCGCCTCGACCTGACGGGCCTTCAAGGCTTCACCCTCGCTCTGCAATTGCTGCAAGCGATTAAAATCGCCCTGTAACTTCAAGCCCTGGTCCAGATGCTGATTGGCCGCCAGCAGGCTCTGCTCGCTCTGCTGCTTTTGTGTCTGGGCAAGTGTCAGCTCGGGCGCGATACTCTCTAGCTCGTCCGCCAGCGCCTGGTCGCTCTCAAGCGAAGCGCCTTCCAGGATACCGCCGCGGCGATTACGCATCGCCTCGACGTCGCGTCGAATACCGGCCGCCTGCTGTTTGAGTCGCTCCTCTATGCAGCGGTAGATGTGGGTCTGAAACAGCTGGCTGAAGTCTTCTCTCTGGCCTTGGAGTCGGCCATCAAGAGCTCGCGAAACTTGCCCTGGGGCAGCACCATCACCTGACGGAACTGATCCACATCCAGGCCGGTTAACTGCTCTATCTGATGGGTGGCGTCAGACACCTTGGCCGCCACCAGCAGGGTCTCGCTGCCATCCGTGTCGAAGCGGCTCAGCTGAGCCTCGCTCTTTTGCAGCGTTACCCCGTCACCACTCTTCTTGGCTCTAGGCTGCTCGGGCACACGGCGAATCAGGTAACGGGTCGCCCCCAGTTCAAACTCGAAGCTGACCTGAGTGAGCCTTTGCTCATCGGCCATGTCGCAGCGCATCTGAGTGCCTTCGCGCTCATCCCCCGTGGTTTTGCCATAGAGGGCGAAACAGATGGCGTCGAGAATCGTCGTCTTACCCGCGCCAGTGGGGCCGTTGATCAGAAACAGCGGGTTGCTGCCAAGCGCGGCAAAATCTATGGTCTGCTCATCGGCGAAGGGGCCGAAGGCGGTCATGGTCAGTCGCAGTGGTCTCATCGCTCCGCCTCCCCTTTGTGTAGCTCATCCAGGGTCTGGGTGAGCAGCTCAAGCTGCGCCTCATTGAGCGGGTCGCCAGAGACCTGAGTGAAGAAATCTTTAAACATCTCAAGCTCACCCTTCTTTATATGGTCTGATGCGATGGCCAGCTGCTCGTTATTGGCCATCAGGCCGGTGCGCTCCAGATGTAGCACGTTGGGATAGACGCTCCTGAGCTTGCCCATGGCATCCAAGATGGCGTGCTTGTCGAGCAGGCGCACCATCAGATAATCTTCGCGGCCGGGATCTTTCACACCTTGCTTTAGCAAGTCATCGAGCGCCCCCTCTATGATGCGCACATCGCGAAGTGGGGAGAGTGGCAGCAGCGTCATGCTCGCCGGGCTGCCCGAATTCAGCTCCACCAGGGTCACTGACTTGTGCTGATGCTGCTCACTAAAGGAGTATTTGAGGATGGAGCCCGAATAGCGCACCTGCTCCGCCCCCTTGTATTGGGGACCGTGAAGATGACCGAGCGCCGTGTACGCGAAGGGCTGGAAATGTTTGGGCGAGATCTTGTCCGCCCCGCCGATACTCAGTGGCCGCTCCGAATCCGACTCGCTGCCGCCATCGAGGAAGCAGTGGCCTATCACCACCTTAGGCAATCCCTGACTATCGTGCTCGTGTACCTGCTTAAGCAGCTCGACCATCGCCGCCTCATGGCTGCTGGCCTCGCAATCGAGTATCTGCCTGACGGTGGCGGGCTCGGCATAGGGCAGCGGATAGAAGATGACGTCGCCACCCTCGCCGCTCAACCGTATGGGATATACCTGGGCGCCTAGCGGGCCTATGATATGCAGACCACTGGCCTGCATCTGACGCGCGGCAAATCCGAGGCGCTCATGGCCATCATGGTTACCGGCGATCATGATGACGCTGATCCCTAAGGCGATAAATTCGTTGAGCACCTCATCGAGCAGGGCCACCGCGTTGGCCGGCGGCACGGATCTATCATAGATATCACCGGCGACAATCAGGGCGTCGACCTCATGGGTCTTAGCCAGGGAGACTATCTGATCGAGTACATGGCGCTGGTCGTCGAGCAGGCTCTGGTTGTGCAGCTGACGGCCGATATGCCAGTCTGAGGTATGGATAAATTTCATCTTTTCTCGTTTAAAAATGAGGAGGATAGGAGCGAAGCCATTGCTGGCTATAGTAAGAAATGTCACCCCATTAGGCAATGCAGGCCTGTATCTGTATCACTTTTCTACCGCGTTATTGCTCGTTGTTCTAGTACATACACAGCAATCGCTCTTCCTTGTACAAAATCGATACAGAAAGCTGCAAAAATGAACGCGCAAGCTCAACAGGCCGTAGGACTCTGTTTACCGCAGATAGAAAAGATAAATAGATAAAGAGATAAAGAGATAAGAAGATAAAAAAGACCCACCTTAAGCGGTGGGTCTTTTCAGTATTGCTAACTCATATTATCAAGCGTGTGCGTTACTTGTCGGGCGTCATGGCCAGCACGGCGTCGATATCGGCGCCGCTGTGACGCTCGGCCAACAGCTCCCAAGGCTCTCCCCAGGTACGATTGACGATGCGGCCACGGCGCACCGCCTCCCGCGAGGCGATCTGCTCTGCCCAGCGCTTAAGATGCACGTAGCTATCGACATCGAGGAACTCGCCAGCATCATAGGCCTGACCCAGCACCAAGTTGCCATACCAGGGCCAGATAGCCATGTCGGCGATGCTGTACTCATCCCCGGCAATATAGGTGTTCTCGGCCAACTGCTTATCCAGCAGATCCAGCTGGCGCTTCACCTCCATGGAGAAACGGTTGATGGGGTATTCAAATTTTTCCGGCGCATAGGCATAGAAGTGACCGAAGCCGCCCCCCAGGTAAGGCGAAGAACCTTGTAGCCAGAAGAGCCAGTTGAGCACCTGAGTACGCTGCGGGCCACTCTCTGGTAGGAAGTGGCCAAATTTCTCCGCCAGATAGAGCAAGATGGCGCCCGACTCGAACACGTTCACCTCGGTCTCGCCCGAGGTGTCCAGCAAGGCGGGGAGCTTGGAGTTGGGGTTGACTGCCACGAAGCCGCTGGAGAACTGGTCGCCCTCACCTATCTGGATCAGATAAGCGTCATATTCGGCATCAGCGCCGAGGGCGAGTAACTCTTCGAGCATGATGGTGACCTTCTGGCCATTGGGGGTCGCCATAGAGTAGAGCTGCAAGCCATGCTCGCCTCGAGGCAGCTCGGCCTCATGTCGGGCACCCGCGGTGGGTCGATTGATACTGGCCCAGGTACCGCCATTTTCGCTGTCCATGGTCCACACTTTCGGGGGAGTATAGGTTTCTGACATACTGCTTCCTTTATCTTATTCATTTGCGCCCCTCACTCATTCTGACCTTGCCTGTGGGAGCCTGATAACTTCCCTATCTATCTCGGGGCGATTGAGTTCAATTTAAACCCTTGTGGGGTCAATTGGATAGAACCTTTGGCTATAGCGCCAAGAAAAAAGGCATGAAAGAAAACTGGCACTTAACCGCAGCAACCATGGCAAGGCGAGCGTAACGATATTATCGCCAAGGCAAGCGTCAGGCGGGGTCTGTATCAGACTCGCCGTTCTGCTTTGTCTGATACCTCTCCAAGATACCGCTGCGGGCCAGCCCCCTATGCACGTTACGGCACAGCTTGGCGAAACGACTCACCTCACCCAATAAGGGCTTTTCTCCCTGCTCGAGGGCGCTTTCCCAATAGCAGATCTCGCTGTCGACCAGCTCGAGTAACTTCTTAGGACAGCCGATACAAGACCCCTTGGGCCCACAGACGAAGGTCTCTGGCTCATTTAGCGGCATGGTCTGTTTGACCTCTTCGATCAGCTGCAGCATGGCGGTGGCGCTATCTGGCTTACGCGTCATGGGCTTCGATATCTCCCATCGAACCAAAGTAAAAGTGAGGCCGCTATATTACCTTTGCCTGAGATAACAAAGTAGGGTCTAGATCAAGGTAGGGCTTAGATCAAAGTAGGGCCCAGAACAACGTTGGGCCTAGATCAAAGCCGCTCGTGGTAAACCTGCTCATCCGTCTGATTAAAATAAAAGGCCTCTAGCCGTTTTCCCTTGCCATCAAATAGCTCACGTTTAACCAAGTTGCCCGAATCATCCAGGGTGTCTACCCGAGTATCCACCATGACGCCCTGTCGATAATGCTTGGCATTCATCAGCAGGCCATTACAGTGATACCACTCAAACCGCCCCTGTTCGCTACCCATCTGGTAGTGGGCGAGTTTCTCCAGTGCGCCGGAGGACTGACAGTAACTGCGCTGCTCACCATGGCGCACTATGAGCGGATCGAAGCCGTATTGCTGCTCAGACTGCAGGCGACCGTTTGACCAATAGGTCTGCTGCGCGGCCAGGTTCGCCGCCCTGTCATAGGTATAGCGGGTCTTTACCTTGCCGCTGGCATAGAAAGTAATTTCGCTCAGGCGCTTAAGATCCTTTTTACGAAACAGGGCGTCGCTGGCCAGGCTGCCGTCGGGGAAATAGCGACGCAGGCGCTCTCGCTGTTCGCCATCATGATAGAAGAGGTGTGTCCAGGGACGCCCCTGCTCATAGGTGATGGACTCGAGTATCTCATCGCCTTCCAGGCGCTGGTAACGCTCAATAATGCCTTGCTCATTAAACAGGGCTACCGCCTGAGTCTCACCGCCTCGATAGATAGCCTGACGTTTAGGCCGCTGGCTTTGCGCATAATAATCCAGCTGCTCCCCCTCTCTTACCCCCTGGTGATACCAGGCATGGGACAAGATCCGACTACCATTTGCCGAGAAGCTAAAGCCGTGGCGTTTGCCCTGATGGTACTGGGTGGCGCTGAAGAAGCCCTCCGGCTGGCCTGTGGTCTTGATGCCACTGAAGGGCTCGCCGCGATAGCCCTCCAGACAGTCCGTCTCGATCCAGATCCCGTAGACCTCTTGTCTGCTGCAGTCGATGGGCGACAGCGCCTGCTCATCTACGGGCAGCTGTGGCGCCTCGCTGCAACCGGGGATCAGGAGAATACCAAGCAAGAGCGTCACGGCTCGACCTAGCAAGCGTGCAGCGGCTCGACTTAGCAAGAGACCGGGACACATCTTATCTAACCCCCCGCATTTTCGACGCGCCACCTAGTGATGCTCCGTCTTGATCAGCTTGCCAAATTGATCATAGAAGGCCCAATCACCGGCCTCGCGGTCTGCAATGTAACTTCCTTCGCTGCGCAGCTCGCCGTTAGGCCAGTAGGCGCGCCACAACCCTTCCCTGCGTGAGCGCAGAAATGCCCCCTGCTCGGCCTGCTTGCCGTTAGCATGAAAATAGCTGGCCTCGCCTTCACGCTGACCGTCGAGCCAGAGCTCCTTGGCCTTAGGCTTGCCAGTTTGAAAATAGCTCAACTGCTCGCCGCTGAGCCTATCCTTTCGATAGTGGGCGCGCTCCTGCAGCTGACCATTGGGATAATACTTGGCATATTCCCCGTGGCGCTTACCGCTCTGATACTCGGCGCTTTCCGCCAACACGCCATCCTCAAACCAGCTTTGCCACAGGCCCTCCTGGCTGCCCTTGAGCATCTTGCCCTCGCGCTTGAGTTGACCATTGCTCGGATAATACTCGCTGAAGTGGCCACTGAGCTCTCCCGCCTGATACTGCTCGCTGCGATAACGCACCTGCTTGAAGCTGTAATATGCCCGCTCGCCCTCGAGTTTGTCCTCATGGTAGTGGCTGACACGATAGATGTTACCCTCGGGAATCGGCCCGAAGCTGGGGTCTTTCTCCTGGTAACGATATTCGGTCCACTTACCCACTTTACGATCTGCCTGGTAACTGCCGGTCACCCGGCGGCGGCCATTATCAAACTCGCGGTAAGGCCCGTTTAGCTTGCCCGCCTCGAAGGTCATCTCCCGACTGACCAAACCCTGGCGATATTGCCGCCAGGTTCCCTGTTTCTCGCCATTCTTGTACTCGCCCGCTTCATTAAGATCGCCATTGGCGTACCAGCGGGAAAACTCACCATCGAGCGGATAGCGGCTGCGCCCGGCCGGCTTATCCTTGCCGTAATGCAGCAGCTCTCTGGGTTTGCCCGTTTCATAGAAGGCCTCATACTTGCCCACCCATTGGCCCTCGATGCGTGTACCGCGCTCTTTAAGAGTACCGTCATCGAAGTAGCGCTCGGCCTCTCCGGTCTGGCGATTGTCCTGGTATTGATCCAGGCTGCGCAGATTGCCATTGTCGTAATAGGCCAAGAAGTCGCCATGACGTGCCCCCTGGCGCCACTGCTCTTGGCGTTGCAACCTGCCATTGCGGTAGCGCTCGAAGTTGCCATCTTTCAGGCCGAGATCATAGTCTTCTGTCTTGACCAGGTTACCGGCCGTGTCGAAGACTTGCTGCATTCCGTGTAAGGGGTACTGACCGTTATCGGCCAGAGTCTGCTCGTGGTAACGAATCACCTTCTTGGGCTTGCCGTCGTCAAAATAGGTCTTCTGCACGCCAGCCTGCAGCCCGGCTTTATAGTTAAGTTCGCTCACCAAAATGCCGGTGCGATTGCAATAGCGCTGAGGCCCGTCATGTTTGCCATCGAGGTAGTTTTCCTCCTCGAGCTTAACGCCCGTATCGCTGTAATGCGCCAAGGTGCCCTGGCGCAGCCCCTCACTGTACTGCCCCTTTAGCGACAACTGACCATTGGGATAATAGGTCAGGCTCTCACCATGGAGGCGACCAGCGGCGTAATACTCGTCGCGCTCGGGCGTACCATCATCATAGAAAGTCTGCCAGCGCCCCTGACGCTTGCCGTTGGCATCCAGTGTGCCTCGCTCTATCACCAGCCCCTCGCTGTTTTGTGCAAGATAGGGGCCGGACAACTGGTTGTTGGCATACTGCTGTCGCTGGGCCAGCACACCATTGCCATGATAGGTCTCCCAGATCCCGTGGCGCAGATTGTCGACATAGGTTTCTTTGGCCTGAAGCTTGCCGCTGGCAAAATAGCGCAGCACCTCAGTCTTCACCCCGGCCTCATAGACAGTCTTCTGATAGCGGTTACCCATGTCATCATATTGCACCCACTCACCGCTTGGCACGCCCTTGAGATAGAACTGCTCCTCACTCAGCTCGCCACTCGAACCAAACAACTGCCAGCGGCCCGATTGCAGGCCGCTCACATACTCGCCATCCAGCAGCTTTTGATTATTTGGCAAGAAGACCTGCCAGCGCCCATTGGGCACTCCTTGAGCAAACTCCCCCAGGGTATAGCCCTGATTATCGCGCACCAGGGTCACCTGACCGTTGAGCGCCATGCCAGTAGCCAAGTTGTAGTATGTGGCGATGCCCTCCTGCTGGCGGATCTCCACCATCAGGCTGGAAAGATTCTGACTCGCCGCCACGGGGCTGACGATAAAGCTAGCGACGCCTAGGCCAACGCCAGCCAGCAGGGCCGAATAAGCTCGATTAAACTGCATGTAAGCTTCCTTTTACCTAACAATATGTTCCTAAAATACTTTTCTATAAAATCTTGCTTGAACTTGGCCCTCAGCCTTAGTCAAGCCGCGCCTATCGGGCGAAGATCTGATCCGGCAATGGGCGATTGGGCCAGCTTTGTGCGTCGCCAAGCGGCTCGCCATGGCGATATTCGCTGCGCCCACGTAGCGCACCGTCCTCATAAAACTCATACTGAGCGCCATGCTGACGTCCCTGCTCGTCAAAGTTAGCGATCACCATCTGATAACCCTGAATGCTAAGTCGCAGCCAGACACCAACCTTAATGCCCTCCCGAAAGCGCCCCTGCCAATGCTCCCTGTGTGAAACCACTCGCGGTGAATAATCGCCCTCAGCGAGCGGCAATATCCACTCGCCGTCGCGCCGACCATATCGATACTGGCCCTGAGCATAGATCTCGCCATCGGCGTAATAGCGCTCAAAACTGCCGGTTAGCTCGCCATCGCGATAATGAATGCGCTCCAGCACCTGCCCCTTCTCACCAAGGGAGAGATATTCGCCATCGAGCAACCCTTCGAGGTTATAGTGACACTGAGTACGCATCTCGCGGCTCTGTCTCTGCCAGTCGCCCACCGGCTTATCTTCGACATATTGCCCCTTGTAGATAAGAGTACCATCGCCGCTGAGTTTCTCGGCCAGACCGTGGCGCAGCCCGTCTCGGTAATGGAGCTTCTCTATCCAGGCGAGCTGATTTTGCTGATCGGGCTTATTCTGCCGACCTAGATTAGGTTGACGCTCCTGTTTGCGTTGACCATCTAGCTTAGTTTGACGTTCTAGCTTGGTGGCGATCTTGAGTCCGGTAAGCTTACCCGCCAGGGTTTCCTCCCGGCCTATCACCTGCCCGTCAAGATATTGGGTCTCAAGACGCCACAGCCTCAGCTTGTGCTTTTCTATCTGCTTGACCAGGGCGTCTTGACGGTAAAAGCGTCTCACCTCTTGCTTGTCGCCATCTGCACCATAGTGAAATTGCCCCTCTCGATATCGCTCGCCGCTGCGGCGATACTCGACGAAATTGAGGGTGCGGCCGCGATCGTCCAGAAGCTCTCGTTTCGCCAGCAGCCCCTCTTCGAAGTAGTTCAGCTGCTCGCCCACCTTGACGCCGTTTTGCCATTGATGATGCTGTTTTATCTTGCCATTTGGAAAATAGGCAAAGTAATCGCCCTCTTCCTTTCCATCTCGATAGGCCTGGGTCACCTCCACCTTGCCCTTACGCCAGAAGGTTTCGGTGCCATGCTTTAGCCCGTCTCGCTTCTGGCTCTCCATGGTGAGCAGCCCCTGCCGGTTATAAAACTTATCGCTGCACTGCCCCGTATGACACAGCACCCGCACCGTCTCCCCGCCCGGGGTATAGACAGTTTCTTGCTGCACAGGCTCGCCCAGATGATAGACCGCCTCACGCTTGAGTTGCCCCTCGGGGTAATACTCCTTCTGCGGCCCGTCTCTTTCGCCCTTGTCGAACTGACAGTCACAACTGAGTTGGCCGTCTTCATAGAAGATCTTAACCCCGCCCTGTCGCTGCCCCTGCGGGTTAAATGTCCCCTGCTCGACCAAGGTGCCATCGACGCCATAGAAGCGATATGGCCCCACAGGATGAGTCTTATCATCCCCCAGGCGATCGCTGTTAAGGGCGCCGCTAAACTGGCGAATACCAGAGTGAGTATCTAAGTCATTACCAACATAATAGGGCTCGAAGGAAAACTCTTGCTCGGCGCCGGGTCGCGGCTTGGGCGGCCCCTTGAGGTAATACTTGGCCTGATTTTTATCCTGGGTAGGCTGCCAGTCCTTATCGAGCCAAATCGTCGCCTGGGCAGCTGCCATGCAGGCACACCAGAGCGGCAGACTGTGCGACAAACTGCGCAGAAGCGTGTAAAAAACACTGGAAAGAACACTGGAAAGAAGACGCAATCTATTCATCTCCTATGGCAGCGGCTTTAGATGAAATAGATAGGGAACTGTCAGCGGCTCGTGGTCAATCGAGAGATAGGCAGCGCTGCTCGCGGCGCCATCGACGCTTAGCCAGCGCCCGTCAACCAGGACCTTATTTAAAGTATTTCGCTCGCTTCCCTTTGCCGAATGGGCCCCCTTTGGTAGCCGCGGCGATAGGTGTCGCCCCTGAGCATCGGTGATCACCAAGGAGCGATATAGCTGGCTGATTGACACCTCGGTCTTATCCAGTGTCGATAGCCAAGGGGTAAGATCCACCAGCCAGGGACGGCGATTATCACCCACGCCGAACGTCTGCCAATGGGCGCGGCCAAGACACTCTATGTTGCCTTTGATGCGCTTGTCGTAAAAATAGCGTCTCTTGCCATCGGGCGTCGTCAGCACATAGGCGCTCTGCCCCTGGCCATTGTCGATAAGACGCCACTCAACCGGCTTACCCGCCTCTTCGAAGCCCTCGCTGATTTGAGGCTGACACACCTCGGCGAGGGCGCTCGGCAAAGGGATATAGAGATCGTTGCCCGTAATGGAGGCAATCGATGGCTCGCTTAATCGGCCGGGCTCAGCAACGGCGCCTCGATTGGTTACCCGGTCTAACTCAACAGGGACTAGAGCGGCAGACTCCAGCGGCGGATTGGCCAGGTTGGCCTCATAGGCAGCCTGGGTAACGAAGCTAATCTGTTTTGCTATCTTGTGTTCACTTAACTGCGCGCTATGCAGGACCTTGAGCGATTCGAGCACGCTATCGAGCTGCAAGATATAGACTTGAGCACTCTGATCTCGGGGAGACAGCTCATCGAGCAGCAGCTGCTCTGTGTTTGAGAGCCATGCAGGCCCCTGCCCCTCCGGCTCGACAATGCCCAGCTTGCCCTGCAGACCATTGAAGTCTGGCGCCAGGGCGTTAGCACCACGATTGGTTATAGCGAGGCGATAGCGGCCGGGTTTACTCAGCGCGGTGAGCCGTAGTGTCGTCTCGCCAAATCGATAGGGCTGCTTCAGCAGTTGCGCCCAGGCCAGCTGCTGGCTGTAATGTTTCACTGGGGTGAATATCAGCTCGGCGCGGATCTGATAGAGCTCCTCCAACTTGGCTTTACTCTCCCCCCAACCTATGGGCAGTAGATTAACGCCTGAGCTGACCACACCATTGATGGCGCTGGCGCCGCGGGCGCTGTGTTGCCACAGCGGCAAGTCGATCACTTTATCCTTCCAGTCGAGCAACTCGATATTACGGTATTCAACCGAGGTGGCGTAATCCCCCGTCGTCAGGCCATGGATATAACGCAGCTCGATATCATCGCCGCCCCAGCCCGCAGACATGACCCCCTCATCGGGTTCCATCATGGCAGCGCTGGCATCTCTATCGTCCGGCGCCATGGGCAGGGTTGGAATATCGAACAGCTCGATATCGGCCCCCTCGCCGCCCTGAGCGTCATCCCCAAGATGCTCCTCAGCGAAAACGTCATCCTCATCGAAATAGCCACCCTCATCCTGCCACAAGATGCTGCTGACATAGGGGGTCGATGTCGGTGCCAGCAACCAGCGGCGAGCCTGCATCCTGTCGCCCTTTTGTTGCTGGTCTACTAGCAAGAGTTTATCGAGCCAGCCGGTTTCACGATTAAAGCTCACTTCGCCAAAGCGCCGATATTCGATGCCTTGTCGCTGCGTATCTCGCTCGAGTCTCGCTGTGATCCATTGCCCCTCAATGGCGACTATCTGCCACTCTTCTAGCTCGCCAGTCCCGGTTTGCGAGAAATCGCCAAGCCCCGACGGCAATAAATGGCCAAGCCTAAACATGTCGCCCACAGCAAGCGCCTTCTGTGGACGATATGCTCGAGAAACAAGCGGATAAAACTCGAATAGCGATTTCAGGGGAGCGAGTACCGACTGCGCCTCTTGCCCCTGTTTAGCCACATAGGCAAGCCACTCATCTTGGGCCTTAAAGCGCGCGGTAATCTGACTGTCGCCATTGTCCATTAACAAGGTGCCCCGGCGCACTATGTTGGCAAGCGCCGCGCCGCGGCCGCTATCATCGAAACTGTTGATATTGAGCCGATAGGCGGGGTCTTGATACTGCAACATAGTGGGCACGACGGAGAGACTGACCGCCTTAGCGCTATTTGGCGCCGAGTCCACTCGATATTGGAGCAGTGCCCGGGCCCGGGCTGTGACTTGTTGGCTATCACCATGGGCAAATAGCGTGCTCATGGTGACCTGATATTCACGCTGGCTAGGGGCTATTTTCTGGCCATCCGATTCGCGACCATAGCTGGGTGACGCCAACCCCAAAAGGCTGAAACAGAGCGTCAATGCCGTAAAAACAATCCTGTTCTGGCTAGAGGCCATCCTAACTTCCCTGGCGTTGCATGTTGCTGAAATGTAATGAGATTAAACTAACCCTTCGGCCATTCTACACAAAAGCTCGGTGAAATCCACAGCCTTGGACACAGGCAAAACAGATAGTCAAACCGATGGCCTGCTAACTCGCAATCATCCCCTGAAACCTTTTAAAGATCGGCACTATCTATAGCCCTTTAGCACTATAGATAGTGCTCCAACAATAACTTGCCGCTCATCGCTATCGACATGGTCACCACCAGTGGGCGGATGATCTTACTGCCCTTGGTGAGCACCATGCGAGAGCCTAAGGTCGCACCTATGGCCTGACCCAAGAGCATCACGCCGCCCAGCAGCCAGAGCACCTTACCACCTAAGGCGAAGAAGATGAGTGAGGCGATATTGGTGGAGAAATTCAGTACCTTGGCGTGGGCTGTCGCCTTTGCCAAGCCATATCCGGCGAGCGACACGAAGGCCAGCGCGAAGAAGCTGCCCGTACCTGGGCCGAAGAAGCCATCGTAGAAACCGACGCCTAAGGCGGCCGTCAGACCGAACAGGGTTGGCGAGAGTACCTGATGCTTATCCTCTTCGCTGATGGACTTTGAAAACAGGAAATAGCAGCCTATCGCCAGGATCAGAAAGGGCAGCAGGAGCTTGAGCACGCTGGTGTCGATAAGCTGCACCGCAACCGTGCCTAGGGCCGCCCCCACAAAGGCGCAGCAGATAGCGAGCTTCATCTTGCTGAGATCGACCATCCCCTTACGCACAAAATAGAAACTGGCGAAGAAACTGCCGCCACAGGCTTGTAGCTTGTTGGTGGCCAGCGCCGCCGTGGGGGGAAGGCCTGCCCACATGAGCGCGGGAATGGTAATAAGGCCGCCGCCACCGGCGATAGCATCGATGAAACCGGCCAGGGCTGCCACCGCAAACAGCATGGCCATCAGTTCATAACTCAGTTCGAGAGACATAAGGACTCATATAAAGCTTGATTAGCATTTGGCGGCTATTAAACGCCCTTTGCATCCATTTGGCAAAGGAGTTATCCTCGCCTTAGCGTGAAATAATCTCACACATAGACAATGAAGCCACTAACACTCCCGCCCCTCAATGCGCTGCGCGCCTTCGAGTCGGCTGCTAGACACCTAAGCTTTACCCACGCCGGAGAGGAACTCTTTGTCACCCATGGCGCCATCAGTAAACAGATAAAAACACTAGAGTCTTACCTAAATGTCAGCCTGTTTACCCGCCAACATAAACAGCTCAGCCTCACGCCAGAGGGAGAACGTTACCTGCGCCACATCAGCAGCGCACTGCAAAGCATCGGTCAGGCCACAGAGGAGCTAAGGTCACAACCTAGTATCACCCAGGCGCTATCGATCAATGTCTTGCCCAGCCTTACCATCAACTGGTTGATCCCACGGCTGGAGGAGTTCAAGGCCCGCCATCCTCACCTGTATGTGGATCTCTCCATCGGTGATTTTCAGGTGGACTTCAAACGAGATAAGTATGATGTGGCCATTCGTAGTGCCACGGTGCGGCCAAGCCATTGCCACGTGCTCAAGCTGATGGATGAAGATCTCTGCCTGGTATGCGCCCCCCTGCTGGCCGAGCAGATAAAGACGCTCAAAGATATCAACCGGCAGACGCTCCTGAAACACACTACCCGCCCCGAGCTCTGGCCGCTCTGGGCCGAAAAGGTTGGGCTCAGGCTGACCACAGACAAGATGCTGGGGATGGAGCATTTTTATATGCTGAGTCAGGCGGCAGTCAGCGGCATGGGGCTGGCGCTGATCCCCCGCTTCTTCATCGAAAAGGAGCTGGCCGAGGGCAGCCTAGTGATCCCCTTGGACACCCAGTTTATCAGCCCCTATAGCTACTATGTACTGACTCCTAATGCGGCAAAATCTGAAGAAGCAGAACCTAGAGCCAGTGAGCGACCACTCAAGGCCCAGGCCTTTATCGACTGGCTGTTGGAGATCTTCGCGCCCTATCGCCACGGAGACGAAAAAGCTCATTCCAGCTAACAACTTCCGACTCGCTAACTCCGGCTAATTCCTTCTAATACCAATCACAGTAAAAATGTGATCAGAAATAGCGCAGGAAAAACGCTTGAGAACAAAGCAGGATTTTTAGATAAGTAGTTATTCTACAATTAAAAATACTAATACAGTTATCGAGCGTTTTAACAAGCTAGAATGATCAATTATTTATTACGATTGGTATAAATCGAGCCCTACTCAAGCAGCTCGCTCACATCGAAGGCCTCGAGATAGTTGACGCCCTGGCTTACGTCGAACTCAAAGTTGAGCACCTTGAGGCAGGTATCGAAGGTCTTCTCGCCAAACCATTGCCTATCGAAGGCATGCAGTGCCTTGACTATCCCGGCCTGACCACCGTCGCCCTGGAGTTTTACCGGCGTCAGGGTGGCGATGAAGCTTGCCACTAGGCCATAGAGATCCTTCTCAGCTTCCCCTTCGGCGGCCCATAGCTGAGGGTCGGCATAACGGCGAGCATAGTGACTGGTGGCGATATCCAGCCCTATGCCGAAGTTCACCAAGACGGCCTTCTCATCACTACAGATGATATTTTTCGGGCAGATGGCACCGTGATAGATATCCATCTGATGCAGATACTGCAACGCCGACAACAGCTGAGTAAACCAGTTTGCCGGCTGCCCGAGTTGGATCTCGCTGAGTTCGTCCAGCGACACGCCTCGCTCCCAGGCTCGACTGATAAACAGCTCATCACTCTGGGGCAGCTGACCAAAGTTAAGCACCTTCTCCACATGTGGGTGATAGAGCTTCGACAGGCTGCGATAGAGGCTGCTAAGCATCAGCCAGTCTGTCTCTACCTTGGCATAGATGGAGACACCGCAGGGGTAGTTCCCCTGAAGGTGACGGGCACACCAAAACTGGCTATGCTCGGTGGCGGCAATAAATTGCTCGAGCTGATAGTGATGGTCTATGATGGCGCCGCTGGCGATCTCGATACGCTCAGGCAGCGTGTCACACACGCCGTTATCGATCAGCGCCGCGATATCACAGCGGATCATGTCTAAATCTGTGTTACTGCCACTGGCCGCCATCCTGAACCATTGGTAGATTCTGGGCTGACGCGTCTGCTCCGCCAGGGGAAGAAAGCTGCCCGCGAAGGCGGCAATATCTTCGCTGGTGTTGAGGTTGTCCTTGATATCGATAAACTCGACATCCCCCAGATCTGAGACAAACAGGCAGTTGCTCTGCCAGCCCCCCACAGTCACCCCACGGCGGTGGATCTGCTGCAGGCCTGACACGGCCCGGCGCAGGATCTCCAGCAGTTGATAGGTAGTCAGCTGTTCATGTTCGAGCACATCCAGCGGCACGCCCCGAGGCATACGGATGGGCAGCACCAGCTGCTCACCATCCTGAATAAGGGGCGCACACTGAGGCACGCCGCTGCAGCCGGCCAGGGTTTGCAAGCGCTTAAACTCGTCGCGCAGGCGCAGCTCATATTGCAGTGACTCATCGCTGTTCTCAAACTGAGTAGGCACTAACACCTTAAGCAGCCAGGGGGCAGTCCAGCCACCTGGGTTGTACTCCGCCTGCCACACCTCAAGGCCACTCTGGATGAAGAGACACTTGAGCTTAACGAAGTCCTGGATCTGGTTGTTGCGCTGCTCTACCAAGGCCACCTGACCTATGGTCTCCAGCACCATCTGCTTCTGTTTGTCAGTCACCTGATGCTTACGCGGCGCCGTGAGTCCCCACTCCTTGGTAAGCGCCGCGACGATCTGACTCGGGGTATAGATACTGAGCGAGCCCTGCTGCTTAGCCAGCTCTATCTCCTCCCCCTTTCGCCCGGTGACAAACACCATCCCCTGGCACCAGGGGGCATAGACGCCCACGGGGATCTTATGTTTGACGTTGCCGGCAAGCACACGGGCCACATAGTTGGCCTTGGCTAAACTGTTGTCCACCTGACGTCCATCGAGCGACCAGGCATGCATTCCGGCATCTAGGCGCCCTATGTAGCCCTTAACATCGACCACATAGACGCCCCACTCGCCGATCACCAGGGCATCGACCTCCATCGCCTGGCCCGATTTGGTGGGGATCTCCACATTGGTCAGCAGGATGTAATTTTCCGGCAACTCGTCGGCCAACATGGCAAATGCCCAGCGTTCGGCGTCATTGACCGGGGTTCCAAAACTGATCTGCTTCGCCATCTGCTCTCCCTAACTCTGGCTAAATGCTCTTGTCGCTAACATTACCGTAAAAAAAAGCCACTATAAATAGTGGCTTATTAAATTAGTGGCTTTTTAAATTAGTCGCGATTAGTGCTGGCAGTCGTCGCCGCACTCATGGTCGTGGTCGGCAAACTCGTCGTCACCTTCCTGATGCTGCATCACACCCCAGCCATCGGTGGCGCCGCCAAACTCGGCGGCAAACTCGTTAAGCTCGAACTCCTGATCGACGATCGCCTGGTAGTCGGGCACCATGTTGATACAGACGATAAGCTCCCACTTGCCAAGCTCGTCGTTGAGGTGTAATTCCATCTCACCTTCGAGCTCAGACTGAGCGAGTTCTTCCACCGCTGATTCGGCGTCACGCTGATCTTCGAAGATCAGGAAAAAATCCACATCCAAGGCCTTGGTTAAGTCGATACCCGCCTCGGCCATGGCCGCTAACATCTTGCCATTATCATCATCTGGAAACTGCATTGTTTGACTCCTTCTGGATCTCTCGGTGACGAATCACTAAGCGACAATTGACACGCTTTCGCCGTTATAACTGACCACCTGCCCGGCAATCACCTTCTTACGTTTACGGGTTTCGACCTCACCATCGACGGTCACCAGGCCTTCGCTGATCACCATCTTGGCTTCGCCGCCACCTGAGGTCATGGATTGCACCTTCAATACTTTATAGAGTTCGATATACTCTTCACCCGGCAACAAGGCCAAGGTTTGGGATTCTGTGGTCACACTAACTACCTTTATTTAACTGAGTCGGCGGGAGTATACCACTCTGCCCTACTGCGGGCTATCGGGACGCTCCGAGGCGAGCAACCCATAATAGCGGTCGTCCACCCAAGTCTGGTTGAGCCTAAAGTTGTGCCTCAAGGTGCCCTCAAGAACAAAGCCGCATTTCTCCAGCACCCGCGCCGATGCAAGGTTATTGTCCGTACACAGGGCGATAAACTTATGCACCTTAAACTGCAGACAGGCCCAATCGATCACCGCCTTGAGGCTCTCGGTGGCATAGCCTCGGCCCTGGCCACTGCGGCTGAGCATATAGCCCATCTCGACCTGTCCCAGGCTGGCATCGACACAGTAGAAACCGGTAAAGCCGATAAACTCGCCGCCATCTATGGTTTCGATCGCCAGAGTCAACCAGGCGCCGGACTCGTAATGCCAAGGAGTGAGCCTTTGGTCAAACTTCTCCCGTATGACACCTTCGCTTTGGGGCGCTCTCACATAGCGATTTTGCTGCTCATCCTGATGGACCGACAGAAAATGCGGCCAGTCCTCAGGCATGAGCGAGCGGATCTTCAAGCTATCTGTATATAACTCGAGACTCAAAAGATTAACCGCGGCTGGTCACTTCGAGCAGGTGGTAGCCAAACTGCGTCTTAACCGGACCCTGCACCTCGTTTAGCGGTGCACTGAACACCACTTCGTCAAACTCACGAACCATCATGCCTGGACCGAATGACCCCAGATCGCCACCCTGTGCGCCAGACGGACAAGAGGAGTGAGCCTTAGCCATCTCACCAAAATCCGCGCCGTCCAGGATCTGCTGTTTGATCTGGGCGCACTCTTCTTCGCTGCTAACCAATAGATGACGTGCTGTTGCTTGTACCATGTGGCACTCCTTTGATTTTCCTAAAAATGAATAAAATAAAACCCAGCAAGTATAAAACATTTGCTGGGTTTAAAAAGGCGTATCGCTCAGATTATGCCTTACCACCCTCTGCTTTTATCCAGCGGTGGATTTTTTGCTCCATGACCGCCATAGGCAGAGAGCCTGAGGTTAAGATCTGATCGTGGAAGCCTTTCAGATCGAACTTGTCACCCAGGGCCTGCTCGGCTTCTGCGCGAAGCGCCAAGATCTTCAACTGACCCACCTTGTAAGAGAGGGCCTGGCCAGGAATCGCCATATAACGCTCTACCTCGGCGATGATGTCGGTCTCGGCCATCGGCGAGTTATCCTTCATATACTGAATCGCCTGTTCGCGGCTCCAGCCTTTGGCGTGTAGACCTGTGTCCACCACTAGGCGCATGGCGCGCAGCATCTCGTCAGATAGTTTACCGAAATACTGGTATGGATCTTCAAACAAGCCCATCTCGATACCCAGATACTCGGCGTACAGTGCCCAGCCCTCTTCGAAGGCGGTATAGCCACTAAAGCGCTGGAACTCGGGCACACCAGTCAGCTCCTGCTTAATGGCTATCTGGAAGTGGTGCCCAGGCGCTGCCTCGTGCAGAGATAGCGTCGTCATGCCCCACTTAGGCTGAGCCTTCAGGTTGTAGGTGTTGATGTAGAACACGCCTGGACGAGAACCATCCACCGCTGGCGACTCATAAGATGCACCGGCAGCAGACTGCTCACGGAAACTCTCAACTGGCTTAACCACATAATCGGCCTTAGGCATGACATTGAAGTAGTTAGGCAATACTGCGTTGATCTTGTCCTTTAACACCATGTAGCCATCAATTAGCCCCTGGCGCTCGCTAAAGAAGTACTGAGGCTCTGAAGAGAGTGACGCAAAGAAAGCCTTAAGGTCGCCCTTAAAGCCCACCTGCTCTCTCACCTTATCCATCTCGCTCAGAATACGCGCCACTTCATCTAGGCCAATCTGATGGATCTCGTCGACCGGCATAGTGGTCGTGGTATGGGCATTAGCTAGGTGTTGATACCAAAGTTTACCGTTAGGCAGCCCCCACCAACCATCGCTCGCTCTGGCAACCGGCAGATAGGTTTCCTGGAAATATTGCTTCAAATCGGCCAGCGCAGGGATCAGCTCTTTGCTGATTAACGCGTCATATTGCTCGGTCAGCTTTTGCTTGTCAGCGTCACTAAAGCTCTCTGGCAGGTTGTTGATTGGCGCATAGAAGAGGCTATCTTTGGCCTGCTCAACTAACTGAGCATCCAGCTGAGGAATAATACGCTCAACCAGGACGCGTGGAAGTACTGCCTTGCTGGCAATCCCTTCGTCCATGCGTACCTGAGCGAGCTTAGTCCAGTTGATGAAGCCTGACAGACGCGACAGCCAGTTCTCATAGTCTTTAACCGTCTTGAATGGCTGTGCACTCTCGCCACTGCCCAGCTGCACCATAGTGATCACAGTGCTGTAGAACTGGTTCATCGGCATAAAATAGGATGGGAAGGTCTCAGACACTAGGGCCATGTTTCTATCATAGCTAAACATGTCGTAGCTAAGTTGCAGCGACTCGGGTAAGGCATTGCGATCGATTGCCTTTACAGCCTTCAGGTAACGAGTGTTGAGCTCGTGACGCGCCTTGAGGTATTTCTCGGTGAGGTCGCCACCAAACTGGTCGTTGTAATCGTTCACGCCGACAAAGGTGGCGTACATGGGCTCTAATTTGAGCATGTCATTGAAATAACGATCGACTAAGGCAAGGTATTCTTGCTCGGCGCTTTGCACTTGAGGTGCCACAGTTTGCTCTGGCGCCGGCGCATTGCTGTTAGCCTGGCTTGCACTGGTTTCCTTTTCCGAGCAGCCCACCATGGCCACCATAGCTGATATCGTCAAAGCGAGAAGCGTTTTGTTCATTCGAGTTATATCCTTCATATTCTGTGCAAGTGAGTGTTGTTTTCTATAATTACCTTAGGTGTATCTGAGGAGCGAGCTAATGATTTACTCATTTAGTAATTCTGGATTCAGAGATCCCGAAACTGGCGTCTACAACCAAACCTATTTTATGGAGGTGTTTAATCGTGAGTGGCACCGCCACATGCGTGAACGCCAGACGCTGGCCTTATTGTATCTTTGCCCACACATTCATGAAACAGTAAAGCAACCTCATTTACTGGAATTATTCATGAAACAGGTTCAAGAAGCGATATTGAGAACAACAGATATGGTGGCCAGGCTGAACCAGGATAACTTTGCCTTGGGGCTGTTTAACATAGATAGAGAAGGAACCGAAATCGTTATCGCCCGCATAGAACAGAAAATAAAGGATTTTAACCAGGATTATCAACGCAAACACAATAATCGTATCGACTATGAACTGGCCGGTTGTCTCTGCCAACCCGAGAGTGACCTCAACATCGAAAATCTGTTTGAAGATGTACGGTCATTAACGCATACCCTAGAGGGACAGAGGGAGCAGCATACGGCGATGCACTGCCTTAACTAACAGATTTGTTTGTCTACAGGCATAAAAAAAGCCCCTTGCGGGGCTTTTTATTTTCAGGCTTAAAGGGCTACGTTATAAATACGTGCCTTTTCCTTGATGTAGGCGAGATAACTGGTCGCAGTGCGCTTAGTCTTCTCATCCTTAGCAGCCTTCAAACAAGCGTTATATGCCGCTTTATACTGCTTAGTGCCTAGATAAGCCAAGGTTAACTCGAACTCGACCTCACCCGCGCTCACGCCACCGGCAGCCAATGCTTTCTTCAGCACAGGGATCGCCGCTTTGTGTTGCTCACGCAGAGTCAGCAGGCGGGCTTGTTTAAGGTATAGCTTACCGTCGTTATTAACGGCAGCAGCCTTACCATAATATTCCGCCGCTTCCTTTAGCTCTTTCGCATTATGATAGAAGCCACCCAGGATAGACAAAGTTTTTTCATCTTCCTTAATCAGGCCACTCTTCATGTGCTTTTCATAGATTTTTGCCGCACGGTATGGTGAACCATTCTGTGCAAGCAGTTGAGACAGACGCGTAATGTTACCCGCAGTCTCTAAAAATCCATTCTTATAAGCTAAGTCGTAAGTTGCTAATGACTTATCATAGCTCTCAGTCATCAAATAAAACTGCGCTAGCTGTACCCATAGACGGCCATCTTGTTGGAAGAGTGGCACCATAGTCTCTAGGACTTTAATCGCATTTTTATAATCTTTCTTGTTGAAGTAAGCGGTCAGCTTCATCTGGTATAAGCCCTTATCAGGCTTAGTGCTGATGGCCAGACCTTTATCGACAACGCTGAGTACCTTATCCCACTGCTTAAGCTCAGAATAAGCAATACCTATACGACGATACACTTGTGGATCTTCTTTACAGGTAAACTTCATCCACTCGTAGTAGTAAGGGATAGACTCTTTAAACTTCTTTTCCTGAATCAACAGGTCGGCATACAGACGCAGGGTTGCACCATGGTCTGTACCGCCAAGAATGTCAGCGTCAACGGCTTGCTTCAGATACTTGATCGCCGTACCCATCTGATTTTTTTCGGCATAAAAGTTACCCAACATACGGGCAATATAGGCCTTATCAAAGTCGTCACGGGGACTCGCTTCAAGCAAAACGGCGATCGCTTCGTCGATATTGCCTTCCTGATAAGCTTCGAAAGACTTTTGGACTTTCTTTGCCGAGCTTTGGCCTACGGCCTTAGACTGGCGCTTTTCAATCGGACACTTCTCGGCGGCGTTGGCCGCTGGTGCGACGACTAGGCTTCCACCGATGGCAAGCAATAGTGCTGCTGCAAGCGTATTAACTTTCTGCATCTCTATTTGCCTCCATCAAGTTTAAAGTCTAGTTGTACCGTCATGCCTGGTTGCTTAAGGGCTTTACCGTCAACAATCTTTGGCTTGTACTTCCACTTTTTCAGTGCACGCTTAGCTTCTTTGTCGAAGATACGCTTAGGATCGGCATTGATCACTTGCACATCTTCTACACCACCAAGTTCGTTGATGGTAAAGCTAAGTTGTACCCAGCCTTCCTTACCGTCACGTGCTGCCGCAATTGGATACTGAGGCTCGATACGTACGATAGGTGTTGCATCACCGTCACGAGTCATCATGTTACCCAGCTTGAAGCCAGTATTTGCAGTGCCCGCTACTACACCCGTCATGTTGAAAGACATGTTGGTGTCGATGTCTGATGAGCTATCAGGCGGTGGCGTATCTGGTAAAGGTGGCTGCTCAGGCGGTGTAGGCGGCTTAGGTTTAACCCTAGGCTTGTCCTGCACTTTCGTATCCTGTTTATCCATACTGATCTCAATAACCGGAGAATCAGTCGCAGTGTCGGCGCGTTTCGCGCCGCCACTGACCAAGAAGGCCATGAAAACAAACAGGGCGAAAGTAACAGCACCACCAACTAATAATGATACTATTCCTCTCAGCATATTAGTCTTTCCCCGCTGATACCGAAATCTTGTTGATCCCAGCTTTCTTCACATTGTCCATAACCTTAACAACAATGCCGTGTTCAGCTTCTTTATCAGCTTCGATCAATACAGCCGCTTCTGGTGATTCAGCCAACATACGTTCTACGTTTGCTGTTACACGCTCGATGTCAACCTGACGGTTTTCCATCTTAATGACGCCTGTCTTGCTCACACCAATAAAGATGTTTGCCGACTTCTGAGTTGTCGCTTGAGAAGCCTCTGGCTTGTTGTAGTCAAGACCAGATGGCTTAATGAACGACGTTGTTACGATAAAGAAGATCAACATGATAAACACGATGTCGAGCATCGGTGTCATATCAATTTGCGCTTCTTCTTCTATACTTGAATGCTTTTTACGTGCCATGTTCAATCTCTCTCTAGTGGTGTGGCAGGCTATCTTTTAGCTTTTCCATACTGATTTTCATTTTGGCGTCCAGACGAGTACTAAAGAATACTCCCGATAACGCTGCGACCATTCCCGCCATTGTCGGCATGGTTGCCATTGAAATACCAGCTGCCATCATACGAGCATTACTCGTCCCATGAACTGCCATCACATCGAATACCTGTATCATACCGGTTACGGTACCTAGCAGACCGATCATTGGACAGATGGCTACTAAGGTTTTGATAATCAGCATACGAGCATTCATATCTTGTTTCGCTTGGGATACCCAAGCTTCACGGATACGGTGTGCATGCCAAGAGGTAGAATCCTCTCGATTGTCCCATGCGGTGATAATGTTTTTGTGCTCTTTTGGCGCAATCAGATTGAGATACCAATAGCGCTCAAGCATTAACACCCACATAAGGAACAGCACTGCCGCAACCAACCAGAGGACGTCGCCTCCGGAGGCCATGAAGCCCCTGACGGAATCCCAGATGTCCATCAGGTATAGCATCATTAGGCGTTCCTCTTCTCAGCGTGCTCGGCAACAATACCCGCACTTTGCTCTTCAAGTACTTGAACAACTGACTTGCTACGTGCAATCACGATAGCGTGCATTAGCATTAGTGGTAGTGCCGCAACCAGACCCTGTACAGTAGTCATCAGTGCCATAGAGATACCGCCAGCCATTAGCTTAGGATCACCAGTACCGAATAGCTGGATGCTTTGGAAAGTTGCAATCATACCGGTAACAGTACCCAGTAGACCCATCATAGGAGCGATAGCCGCTAGAACCTTGATGATAGAGATACGAGTCTCAAGAGCAGGAGTTTCTTTCAGAATCGCTTCGTCAAGCTTCAGCTCGAGGGTTTCAACGTCAACATCTTTGTTGTCGTGGTATGCCTTAAGTACACGGCCCAGAGGGTTATTACCTGGGTTGTCGATGTTCTTACGCTGTGCGTTAACTTTCGCGCCAACAACATACAGAGTGACCAGACGCTCGATAGAGATCAGGGCACCGAGTACAAGCAGACCGATGATGATGTAACCGATGGTTCCACCCGCTTCGATACGCTCTTCGATAGTCGCCTTCTGAGTAAACACGTTTAGCAGTACACCACGTGCAGGGTCAACAAACAGCTTGTGAACACCAGATGTTTGGCCTTCGAAAGCCTTAACACTAGCGACTTGCTCACCACCAGGCTGCTGTGAAAGCTGCTGAACCAGACCTAGGTCGGCGTTATATACAACATACTGGCCATCGGCTAGCAGGTTGTAGGCACCAACACGAGTGATCTTAGTGTTGTGAACGTTACCATCGATACCAGTTACGGCACCGTCAAAAGTAACGACTTTGCCAGACTCGGCCATTTCGAATAGCTGCTCTTCCCAGAACTTTTCTAGCTCTTCGATTTTTGGCAGCTCTTTACGTGCACCTAGCTCGGCGATGAAAGCATCGCGACCTGGGAACTGAGCGCTTACGTTTGATGAAACAAGCTTACCAGCGAAATCACCGGCTTCACCTTTAACAACACCGAACATTTCACCCAAGTCGCCTTGAGCAATCTTACGGTCTTCTTCTAACTGAGCGATTTTGCGCTCGTTATCGGCGAATGCTTGAGAAAGATCTTTACCGCGCTGTTCTTCAGCAGCCAATGCCGCCTTTTCACGCTTTAACAGTGCAGCTTTATCGCCACGCTCGGCTTGAAACTCTGCTTCGCGCTTCTTGTTTACTTTAGCAGCGTTAGCACGATCGGTTTGAACTTGCTTAAGTAGCTGGTCGATGTTCTTAGGCGCATCAGCAGCGCTCACCATGCCAGCAGTTAAAGATAGACTTGCAGCAACGATTGCTGTAGAGATTAACTTTTTCATTATTGTGCAGCCTCCGCAGCTGGGATTGGTAACGCGAACATATCTGGAGCACCCTGGCCACGGGCCTGGCGAATTGCTTTAGTAATGTTACGTAGGTAGCTATCTTCTAGCTTATCCCATGCTTTAGTCTCGGGATTGAACATCCACGCAGACTTTTGATCTAGGCTTTGTGCATAGTAGGCAACGCGACCAAAGTTGATGAAATCAACCAGGATCTCTTTACCGTCAAGCTGCAGCTTACCGGTTTCAACGTTCATCTTATAACCGTATTCACGCTCGATGTTATAAGCATCAAGGATCAGACGGTATTTTTCAGCCAGCGTCACGTTGGCAGTGTTTAAGGTTTCACGAAGACGCTTGATACGCGATTCACGAGTTTCCTTGTTGAATGGCAGATCCAGAGCAACAAATTGCTCTAGTGCATCAACCATCTTGAACATTAGCGGTACAACGCCTTGACGTAGCTTATCAACACCATTGATGTCTTCTTGGATAAGCTTCATTGTTGCTTCTTGGTCTGCTACCAGGCCAGCTACATAATCGTTGTATGACTTAGTTGACTCACGAGTGTCTGCAACTTGGCCATATTCAAACGCCATGTCTTGCGCTTGATCGTAATACTTATCAACTTTCTTCTGAGATGCAGCTGCATCCGCATGAATTTTCGCATCCGCCTTCTGAACATCAGAAAGTGGATCGGCAACCACTAAGTTACTGCCTGCTAAGGCCAGCGCGCCAATGAGCGCCGTAGCGATTTTAGTTCTATTGCTTACCTTGGACATAGTTCCCAACCAATTTGAAGTGAAAAATAAAAGGTTTAACTTAACGGTAACACGGGTTTTCTGCTTATAGTTGCATGAATTCCGTAACCTTAAGTATGCATTTCTCTTGTGATTGTTAGTTATTATCTTCCCTTTTCTACACCGATCAAGGTGTAGACCCGCAGGCATCATTTCACAAAATGTTGACCTGTGTCAACATTTGGAAACGGCTAAAACTGCTAGAAAAAGCTCTTAGGGCGTGAAAATAACACAAGAGTCGTTTTTTCAAACAAGTCAACATTTACAAATTTAATTCACATATACTGATTCAACCAATTAAAAACACTTAAAACGCTGATTTTTATAAATTTAAACTAATAACAAAAGCAAAATACATTGTTAACAAAATATTAACTAACCAGCGCTTCCAGAAACGTTTGCATCAAATTATGTTGTGCTGGTATTACCACGCGGTCTATTTACAACATCTTTTATACAAATCATGACTTAACGCCTTCTGGTGCTAGTTCGTTTTATTTATGACTATCTTCCAACCCAGTACCTGACCATCGTGATCTTCAATCTGATTGATGCTAACCAGGTTCGCTCCCAGTTCAATTAGATTAGCTAACATAGCAGAAAGCGCCAGTTCATCTAGTGAAGCTTCGACAAGCTCGCCGAGACGATCTTTTAAAGTATCAATTTGCTGTCGCGCAAAAGTGAGATACTCCTGCTTCTTTGCTAGCGGCCAAAACAGCCCCTGCTGAAAAAGGGTTGCCACATAAGTGAGTAATTCACTGTCTTTCAACGCTCCCTCATCTGACTGAGCCAGAGTGGAGATTTCTTGATTCAATTGGTGACGTAATCGCTCGCACTCTTGATTCTGCTTAATACGCTGGACATCTTCGGCATTGGTAAGTGTCCCCATCTGCAATATAAGCGTATCTATGGTCTGAAATACCCTTGCAATTGCCTGTTGACTGATCAGAGTCAATATTCGCCGATTACGATTGATGATCATTGAGCGGCTATGATGTGTCACCAAACTCAGTCTGCCACCAGGACGGAGCACGCGAAGCGCCTCAGGGATAGAAAGTGCTAAATCTGAATACTCGAGACCATACTGAGAGATGACCAGATCAAAACTATTCTCTTCAAAAGGCAAATCCGAACAATCGATATGCGAGACCAGCGACACATCGACCTGTTTATTTAGCGCTAATTCATCAAGCTTGGTGCTAATTTTTGCAAGGTCTACACCTATTACTTCACCCTTCCGACTCAAATCTTTAAAAAATTGATTAAGTAACAGCGGCAGTGCCCCATTACCCGTTGCGAGATCCAGCACCTTAAAATTATCAGGTAAATCGTTAAAGTCATGATGCCAATTTGTCTCTAACACCCCTGAATAATTGCCAGAAAAACTGTCACCAAAAGATGTCAAATGTCCTTGCTGCCAGTATTCGTCCCAATGTTGGCTCATAATGCTCGCCCTTCAGTCTTGTTGTTATTAGCTTATTAATATCATAAAAAAAGGCCCTAAATAGGGCCTTTTTATCGAGTATTTATACTCTAACTACTTATCAACAACTCTTAGAACTTAAGAGTGTAACGTGCTGTGAACTCACGTCCGTAGTTGTTATATAGCTCTGGGTTTTCGAACTTACCTAGTGAAGATAGAACTGGATCTTCATCAGTTAAGTTATTAACACCAAGCTGAATCGCACCAAATGCACCCGCGTTGTATGTATAGTTGATGTTATGAATCAACCAATCGTCACGCTTGTCGATGTCACCATTTGCACGCTCTTCTTCTGTTGAAGCAGTATAGTTCATGTTCCAACCGAAGCTATGGTCACCCATGCTGTATACAGCTGTGAAAACTGACTTATAATCAGGCTGATCATTTTCACCTGAAGTGTCCACAACTTTAAGTTCACCGTCTACAGTTTTCTCTTCTTCGTATGACAATACGAAGCTGTTGGTCCAGTTCAGGTTAAAATCACCGATAGAAGTTTCAAAGTTAGCGTTGAATGCAACGTCAAGACCTTCAATATTGAAACCTTTACCGTTGTCATAACCAGTACCAACTTCTAACACACGACCCAGAGTACCATCTGTGGTAGGCGCACGCTCTACGTAGAAGGTATCAGTTGGCGTAATTGAACCATTATGAATACCTTCGATTACACTCTCAGTAGAGCGAGTGCTGATCACATCAGTAATGTCAAGTTGGAAGTAATCAACTTTAACGCCGATGTTGTCAACGATATCCCAAGCTACACCAAGGTTTAGGTACTCTGACTGCTCTGGGCCAAGGTTAGAGTTAGCGCTGTAGTAAGTGTCTATCTGACGCTCATCACAACCAGATGCACCACCGCTTTCCGTACATAGTGGAATATCTCGAGAATCTTCAGCACTAAATGAAGTCGCCGCATAAAGCTGATCCAGTGCTGGAGCACGGAATGCTTCAGAGTAAGAAGCACGAACAACTAGGTTATCAAGTGCTTGCCAACGAACTGACGCCTTAGGTGCTACGTTATCACCAAAATCACTGTAATCATCGTAACGAGCAGCGATGTTCAATTCAACAGTATCTGTCAGAGGCATAGCCGCTTCATAGAAAGCCGCCCATACTTGACGGTCACCACCAGCGGAGTTACCAGCACTACCACCGATTAGACCCGCTTCAGATTGCGCGTCATAGATAGAAGCATAATCTTGCTCGAAGTACTCCATACCGAAGTAGTGAGCAACTTCACCACCAGGAAGCTCGAATGCATCGAAACCGATACCACCGTTGTATTGATGGAAAGTCGCACGGTCTTGAGTCAGAGTCGTAGCCTTCATATTATTGATGCCGTCTTCTGAACCTAGATCGATGTCATTAGCCTCGTTGTAAGCAAGGCCTGAATAGCTTAGGTAGTATTCACCGATAGACTTGTTATCAGCCTTGTTGTAGTGGTAGTAGAATTCCCAAGTCGCATCGTTCCATGCGCTGATAGAACCACGAAGACCAGTCAGGTAATCTTGGTTGTAGTCATCTACATTACCATCACGAGTACCGATACCAACCCAACGGAAAAGACCATACGCATTATCTTCGCCATAAGGGTTATGTGGGTTATCAGCACTCATACTTTCCCATGCAGCTGCTGGTGGTGCATAACGACCAAAAGATTTATTCTGAGTAACCATGACACGACCAAACCACTCAACATCTTCAGCGATTTCATAGTTAGCATCTACATAAACAGTGTTACGATCAACAGAGGCTTTGTTGTAAGAAACATTACCGTATGCGTACATACAGTACTCAGAACCTTCACTCCAGTCAGCATCGGCAGCAACACGCTTAAATACGTTGTCACCATACGTAGCTGCTAAGTCATCACAAAGTAATGACGCTTGAGCTTCAGAGAAATCTGGAGCAAGTACTGTAGCACCAAAGTAAGACCAACCATCAGTCTCATTGTATGCCTGAATTACGCCGTCGCCATCTAGGTCTTTCATCCATGGTGCAGTGTATTCACGATCTGCATCAGAGATACCCTTACGGTCTTGGTGGTCGAATGCAAAGGTAATGTTACCCTTATCCATTTCATAACCGGCAACAACAGAGAATTCTTTACTTGTCAGGCCACCGTCACGCTCACGCGAACCACCACCAACGTTGAATTCAACACCTTGGAAGTTCTTCTTCATGATGATGTTAACAACACCAGCAATCGCGTCAGAACCGTAAGTTGAAGAAGCACCGTCGGTTAGAATCTCGATACGCTCAACCGCCGCCATAGGAATAGCGTTAAGGTTAGCTGAAGCACCACCTAGAGTAGGTGACCCTGGGAAACGCTTACCATCAATCAATACGAGAGTACGGCTTGAACCAGCACCACGTAGGTTGATAGTTGCTTGAGACTGTGCAGAGCTACCTGAACGCTCAGAGAATGAACCAAATGAGTTTAAGTTACTGTTACGTAGCGCATCAGCTACTGTAAAGTTACCTTCAACTTTCATATCTTCTGCAGTGATGGTTGTTACAGGCGATGCACCTTCAAGATCACTACGCTTAATGCGTGAACCAGTAACTTCAATACGTTCAACTTTATCTGCAGCTTGCTCATCTGCCGCGAATACTGCTGGCGCAGTAAATGCCGTCATAGCTGCACCGCTAACTAGTGCGAAACGCACTGAATTAGCTAATAAGCTGTTCTTATACATGTTGTTTCTCCCTGGACTTTATTTTTTATTTTTTTGTGAAAGTAAACACAAATCAACACTAATCGTTACACTTGTGCACATTCGCCAACAAATAGAACCACATGTGAAACATTTAATCAACAATAGCATCACTATTTTCACAGATTTAATTGGTGACCGCTCAATTTGTAGACGACAGTCACAATAAGTCAGGTTTTTGTTAGCAGGAGCAATTCGACAGTTTATGTACAAGAATCCCACGAATTAACTATAAAGACAGATAAGACAAAAGATTAATCACAATAAAAAACAACAAGATAATGATTTGAATATATTTAACCACCCAACAGGCCATACTAAATTAAGAGAGTGTTTAATTAGGTAAAATCAAACTAAATAACGGTAAGATGTTAAATGTCTGTAGCTGTAACAAAGAGGCTTAATTGTAAGTTCACGCTGCTCATTGGGCAGAACTCATATTTTCACGTAAAGAATTGATTACAAATTAAGCAACCAGTGAAGATTAAATCGCTGTCTCCTTTCGGAAAAGCCTATTCGGCCATGACGCACTATCGTTAAGAGCAGACAATGAGGTGAAATGCTAACGCTAAAATAGACACATCTTCGCCATAGTGAACAAAGAGACTCAAGTTAAATGGTAAGGCAAACTAATACTGGATTATCGCCCCGATCCTTAACGGGAAAAACTTTTTGACTGAACATAAAAAAGCGCCCTATAGGCGCTTTTTTGTTGGCTTATTCAAGCTTTCATTTCTACTTACAGTAATTATTACAGCGTGTAACGAATACCGATCGCTACACCGTCTTCTTCTAATTTCGCCTGGGCCTCAGCATCGGCACCGTCGAACTCACTGAAGTCTTTACGGCCTTCAACATAGAGTACTGTGTTGGCATCCCATACATAATGGAGACCGACCACAACGAACTGACGCTTGAACGAAGAATTAGGATCGACATTGTTTGGTTGAATCACATAGTCCTTACCCGCATCTAAGACATTGTAAGAAACAAAGGGACGGAAGCCGTTATCAAACTTGTACGAGAACAGGGTTTCGACACCGTAAGAGTCTTTGATCAGACGACCCAGGTTATCGGTATCATGGTTCTCGTTTTTGTTGAAGTTAGCCGCGCCATAGAAACCTTCACCGTCCCAGTTACCCCAGGTCGCACCAACACCATAAATCACATCTATGGCGGTGATCTGCTCAGAGGTCTTTCTGAAGGTGACATCAAACTCACCACGGTTGATACCAGCGGTGACAGAAAGTTTATCGTTTACCTGGTAGGTAGCAGAAGCACCATAGGTGTAATCGTACTCAACTTCCTCTGAATCTAACACGGGATCTTGGCTGTCCCAGCGCTCTTTACAGTCTGTCGGCAAGTTAGGATCTGCTTCGCAGGTATAGAAGGTATCGTGCTTGAGCTGCACCTGAACGGCAAAGCTTAGATCGCCAATGCTGTTACGGTACTGTACAATCTTGTCACCACGACCCACACCGTTTACCGCGCCATCGGCCTTGTTGTAGGTATATACACCCGCAGCATTACCATCCCATACGAAGCCATAGTTGGTGTTATAGACGACGTCATACCAAGCACCCCACTGCTTACCTATGGTCAGGCTACCATAGAGATCATGGGCAATACCGACATAACCTAAACGGTTGTTAAGAAAGTCACCGCTCTTAGATTCGAAGTTACTCTCGCTGCTGTATACGATTTCGCTGTTACCGAATGGGTTAACTCCCCACTCCAGCTTAGTGAAGGCCTTCCAGCCGTCGCTCATCTCACGAGTAAATCCAAAATTGATCCGTGATGCACCGTTAACCACTTCAGTTGAACCTTGAGTGTTAATAACACGGGCATCAATAAAACCACCAATTTCTACCGCATTTTTATCGTCTTTATAGATCTCGATAGCGGATACAGCGGGGACAAAAATGACAGCCGCTAACGCTGTTGCTATTACACTCTTCTTCATCTGTTTGTCTAACCTTTTGTTATGTTCAGTCTGCTTTATCTTTTTGTGCTACATTCCGTTGTTTTATTTCGTTCCAATTTCAGCTAAAGACTAGCAAAAGATTAGCATTCCCTCAAAGACGAATATCACAATAACGGCGCTATTTTTCACCAATTTAACTTAAGAATTCCCGAAATCTCAGACTTTACACCAAGCATTAACAATTCATCACTATCTCAACAACCAGAAAACAACTAAATTAACGACATTTGCTTGGCCACAAGATTATTGAAACTAGTGTTTAAAATTGAAAGTATGGGATCAGAAATAGGCGCTATCTGTTTATCCAGATAATATTGATAATCGATCTTTCCAAGACGATGCTGTACAGGTTCAGCACCATTTTGAGTCATCAGATAACTTATCTTTTCGCCCCGTTTACCATGGCTATCATCTCCGCTTCGCTGACACCAGAGGGTCGCTGCCTTAACGTGAGGCGATGACTTTGCAGTATAGTCTTCTATGTTGCGCCTAAGGCGTTTGGAGAAGATTAATTTATCGTCCAGCTCGCCCTGCTGCAACGCCTCGACGATCTGCTTTAAATAACCGAGCACATCCTGCTTGGCAAAGAGCCGATAATAAAGCTCGGCCTGCACCTCGCGCGCCAAGGGGCTCCAGTCACTCCTTACCTGCTCCATCCCCTTAAAAACCAACTTGAGACTGCGGTCATCCTGCTGGTACGCGCCGACATAACGCTTCTTAGAACCCTCGGTTGACCCCCTCAATGTCGGCATAAAAAACTGCTCGAAGTGACGTTCATATTCAAGCTCTAGGTAACAGTCTAGCTTAAAGTCCTGCTTGAGCTTGCGTCGCCATTTTTCGTTGATCGATGCGACAAGTTCCCGCGCAAAGGCATCGATATCACCAACGCGCTCTGGCGACGAGATATGCACAAAGGTCGAATCGGTATCACCATAGATGACGGTCAATCCCTCTGCTTCAATCCATTGCTTGGTCTGTTTCATGATCTCATGGCCCCTAAGGGTTATCGAGCTGGCTAGGCGCGCATCGTGAAACACACAGCCGCGAGAACCCAGCACCCCATACAGGGAATTCATGATGATCTTTATCGCCTGGGAAAGGGGCGCATTGGCATCGCGCTTCGCCTGCTCCCGCTTGGCCGACAAACTGGCGATAAGTTCAGGCAGGATGGGAGAACTACGGCTAAACTGCGCCCCGAGAAAGCCGGGGACGGTATCGCTCTCTGCTTTGGAGCCTTTTGCACCTTCCTTTAATCCTTCCACCAGTCCCTTAGGATCGATGAGAAAGGTTCTGATGATCGAGGGATAAAGGCTCTTAAAATCGAGCACCAATATGTGCTCATAGAGACCGGGTTTAGAGTCCATCACATAGCCACCCGGACTCTCTATGCCATCGCTTATCGGCACACTTGGCGCCACATAACCGGCGCGGTGCAGATGCGGCAGATAGAGATTATTAAATGCCGCCACCGAGGCGCCGACACGGCCAAGCTCTAAACCTGTCAGGCGAGAGCGTTCCATCACGAAGGCCAGCAGGTCCGTTTTTTCGAAGATCTCCCACACCAGGCGACAATCGGTAATATTGTAGTGGGCCAGCGCCGCCTTATCTTGACGAAACAGCATCGCTATCTCTTCTGCCCTATGGCTGACATCATGAATCGCCTTGCCTTCACCAAGCAGTTCCCTGGCGACAGACTCCAGGCTAAAACTCTCAAACTGATAAAAAGCCGCCTTTAACCAATCTATGCCATCGAGCACCACCCGCCCGTGCAAGATTAAGGTCTCCGGCCGATACTTGTTGTCGACACGCCACGAAAGCTGCGAACCCTGCCTGCCCAGCGTTAGCGGAATATTGAGCGCCTTGGCCCTGCGATACAAAAGTCCAGGTCAAAGGTGATTACAGCCCAACCTATGATGATGTCGGGATCATGCAGCCAGAACCAGTCCAACAAGGCCTTAATAAGCGCCGCCTCATCTGCCACAAGCTGAAGATAGTCTGGCGGCGACTCACACGCCTCCCCTACCATAATCACCTGTTTGTAGGGCTCGCCGCTAGCCGATTGTCCATACAGACCCACGCTAAAAAGCTCGCCATCCATCGCACACTCGAAATCGAACGAAACCACCGACAGCTTAACCGCTAAATCGCTGCGTCTGGCCCGCTCGGCGATCAAGGTGGGGATCGTCTGCGGTTCACTCAGGCAAGGACTATGGGAACTATTCAGCCAGCGGCCGATAAACTCGACGTCTAATGCGATATAGCGCTCGATAAGATAGCGTTGCTCGGCCCTGAGCTCAGACTCATACAGGGCGATCCCCTTGTCAGTAGCCACACGGCTTAGGTGTCTAAAACTCTGATTATTAGCAAAATAGAGCGCGCTGACCGGCTCGTCGTCGAAGGTGGTTAAATTAAGCGCCTCGCTGCGTAAGCCACTCTCTTGGTTGCCATCGAGCAAGCGTAACTCATCCTGAGTCCGGCAAAAGCAGATCCGCTCGCCGTGAGGCACGATCACCCGCAGCGGCCCGTCGGCCGTACAGAGGTAATAATGTAATTCGCTGCCTAGGTGGTGACGGGTTAAGATCCGTCCCTTTACACTCAAAACAGGGGTGTTCAAATCATGCAAGCTTTACTGTTTTCCAATTTAATTCAACACATTAGGATTGTTGACGACAAATAAGTCGTGAATTCCTCACATCAACTCTTCTTAGGCTATGTAATCACTGTTATTATGTACAGCATTATTTGCCAGACATAAGCCTTCATGTTATCTGCCGACGTTAAAACCCAGATCCGCACGATTTACAAAGATATTGCCGCCGCCCTGCCTAACTTCAGATCGCGTCGGGAACAAAATTATATCGTCGCAGAGATCTCCAAGACACTTGCGGGTGAATATGACAAGCACAGGCGTATCATAGTGGTCGAGGCTGGCACTGGCATAGGTAAGTCGCTGGCTTATATCTTAGGCGCGATTCCACTGGCATTGGCCAGCAAAAAAAAGGTCTGTATCGCCACGGCAACGGTTGCCCTGCAGGAGCAGCTGCTCAATAAGGACCTGCCCTTCTTCTCCAAGCAATCTGGGCTTAACTTCACCTTCGGTCTGGTAAAAGGGCGTCAGCGCTATGTCTGCCTCTCCAAGCTAGAGATGCTGATCGGTGGCGATGACGGCACACAGATGGCCATGTGGCAGACCAAGCCCGACCATAGTCAGGTCGAGCTACTGCAAAAACTGCTCAAAGATTTTCATGAGGGTCGCTGGAACGGCGAGCGCGATACCCTCTCTCAGCCGCTACCGGATCATCTGTGGCAGCAGATCGCCTGCGATAAACACAGCTGTCATCGACAGCTCGCCAGCCACAGGCACTGCCCTTTCCATAAGGCCCGAGAAGATGTCGACACCTGGGATGTGCTGATCGCCAACCATAGCCTGCTATTTGCCGATCTTGAGCTGGGCGGCGGTGTGATTCTGCCCGACCCGGAAGAGCTCTATTATGTGATCGACGAGGCCCATCACCTGCCGTTGGTGGCTAGAGACTTCTCGAGCGCCCAAGCCACTCTGAGGGGCGCCATTGACTGGCTGGAAAAGGTCGGCAAGACCAGCGCCAAACTGCAAAATCAACTCAAGAGCAACCACATTATTGCCCCCGCTCAGGCCATGTTGGATCACATCAACGATCTCACCAGCCTGCTTACCAGCGTCGCGCAATATTGCGATGGCCAGGCGGCAAAATTTGATAACCCTGAGCGGCGCATCCGCTTCGAGCACGGCAAGCTGCCAGCAGCGCTCACCATGCTGGCCGAAAACCTGGCTACCGCATCCAGCAGCGCCCTCAAGCAATTTAACAAGATGCTGGCCCTGCTCAACGAGGCGATTAAGGATGGCGAACTGCCTAAGCACCAGTCAGAACAGCTACTGAGTGAGACAGGCTTCATGTTGCAGCGCCTTGAGAACTTGCAGAAGCTGTGGAAGATGATGGCCAAGGAAGACAGCGCCAAGGGCGCCCCCATGGCCCGCTGGGTAGAGCATCTTGTGGGCAAGCAGAGTGACTATCTGTTTAATGTCTCCCCTATCGAAGTGGGTTATATGCTCGAAACCCTGCTGTGGGAGAAGGCCGCCGGCGTGGTGCTCTGTAGCGCCACCCTGAGGGCACTCAACAATTTCAATCACTTTACCCATCAGGTGGGGCTCTCCATCAATGATGGCAGTCGCTATCTTGCCATGGACAGTCCGTTCGACTTCCAGCAGAACGCCACCCTCTATCTGCCCAAGATGCAAACCGAACCCACGGACGATCGTTATACCGACGAGCTGGCGGAGCAGATCCTTACCCTTATCGATGGTGAGATGGCCACACTGGTGCTGTTCGCCTCCTACTGGCAGATGGAGAAGGTGGCCGATCTGGTCCGAAGCAAGATTAAGTCGCCGCTGCTTATCCAGGGTGAGGCGTCCCGTCAGCAGCTGCTACAAGATCACAAGACACGCTGTGACAATGGCGAGGTCAGCATCATCTTCGGTACCGGCAGTTTCTCCGAGGGTCTCGACCTTCCCGGTGACTACCTGACCAACCTTATCATCACTAAACTGCCCTTTGCCGTCCCCACCTCACCGGTGGAACAGGCGCACGCGGAATACATTAAGGCAAAAGGGGGAAATCCCTTCTTACAGCTGACTATCCCCGATGCTTCACGTAAATTAATCCAAAGTTGTGGTAGATTACTGCGTAAAGAAGAGGATTATGGCAGGATCACCATATTGGATCGCCGCTTAGTGACCAAACGCTACGGCAAGTCTCTACTGGATGCCCTGCCCCCCTTTCGACAAGTCATTGAATAGGAATACCATTGGATCTATTACTCGACCCAGGTAGCTGGGCGATTCTTGCTGCGACCGGCTTTATCGCAGGTTTTATCGATGCCGTCGCCGGTGGCGGTGGCCTACTGTCGATCCCGGCCCTGCTCACCATAGGCATTCCGCCACACACGGCGCTGGGTACCAATAAGCTGGCCGCCAGTTTTGGTTCCTCCATGGCGGCCTTTACCTATTATCGTAAGCAGTTTTTTACCCCCAAGTTTTGGTATCACGCCTCCATTGCCACCTTCATCGGCGCCGTAATAGGCACCTTTGTGGTTTACCTGATCGACAATCAGTGGCTAGAAAAGTGGCTGCCGCTGTTTATCATCGCCGTGGCCGTATATACCTTACTTAAACCTAACGCCATGGGCTGCCCCAGCTATGAGCCGCCGGTAAAAGCACCCTCCAAATTTAAGCAGTGGCGCCAAGGGCTACCACTTGGTTTCTACGATGGATTCGCGGGCCCGGCTACCGGCGCCTTCTGGACCATTAGCAGCGTATCCCAATATCGACTGCCGGTGCTTAATAGCTGCGGCCTTGCCAGGGCCATGACCCTGATTAGTAATCTCACCTCCCTGAGCGTGTTTCTGGTATTGGGACAGGTGAACCTGATGGTCGGTCTGTCGATGGGGCTTTGCATGATGCTCGGCTCATTTATCGGCGCCCGCACCGCCATCAAGTTTGGCGTCCCCTTTATTCGTCCTCTGTTTATTAGCATAGTGATACTCATCGCCATTAATCTGGCATGGGGAGCCTGGGCATGAAGACAAATGAACTTATCCATCGCCTGCGAGTCCAACTGAAACAGTTAGAGCAAGAGGTGCTGCAACACGACAGTCAATTGCCTAAGGGGCAGCGCAAGCTGCTACAAGATACCGAGCGATTTAATGAAAATCTGTTTAATCAGACGGGCGCGCACCTCTCTCCCTGTATAGATCAGCTCAGTAAGAAGATCGCTCAGCTCGAGAAGCTGCTCCAAGGCAATATATCGGCGACCACCATCACCCTGGCCTGTGAGGGCATTCAGGACAGGTTTACCGCCTTGAGGCGGGCCCTGAATACCACGACACTCGGGGTGAAATCAGCCGAGCAACAGAAAGCCTCGCGGATCGCTCATGCGCGTAAACGTCGCCAGAAGAGCCATGCCCAGAGTGGATTTAGCTGGATCGCCGCCGGTGTGATGAATAACAGCCACCAGCTCTATGAAGAATTGAACAAACATATGAACTGGGTTCACACCTTTGAACAAAAAATTGCGCATTTGCAATCTAAGCTTGAAAACTGTCATAGTGCTGACAAAATTGCACTGCAAAATGAAATACTTTTGGTCCACCGCCGCTTAGGCAAGTGCCGACAAGCTATCAGCTATATAGAAGATCGTATTCAGGCGTTCGAACGCCCATACAAGCATCAGAATCGTTAAGGAGCAACAATGAAATCAATCAAGCCAATCACCGCTTTAATCGCTCTGCTTGGTGCCTCATCGGCAATGGCTGCCAACCTCACCATCCCCATGGCATTCGAATACCTTGCCCTAGATGGCAAGAAGGTAGAAGGCAGCCTGTTTAATCACAAATCTGATCTCGAGTTAAGCCAAGGCACACATAAAATTGCTATCCGTTACCACGACATGGTGCAAGATGACTTCAGCGATAGCGAAAGCTTTGTGAAATCATCTCCCTTCATCTTAACCCTGGCCGTCGATGGCGACTATGACTACCGCTTGCAACCGGCCGAAGGCGAGATCATCAAGCAGCCCAAATCGTTCGCCAAGTCACCCGCCGTGGTGATCAGCCGTGTCGATGGCGGCGTTGTTAACTACAAGGTTACCCAAACTGATATCACAGAAGACAGCTTCGTCAGCAAGCTGTTTAATGGCAACTCGGGTCAGGATATCGAAACCGCCGCCGCTGCCGCGACCGGTGCAGGCGTCGCCGCGCAAGCAAGTGCCCCGGTACCGCAGGCAGGCACTGTCGAAGCCGTTACCCTACCCGCTACATTGCCGGCCAACCCGAGTGCAAGCGATGCCGATCATGCTCAGCAGATGTTGCAATACTGGTGGTTGCATGCCGACGAGAAAACTCGTAAAGAATTTATGAGCTGGGCAATTAAACAGCTGTAAATCCTAGATGGTACCACTCGTCTATCACGCCAGCTATTCACAGCTGGCGTTACCCCAACACCACAGATTTCCCATCACTAAGTATCAAGCGCTCTACCAATACCTGCTGGATAAGCAGATAGTCGACCCAAGTGCGTTCCACGCGCCCCAGGCCGTTAGCCTGGATTGGCTTAAATCGATCCATTGCCCGGACTATGTCAGCCAGTTTATCGAGCAGCGCCTGCCCGATAAAGCCGTGCGCCGACTGGGCTTTCCCCTGAGTGAGCGGCTGACCCAGCGCACACTCTACTCTATAGGTGGCACCCATCTGGCCTGTGAGCTGGCAGCAAAACACGGCGTAGCACTGCAACTGAGCGGTGGTTATCACCATGCCCACTATCAATTTGGTAGCGGCTACTGCGTATTCAACGACCTGATCTCTGCCGCCCTACACGCCCAAACACTAGAGGGGATAGATAGGGTGCTGATCTTCGATTGCGACGTGCATCAAGGCGACGGTACGGCCGCCATGGGTCAGGCTCATGACGAGATCTACACCTGCTCCATTCACTGCCAGGAAAACTTCCCGGCTCGAAAGCAAACCTCAGATCTCGATCTGGAATTACGCCGGGGTGTCGCCGACGATGAGTATCTTGAGGCCGTGGCACAAACCTTAGAACTCGCGCTGCGCCTCTATCAGCCGGATCTGATTATCTATGACGCAGGCGTCGATGTGCATCAGGATGACAGGCTAGGCCATCTCGACATCACCACAGAAGGGATCTACCAAAGGGACAGGCTGGTGCTGGAAAATGCCAAGGCGGCCGGCATTCCCATCGCCTGCGTCGTCGGAGGCGGTTACAACAAGGCGGTAGAGGTGCTCGCCGAGCGCCACGCGCAAGTTTTTATTGCCGCCCATGCCATATGGTAGCAAACTAGATTATGCTTAGTTAAACCACAACGGAGCCTGAGGGAGAGACCTATGCAACTGGAAATTCGCAATTATTACGAAGTGTTGTTGATGGAGATACTGTCTGATGAAGGATTGTTCGACGAGCTACCCGAAGACTATCTTGCCGATCTCTGCTGCGTAACCCTAAACCAACTGCCGGTACGTTACATACGTCACCTGGTCGATACCTACTTCTTCGAGGACTATAACGAACTCAAGCAGATGAAGGAGGAGATCCAAACCGCACTGGAAAAATCGCGCGCCTTCTTAAAGTCCAAACTGCCCGAAGAGCAAACTCAAACGGAAGAATCCTGAGACTGCCAAGGTAAGAGCTAAGCTGTTGCAGTTAGCCGTTAGCAGTTAGCAGTTAGCAGCAGGCTATTTGTCTCTGGTGACCAGTGACTTTCTGGTTTCCCGCTTCCCCAGAATATCCTAGTGAGCATTGAGTACGACGCTGTGGATACGACAATACGCGCATACCAGATGCCATGACGAGATTGAAACAGATAGGGAGGGTTTTTAGATATCCTATTTATCATCGAGTGTACCACCAAGTGTATCACCTGAGGTATTTCTGAGTTAACTCGTTGATAATAGTTGAGATTGGAGGTTCCCCTAGAGCCACACCCCGGCACATGAGTCGCCTGCTGCGGTTGCTCCCTTCCGGGCCTGGCCGAGTTCACAAGTTATCATTGCGGGGGGACCCTAGGGTCAGCGTCCATTAACTAATTCAGAAACACCCCAAATTGGGTTAAGTTGTTAATGTCGCATTACGTGTATCACTTGATAAAGTTAGCGTCAACCTCACTGCAAGCCGCACGAACAACATCTCAAAGACCTCACTTAACCATCTTCTCTTTCAAAAGCCGCCCAAAAGGAATCCATAGCACAGTGCTGAAACCAAATCGTACATATAATAAACATCAAGTGATGTGAGATTATTTTTTGAACTTTGTGACTCAGGTCTAAGTAATTGAAGAATAACTGCTTGTATAAATTGCAATCAGAAATGATGCCCCCATATCTACCCTGAACATTCACAACACGAGGCACAATTACATGGCTATTGCGTTCGAGAACCTAGACCCAACCACACGAAACTATATGCGAAATGAAGTCAATCTAGATTTAGAGCAAGACCGAGTATATCGCAGTAGGCATCTCAATACTGGCTTTAAGGATGCTTGGGAGGACGCTCTAATTGAAGCTGTCACCACTAATGATGACGCCTGGCTTGAGCAGCAAGTTGAATCACAGAATATGCTGAAAGACACATACCAAAAGCGTACTCCATCAGGAGGAATGACTATTGCAAAGGTACCTGTAAATGCAGCTCAAACATTAGCAGAGGGCGAATTTAACCGTTATTACTGCCGAGGGTTGTGTGCCAGAGCTATTGAAGAAGGGAAGCAAGTTGAAGTATACCGTGGAAAGGCAGTACAAAATGCACGTAGCGCTTCCGTAGCCATGATAGGTAGAGTAATCAATCCAGCAGAATTACTTGAAGACCTTAGAGCTAACCCCCTCGATACAGCCCTTGGTTTACCTCCGGGACCTAACTCAGGATTAACAATCAAGCTTGTATAAATTTTCCGACTAAGCTGTATCTGGCAAGTCCGGTACAGCTTTTTCTATCGTAGAACACAGCAGTATGTCTTCAAATAAGAAAAATTCCGAGACTAACTTTATTTAGTTGTTAATGCCCCTCTTCGTCACCTCTCGAGGTTGGCAATAATAGTTGACTCCTACAGAGTTAAGCACTTCATTTAACAACAGCAAACATAGTCTTCCTTGGAAATTGCTACAGTGAGCAAAAATAGACCAAATAAAAATTATCAAAAAATTGTTTGAGGCCTTCTATTTGGAATGCCTCCTCTAATTCCCCCCCTGCCCCTCGTCCCCCCTTTCGAATCAAGATACCAAGGCACGCCTTTGCTCAACCACAACTGTTGTTACCTTTGACCATTCACACTAACGCGACCAATATCCAGACCATTGGATGAGGAGGTTCAACAAACCACCGTTTAATGACACCCGACAATGAGAGAGCAATCACAGTCCAACAACCTAGGGAGTTGACTTGTTGACACCAACACTTATAGTTGGCACCAATTGTTGATACCAAAGGAAAGGATTATGAGAACATTTGCTTATTGCCGTGTATCTACACTTGAGCAGAATGCAGAGACACAAGCCCACCAGCTAAAAGAGAAAGTACCTGAACTCAGGCCTGACCGAGTGATTAGTGAGTCAATCTCTGGTGGTGTAATGGCAATGGAACGCCCCGAATTTAAGAACCTAGTTGAGAACAAGCTTGAAGCTGGTGACAAGTTGGTAGTCTTAAAGCTCGACCGATTAGGCCGCAATGCTATCGATGTGCTCTCAACGATTGAGTTACTGACCAAGAAAGGGATTAGCGTCCAATCGCTAGACCTTCCAGTCTCGAACCTAAACTCCCCAGAAGGTAAGCTCATGCTCTCGCTAATGACAGCCTTTGCTGAGTTTGAGAAGGATAGGATCAGAGAGCGCACCAACGAAGGTCTACAACGCGCAAAAGCAGAAGGTAAGAGACTGGGTAGACCTATGGCTGACTCAACCGTACAAGCCGTTTTAGACGCCAAAGCTAAAGGGTTATCACAAGCTAAAGCGGTGAAAGCAACAGGCTTATCGTTATCTACAGTTAAGCGCTATTGGAACGGCAGAAAGGCCTCTTAATAACCTCTGGAAAGACAATGAGCAAGGACGCTCTAAAGGCCACCAAACCAAACGATTACGCTTAACCTACATCACCTTACTGTCAGCCCTTTATTTCTTCACCATGGATCATTTAGAAGGCTTATTACAAGCTCATTCTATTAGGCCCAATGAAGGCAATGACCTCTTTGGGAAATTGCAAACCCAACAGGCAAAATGACTTGCCCATGTAATACGCGACGCACACACGATGCTTTAAGACTTACCCCCCTCTGATTAAGCCTGACTGACAGTCATCAGCTTTTAAAGCGCAGGAGGGAGATAAATGCATTATGAGGTTAGACCTCTCCCCCTTAAAGAACTCAAGCCTGCGTAACAAATATGGCCTTCTTCAACCAGCTTTGCTGTCCGTCACCCTGTTAATGCTTCCCTCCGAGCCCCCCCAACTTAGTCATCGATTAGCCCCCGCCTACCCCCAATCCATTAGTCCCCCCCTTAAGAACACGAGGACTTAAGCCCTCACGGCTTTATTCACTTCACGGTAGGAGATTTAATCTTGAAACTCAATAAAAACCAAAGAGCACTATTAGGCAAGATAGTCTTGAGCAAAGAGTGTTTCGATAGGCGCGACAATACTTTTAAACTAAACGATTCAGCGATAGGGAGAAGCTTAAAAGTCTCTCGGGATAAAGTTGGTCGTCTCATGCGAACACTTAAAGAGCAAGACATGATCAGAGAGGTTATTAATGCTGACCAATCTACTGCCTTAATGTTGAGCCTATCCGCTTATGCAAAATTGCACCCTATAGAGCATCATTTTCACTCTATCCTATGGTCTCTTCGTGATTACAATGACGCGATAAACTTCACCAAAAAAGAGAGGCAAATAGGCTGGTTTGTTAACCCGGAAACAGGAGAGGTTCTAAGGAAAATCTATAAGCGTTGGTACGTTCTATATACTAACTACATCGAAGACTACTTCTATGACCGTTTTGGACCGTCAATGGAGTCAAGAAGAGTTGAAAGAAATAGGCACTACCTTAATCACCTCGATGAAGCATCAAAGGCCTTAGACATCAATGATACAGAAGAGACAGCTGATACCTTTGAACTGTATGACATCGACAACCAACCGAAAATCAAAACGATATCCCCCAAACGATTCAATGAAGTCATTGCTAGCCTCCCCTCAATAGTCATAGGACTAAAGTTCAAGAATGCGGCTTAACTAAAAGGTCACCCTGTAGTGTTCTGAACCATATCGCTTTAGTCTATATGAATATGGGTCATACAACACTGAAACCTCTACACCCTATGGTACACAAGGGTTTCAGGCCATCAAGGGGTGTGCGTTTTTTATTGGTGTAATCTGATGCCTGCTATTTAAGGAGCACCAGACTCTGTTCTAAAGGCAATCAAGCGTCACTCCAATCCAATGCCTTAACTAACCTCAACACATTCTCTACCTTGTACTCTTTGCCATATCGGTCAAAGGTTATCGAGCCATGAGAGTGCCCGAGTAACCCTGCCACTAGGTCAGAGCTAAACTCTTTATGCTTAAGCTGAGTGGCAACCGCATGGCGAATACCGTGCAGAGTATCCCGCTCGCTCCAGCCGAGTTTGGCCTTAAAGGCGTAGAACCATTTTGAGACCTGATGCGAGTAGCCTCTAGTCGCTTGCTTCTTAAGCTCTGGGAATAGTCGCTGGCGACCGTTAGCTTGTTGCTTTTCAACAAACTGAAGGAACCCCATGGCAATCAGCTTAGGGTGAATAGGTATGACGCGCTCACTGGTCACGGTCTTAATTGACTGGTCTGGGTGTGTCGCTCTAATCAGGATGCAGGGGTAACCGTCAATGACACTAAAGTCATCTAAGTAGAGTTGAGCTAGCTCCCCTATCCTTGCTCCAGTATAGGCTGCTAACCTTGGTAACCATGCACGATAAGGCATCTTATGCTCAGTAGTCGGCGGTATGTCCCTGAATAGTTGCTTGATTTTACTCTCGCTTAAAGCGTCCCTAGCTTTGGAAGCCTTGACCTTAGCCGATACCTTAATGCTTAAGCCTGTCATCGGATTAGCTGTACCATAATGAAGACTAGCCCACTTTAGTAAAGCCGATACTCGCGTCAATCGCTTGTTAACCGTAGATACTGATAGGCCAGCTTTAGTTGAGAAGTGTCGCTTGTATTCCAATGCCTTCGCCAAAGTGAATTGATTCAGCCGTATATCACCTAACAGGACAACCAAGTCCTTAAATGTCAGTCGGTTAACTTGTTCAGTGTGTGGTGACCAGGCTCCTTGTTTAAGCTTCTCTTGGCAAAACTCTTCAACAACCTGATTGAGTCTGGGTAACTTTGGAGGGCTAGCGTCGTGCTTGGGGGAAGCGATTGATGCCAATTCTTTCGGCGCTGAAGTGGTAATCGACTCTATGCTTTCAAGGCTACCAGCTTCGGCGACATTTTGTAGCTGACTCAACACCCGCCAAGATTTGCGAACAGCTTCCAATCTGTCTCTGGTAGCGAGTGACTTTCTGATTTCCCGCTTGCCTAAAATGCCTTGCTGAGACTCAGGCACGACAATACGCGCATACCAGATGCCATGACGAGATTGAAACAGATAGGGAGGGTTTTTAGATAACCTATTTATCATCGAGTGTACCACCAAGTGTATCACCTGAGGTATTTCTGAGTTAACTCGTTGATAATAGTTGAGATTGGAGGTTCCCCTAGAGCCACACCCCGGCACATGAGTCGCCTGCTGCGGTTGCTCCCTTCCGGGCCTGGCCGAGTTCACAAGTTATCATTGCGGGGGGACCCTAGGGTCACCATAGATGCTTAAGCAATTAAATCCTTAAGACGGCGTGCATTATCTACTATGGTAGCCCGGCGATCAAGTCAATATCCAAGAGTAATCGCCAGAATAGGCCCAACTGCCGAATCTATAAACAAAAGCCCGCGAGTGCGGGCTAAATTCCATCGACCTTTGGCGTCGCTACGGATGCCACTACAAATGTCACTACAGAGACAAGATCGCCCTATTCTGTTCGAGCACCTTGGGGCCGATACCTTTTACCCGGGTTAATTCTTCAATGCTATTGAAATTACCGTGGGCATCTCGGTATTCCACAATGGCAGATGCCTTAGCTTCACCTATCCCCTTGAGTTGAGTCAACTCTTGGGCGCTTGCGGTATTGATATTAACCTGAGTCAGGCTCGCCTGGGCCGTGTCAGCAGGTATAGAAACCTGTTCGGCAGCCAGAGCGGGAAAGAGGGAAAATGACGCCACGACGAGCGCGGCTAAAAGTAGGTTTTTCATTGAGGGGCTCTCCTTAAATATCCTTATGGTATGCATGGCCAACAATCCTTTTTCCTCGGCCACCTCGAAAACATAGAACAGCTTCAAAAATTTCGCCAATACGTGACAGACAAACAAACCACGCAGAGCCCGCCGAGAGGTGGATCACAAAATAAATTATATTAATTTATTTCAATCTGTTATTAATTAGCACCCCTTTACCCAGCCGCCGTAAAAAAAATTGATCGCCAAGCTTCAGCAACGCGTGATCAACACCTCATATAGCTCAAACAAGATGAAGCAGATCACGCCGCCAAAAGTGAAATATGTAGCTTTGCCACATAAAAAATTTTGTTGCGCCGCGCAACCGCTAGGCTAGTGTAGAGCGCCAAAATAATAATTAAGGAAGCCCTATGTCCCTCGACACCACACAAGAGGCGCTCGCCGCACCACCTAAGTCGGCGCCTCAAACCAACTTGCCCATCTTGTTTGGCGATATCCTACTCTTTGTCTTGCTATATAACTTTCTACCTTTCGAGCCAGGCGTAAATACCGGCATTGCCATCTTGGTCTTCGCCGCCGTGCTCTGGTTGACCGAGGCGATTCACATCAGCGTCACGGCCATACTGATCCCCATCATGGGGGTGTTGTTAGGGGTATTTGAAACTAAGACGGCCATGAGCAACTTCGCCAATCCTATCATCTACCTGTTCTTCGGTGGCTTCGTGCTGGCCGCGGCGCTAAGTCATCAAGGAATCGATAGACGCATCGCTCAGAAGGTATTAACCGCCTCCAAGGGTAAGCTCAGCATCGCCTGCATGCTACTGTTTGGGATCACAGCCCTACTCTCCATGTGGATCAGCAACACGGCCACCGCGGCCATGATGCTACCACTTGCACTTGGGATCCTGAGACAACTGGATTTTAAAGAACACAGAAGCACTTACCTCTTTATGCTGCTAGGTATCGCCTACTCGGCCAACATTGGCGGCATAGGCACTCTGGTCGGTAGCCCGCCAAATGCGATTGCTGCCGCCCAGGTGAGCCTGAGCTTCGCCGACTGGCTTGAATTTGGTCTTATAACCGTTGCACTGATGCTGCCTAGCATGTTGATTGCCCTCTATCTCTACCTTAAGCCCAATCTGAATGTGGTCTGTGATATCCCCAAGAGCAACGAGCACCTCAGCATGCAGGGCAAGCTTACCCTGCTGATCTTCATCACCACGGTCTGCTGCTGGATCTTTAGCAAGCCTATCTCCACCTCGCTGGGGGGAATTAAACAATTCGACACCATAGTGGCATTGGGTTCGGTAGTGATGCTCGCGGGGCTTGGCCTGGTCGACTGGAAGAAGATAGAGAAAACCACAGATTGGGGCGTGCTGATCCTCTTCGGCGGCGGTCTCACACTGAGCGCCATCCTTAAGGCCACGGGCACCAGCGTCTTCCTGGCACACTGGGTGACCGATATCTTTGGCAATACCCATATGGCGCTGTTTACCTTTGCGGTGATCTTCTTCGTGGTAATGCTGACCGAATTTGCTAGTAACACCGCCAGCGCCGCCCTCCTGGTTCCCGTATTTGCCGCCATCGCCGAAGCCCTTGGTTTGTCGCCGGTGATGCTCTCAGTACTCATAGGTATCGCCGCATCCTGCGCCTTCATGTTGCCGGTCGCCACGCCGCCGAATGCCATCGTTTACGGCTCGGGCTTTATCAAGCAATCTGAGATGATGCGCGCGGGGGTGATCATCAACTTCATCAGCATGTTGGCGCTCTATGTGATCGCCCATCTGTTCTGGACCATCTAATACCAATCGTAATAAACAATTGATCATTCTAGCTTGTTAAAACGCTCGATAACTGTATTAGTATTTTTAATTGTAGAATAACTACTTATCTAAAAATCCTGCTTTGTTCTCAAGCGTTTTTCCTGCGTTATTTCTGATCACATGTTTACTGTGATTGGTATAAAAGTAAAAAGCCTGCAATCGCAGGCTTTTTTATTGATCGAAGCTAACGGCTCACATCACTGTTATCGACTCAAAGCTTCAGACTATTCCCCGAAGGCCTGCGCCAAATCGGCAATGATATCATCGCTGTCTTCCAGGCCTAGGGAGATCCTCAACAGACTATCGCCTATGCCGGCGTCCATTCTGGCCTCTGGCGAATAGGGGGAATGCGTCATAGAGGCGGGATGCTGGATCAACGACTCGGCATCCCCCAGACTGACCGCAATTTTAAAGAGCTTGAGTCGATTAGCGAACGCCTTGGCGGCATCGAAGCTGCCTTTGAGTTCGAAGGCGACCACACCGCCGGCCCTTAACATCTGCTTACCCAGCAGGGCATGGCCCGAATGTCCCTTGAGGCCTGGATAATAGACTCTGGCCACCTTAGGGTGCTGCTGCAAATATTCAGCGACCCGCTCGGCGTTGTCGCAGTGGCGCGCTAATCTGACATCTAGCGTCTTCAGCCCGCGTAAGATCAGCCAGGCATCATGAGGCGAGATCACCCCGCCGATATCCTTGAGCACCTCAAGCTTGACCTTAGTGATCATCTCCTCACTGCCACAGACGATTCCGGCGATCACGTCACCATGACCGTTGAGATACTTAGTCGCGCTGTGGATCACCATGTCTATCCCCATGCTCAGCGGGCGTTGCAACAGTGGCGTCATAAAGGTGTTGTCGACGATACTGACCAGCTGATGGCGCTTGGCCAGTGCTGCAATGGCGGCGAGATCATACACATCCAGATGGGGGTTAACGGGCGTCTCGCAAAACAACGCCTTAGTGTTGGGGCGAATGGCCTGCTCTATGTTGGCCACCTCGCAAAAATCCACTAGGGTAACCTCGATACCGAAGCGTTTAAACTGCTCTGTCATCAAGGCAAAGGTACAGCCATAGACAGCCTTGGATGCAACCAGGTGATCACCTTGACTCAGGTTGGTCAACAGGGCCGCCGACACCGCCGCCATGCCAGATGCGGTCGCGGCAGCCGCCTCGCTGCCTTCCAGCACAGCCATCTTGCGTTCGAGCTCTGCCGTGGTGGGATTACCGAGGCGAGTGTAGATATAACCTTGTTGTTCGCCGGCAAAGCAATCACCGCCCTGCTCGACATTCTCAAAGGTAAAGGTGGCACTTTGCACCAAAGGGGATACCAAGGCGCCATGCTGATTGGCCTCATGCCCGGCATGGATCACCTGAGTGGCAAGTTTCCATTTATCTTGCATACACTTTCTCCGTCATACTCGCTGCCTATTATTGTTGGCATATTTTTATTGTCTTTGCGTGGCAGCGATGCACTAACTTGCCCAGTTTCAGGGCATAGAGTAAACCTGTCGCGAAAAATTATCCCCTACTTGGATGTAAAATCTTTGTTACGAACAGGCGTTTTACCTAGGACGCTGAGAGAGAAGTCTTTCAGCTCGCCAAGCAAAGCTGTGTGTATCTTGCTCAGCTTAGGTTGAGATTCTGGCGTAAACACCACGGGACGACAAAGCCGCATGGTCTGATAGCCTAAACGTGCGGTAAGCAGTCCGCCGCCTAGCCCCTGTGCCAACCTGGCGGAGAGCTTGCCCGACATCTCCAGCGAAAACAGCTGAGTCCCGATATCTGTGACTAGCTCACTGGTACCGGCATAGATGATGTTAGTGATCACCGACCGGATAAGTTTGATGCGGCTCCAGTAGCCCAGCTCTATGCCATAGCATCTCGCCAGCTGGGCGATCATCTTCTGATTGCGCCACAAGATGATCGCCATATCGAGCACGGCGATTGGGCTGGCCGCTAGCAAGAGCGCCGACTCACTGGCATATCTATGCACCAATTTCTTCGCCTTGCCGTCGACCTGGGGCAGGACGCTGCTCTCGAACAAGATCAAGCGCTCGGCGTCGTTATGCTCCTCGTGCACCAGGCGATAATAGCCCTTGGTATCGATATCTTCAGGCAGGTTCGAGATCAGCTTATCGATGAAGCTGTCCGCCTCGCCTCTCTGCATACTCTGAGATAAGCGCTCACTTACCGCTTGGGCCTCTTCTACCGCACGCAGCCGCCTTAATTGACGCCACTCTTTAACGCATATGGTTATCGCCCACAGACTGACGATGGCCGTGACGCCGCCATAGAGCCCAAATAACCAGGGGCTTTGCCCCCATGCCTCTTTTAAAGTCAGCACTAGCTCCACCAGCAATATGCTTCCTATGCCGAGCAATGATGCCTTGGCCAGCCAGGACCAGGAACGCGAGCCCATTCGAGATGGCGACGCACCATTAATGCCGTCAAGCTCGGGGACGAGTGCTTGAATCGCCGCCTCGTCGACCTCACTTGCCTCATCGTCTTCAAACACCACCTGGTCATCGAAGCGTTCGGCCGCCTTAAGCTGAGTGACGCTTAAGGCCTGCTCTGGCTCGAATACTTGTTTCTTTTCAATCTGCATATCGGCTTTTTTCATACTTGTTCTATCACGCTATCTTGCTAACCACTCTTGTATACACAGGAATCGCAATGGCGCTCTCTAATACGATGTCTTAACTACCGCCGGCATTAACTCAGCTTATCACCGAGCAAGAACTGCAACAGGTGATCCAGACGAATATGCTCAAACTGTGCCTGATGGCCAGACTCCGCCAGACGCGGCGGGGCAAAATCGACAAATTCAAACCCCTGTCGCTGCCAGAAATCACCACTGGGTAAGTGAGTGGGGACTTCGCCGGCGAACATAGTCACCTCTTGATTAGAGGCAAGCTCTATCCCCTTTACCACCTCTATCGATTTACCCTGACGCTGCACCATGCCGTGCTGAGTCGCCTTGATAGCGCTGATGGCCATCACCTCGACGTCGCATCCCTCAAACTGGGCATGCTGCTGGCTGCGCTTCACCAGATGAGACAGCAGCGATAACACATTGCCCTGCTGATCCCGCGTGATGTGGTCTACCTTACTGGCGGCAAACAGCAGCCTGTCGATTCGAGGCGCGAATAGTCGTCTCAGCAGGTTGGACTGGCCAAAATGAAAACTCTCCATGATGGCGTCGATCGCCCCTGTCATATCATCAAACTGTGCCTTACCACGATTGAGCGGCGTCAGGCAATCGACCAACACCAACTGGCGGTCGAACTTCGCAAAGTAGTCTCGATAGAAGGGTTTCACCACCTGGCTAACATAGCTGTGATAACGCTGCTTCAACACCTGATAATAGGAGTGCTTCGGACTCTCTTCGGCCGCATCTAACTCGGCCTCACTGAGATGCAGTAAAGGAAAAAACGCCAGAATGGGCGTATTGGCGAGCTCTCCCGGCAGCAACATGCGGCCGGGCTGCGCATGATAGAAGCCTTGCTGCTCGACTAAATCCACCAGCAAGGCCTGATAGAGGCTGGCGATCTGCTTTAATTTGAGTTCATCGGCATTCTGTGTCAGGTCTAGCGCTCTGCATGCCGACACGAAGGCCTGATAATGAGCGCTCTGGGACAACACGGCATCGCGGCGCGCCTGCACCTGGCACCAGGCCTTAAAACTCAGCTTGAGCATAGGCAGGTCCAACAGCCACTCTCCGGGGTAATCGACAATGTCTAAGTAAAGGGTCGCGCTGTCGGTAAATTTCGCCCTGAGCCCTGCGGCAGGCTGATATCGAATGGCTAGGCGTAGCTCGCTGATGGTACGGGTGGATTGGGGCCAGGCCGGAGTCTCGCCGCATAAGGCGGCCATGGCGCCCTCATAATCGAAACTCGCTATGGTCAGATCCGGTTGTAGGGCGCGCTTCACCCCGTGTAGACGCCCCTCGCGGGAGACCTGTAATAGTGACAGCGCATTGTGACGCTGACCGACCCCCGCATGTAGCAGTTGATTGACCAGTCCGGTAATGAAGGCGGTCTTCCCCGCGCCCGATAGACCTGTCACCGCCAGGCGTACATGGTTGTCAGTGGTGCGTTTAACCAGTGACTTGGAGTGATGGCCGAGTTGACGAAGTGAGCGGTTAAATGAATTCATCATTTGATTTTACTATTGCTAAGAGCTTTTTGGCTAAAGGCTAAAGGCTAAAGGCTAAAGGCTAAAGGCTAAAGGCTAAAGGCTAAAGGCTTCTCATCTTAATACGGCTAAGGGCGGTATGCACCGCCCATTGAAAGGATTTAAAGATTATTGATCTGTTGTTTAAGATCGAAACTGTCCGAGGTGACGTGCCGTTCGAGATTTTGCAACCTGAATTCTAAATCACGGAACTGGTTGTTAACGTCTCTTAAGGCTGCCTTAGCTGGCTCTCCTGCCTGCCATACCTTTTTCTTAACCTCGATCTCCTTGTGTTGTTGCTTGTTCTTTGCGCTGCCGGGTTTGATATCCAGAATCATCCAGAGTAGTACATAGATGATAAGAATAACGCCCGATCCCCCAAGCAAAAATATTGATGCGGCGACCACTCTGACCAACCAGGTCTCGAAGTTAAAGTAATCCGCGATCCCTGCGCATACTCCAGCTATCTTGCCTGACTCGGGGATTCGATATAAGGGTCGTCCCTTAGATTCGCTCATCTCGATTCCTCCACTGCGGGGCCTCGCTATCTAAAATCGCTTCCAATGTCTCTATGCGTTGGGCCATTTTATCAGCTTTGCCGATTAGCTCATTGAGCTGAGCATACTCTTCTTCAGTGAGTCCCTGGCTCACTTGGCGTTTGCTACGATAGTGCAGAACCAGCCAGATGGGCGCCACCACTACCATAAAGATAATAATTGGGGCTATTAGTAAATCCAAATCCATAACTCACCTCAGAATTGTTGTTATTTAGTCTGTTTCTTGGCTTTTGCTGCTTTTACCTTAGCCTTCAGGGCTTCTAGCTCTGCACTAACGGCATCTTCAGCTTCCAGCGCGGCGAATTCGTCATTCAGTGTCTTCTGGTTACCCAGATCATAGGCTTCCACCTGTGACTCCAGTCCTTCGACACGACGCTCATACTGCTCGAAACGGCTCATGGCATTGTCAATTTTGCTCGAATCCAGCTGACGCTTCACTTCCAGGCGAGAAGACGCAGTCTGCTTACGCATAATGATAGTCTTCTGACGAGCCTTGGCGTCGGCCAATTTCTCTTGCAGCAGGTTCACTTCCTCTTTCAGGCGAGCGATCTGCTCTTCGACAACCACTAACTCCTGCTCTAGGGTAACTGCCAGCTCACTGGCCTTTTGCTTTTCAAGCAGTGCGGCTTTAGCCAGATCTTCACGGTCTTTCGACAGTGCCAGTTCCGCCTTGTCCTGCCAATCCTGAACCTGCTCCTGCACCTTAGCGATACGACGAATGATCTCTTTCTTCTCCGCCAGTACCTTGGCCGAGGTCGAACGAACTTCCACTAACGTATCTTCCATCTCTTGGATGATCAGGCGAACCATTTTTTCTGGATCTTCTGCTTTATCGAGTAATGCGCTGATATTCGAGTTAATAATATCTGCAAAGCGAGAGAAAATTCCCATAATAGTGTCCTCAAATTTATGTTGGTTTCGCCTAGATTAATACATTAAGTGTGCCAACTTAACTATACCTACTAAAAACAATCAGTTAAACATATTTATAACTTTTTCTTTATTTTAATTCACAGGGCACATATTATAATTTTCACCAATAATTAGCGTGAAAGACTAAAAAATAAAGTGGCCAATCAATTTCAACAAGACAACCTCATAGGTCAGTCGAACGCTCTGCTGGAAGTCCTTGAGCACGTTTCAAAAATTGCCCCCCTCTCTAAGCCAGTCTTAATTATTGGCGAGCGCGGAACCGGTAAAGAATTGATCGCCGAGCGCCTACATTATCTCTCCAAGCGCTGGGATCAAAGCTTTATTAAGCTAAATTGTTCATCGCTCAGCGAAAACCTATTGGAGAGCGAACTCTTTGGCCACGATGCAGGCGCCTTCACCGGTGCCAACAAGAAACATGAGGGACGTTTCGAGCGCGCCGATGGCGGCACCCTCTTTCTCGATGAGCTGGCCAACACCTCGGGGCTGATTCAGGAGAAGCTGCTTCGCGTCATCGAATATGGCGAATTTGAACGTGTAGGGGGGAGCAAGACGGTGCAAACAGATGTGCGCCTGGTGTGCGCCGCCAACGAAGATCTGCCCTCGCTGGCAGAGGCTGGCGAATTTAGGGCCGACCTACTCGACCGCCTGGCATTCGATGTGATCACCCTGCCGCCGCTGCGCCATCGCCCCGAAGATATCATGCCCCTGGCCGAATACTTTGCTATCGGCATGGCCCGTCAGCTGAAACAGCCGCAATTTGATGGCTTTAGTCCCAATGCGGTAGAGCAGTTGATGGCATATCACTGGCCGGGCAATATCCGTGAGTTAAAAAACGTGGTCGAGCGCGCCGTCTACCGTAATACGGATCTAGAAGAGCCAATTGACAGCATAGTCATAGATCCCTTTGCCTCGCCCTACAGGCCAACCAACCGTGTCAAGACTAAGTCCCGCCAGGTGCAGAGTGAGCCGGCAGTTGAACAGGAGACATCGGCGGTCTCAGCCCCCTCCAGCCAGGCTAACGAGCTAGCTATCAGCTTCCCTCTAGATTTTAAGGAGCACTGCGAACAGCAGGAGATAGCCCTGCTCAAGAAGGCACTGGAATCAGGGCAATACAACCAGAAGAAGACGGCCGAGCTGCTCGGGCTCAGCTATCACCAGCTGCGAGGCATCTTAAAAAAATACAACTTACTGGACAAATGAGACCATCAGGGGCAGATGATGTTTGCCCCTGACTCCTTCCCACTGTTAAAATAAACCTCTCCATTCAAATAACTATTACATCTGCTGATGAAAGAGCTGCTCAAACGTCTCACGTTAGGTTCGGCGTTTTGTTGTATCGTGCCACTGTTGTCGGCCTGTGGACCGACGCGAGTGCCCTCGGGATTAGTCTATTGCTCTGAAGGCAACCCAGAGTCCTTCAATCCCCAACTGGTCACCTCTGGCACCACGGTCGATGCAACCTCACAGCAGCTTTACGACGGTCTGGTGGATTATGATGCCAGAACCGGTGAGATGACCCCGTCACTCGCCACCTCCTGGCATCTGAGTGACGACGAAAAGGTCTACACCTTCGAGCTACGCCAAGGCGTGCAATTTCATCGCTCCGAACGCTTTACTCCAAGCCGCCAGTTTAATGCCGACGATGTGGTCTTCTCCTTCAACCGCATCATAGATACCGACAATCCCTATCACTTTGTCTCTAAAAGCGGTTATCCCTTCTTCCAGAGCATCGGCTTTGCCGAACTTATCGACGACATAGAGAAGATAGACGACTACCACGTTGCCTTTCATCTCAAGCATAAGGACGCCTCCTTCCTGTCAAACCTGGCGACCGGCTTTGCGGTGATCCTCTCTAAAGAGTATGCCGACCATCTGCAGCTCTTAGGCCAAGAAGAGTTGTTGGATAAACTGGCAATCGGCACCGGGCCGTTTAGGTTGATCGATTATGTGAAGAACGACTTTATCCGTTACTACCGTAACCCTGATTATTGGCGTCTCACGCCCGAGGTCGACCAGCTGGTATTTGACATCACACCGAAGAGCACCACACGTCTGGCTAAGCTGATCACCGGCGACTGTAACGTGTCGGCCCTGCCCAAGGCGGGTGAACTGCCCGTGGTTATTGAGAAAGAGGAGCTCGAGGTCGAGTCCCTGCCCGGGTTTAATGTCGCCTTCTGGGCCTTTAATACCGAGCGTATTCCCTTCAACGATGTCAGGGTGCGCCGTGCATTGGCCCACGCCATAGACAAAGAAAACATCCTCAGGGCCGTATACCAGAAGACGGCCGAAGAGGCCGTTGGCCTGCTGCCGCCACTCTCCTGGGCCTACTCGGCCAACGAGAAGATGATCGACTACAACCCAGAGAAGGCGCGCGAGCTCCTCAAAGAAGCCGGGGTAGATAAGCTCACCATAGACATCTGGGCCATGCCGGTCGCGCGTATCTACAACCCCAACGCCCACAAGACCGCCGAACTGATCCAGGCGGATCTGGCCAACATAGGCGTCAAGGTCAATATCGTTAACTACGACTGGAGCGTCTTCAACCAGAAGCTAAGCCAACGCGGTTACGATTCGGTATTAATCGGATGGAACGCCGATAACAGCGATCCCGACAACTTCTTTACCCCAATCTTGAGCTGCGCCTCGGTGGGCTCAAATAGCAATCGCTCGCGCTGGTGCGACCCCGCCTTCGACCATATTCTCAATGCGGCTAAGTCCACCACAGACAGAGAGAAACGTGCGCGCCTCTACCAGGAGGCAGAGCAATATGTAGCAGAGCAGGTGCCTTTGCTCCCCTTTGCCCACGCCACGCGCATGGTGGTAAAACAAAAATCGGTAACCGAAGCTAAGCTAACCCCCTTCGGTGGCATCTCCTTTACCAAGACTTCCCCAAATCGCCCTGAAGGCGATAACAAGGAGAGCAACTGATGGCCAGATATCTGATCCGCAGGTTAAACCTTTTCCTGGCGACCTCACTGGTTCTCTTCCTGGTGATGTTTATCGTTACCAGCAAATTTCCCGTCGAACATACCTTCGCCTTGACCGGACTGCAGTCGCCGACCAGCCAGGAGCTGGCACAAATAGAAAGCGACTATCAACTCGATAGCTCACAGCTGCATCAGTTTTTCGCCTACCTGCACCAGCGCTTATCGGGCAACCTGGGGATTTCGGCCACCTCGCAGAATCCGGTGATCGATGAGCTCACCGCCGTGCTGCCCGCCAGTTTCGAGCTGGGAATTGTCGCCGGGCTGATCGCCCTGGTGTTGGGGCTGCCTCTTGGGGTACTGGCCTCTCTGAGCAAACATAAGATCACCCAGCACACCATCATGGCCATCACCTTAACCGGCTATTCCATTCCGGTATTTTGGCTCGGTCTGTCGCTGTCGCTCTGGTTTGGGGTGCAGCTGGGCTGGCTGCCAATTTCGGGACAAATAAACCTACTGTACGACATACGCCCGGTGACCGGCTTTTTGCTGATCGACACCCTGCTGTCGGATTCGCAGTACGCTACCTCGGCCTTTATCGATGCCCTGCTGCATATCATCTTGCCGGCGGTAACCCTGGCAGTACTGCCCTTTACCGTGGTGGTGCGGATCACCCGTGCGGCGATGATCGCCATCATGGAGCAGACCTATATTAAGGCCGCCGAAGCTCGTGGCTTACACACCAGCATCATAGTGCTGCGTCACGCCCTACCGAACGCCTTTATTCCCGTGCTGAAAAACCTCGGCCTGATGCTCGGCGCCTTTGCCAGTTATGCTATGGTGGTGGAAGTGATCTTTAGTTGGCCAGGCGTGGGCGCCTGGCTGGTCTCAGGGATTTACCAACGGGATTATACTGTGATACAGGGTGGGATCCTCGCCGTCGCCTTAATCATCATCTTCTTAAGCATTCTTATCGAGGTGATCCATACGGCAATGAACCCCCTCAGCAGGAAAGAGCTCTATGCCGCAAATTAAAATCTATCAGGAAGACCATATCCCCTCGCCGCTGAGCCGGATCTGGTCCGCCTTTACCGACAACCCCTTCGCCTTTGCCGGACTTTGGGCCGTCTGTTGTCTGCTGCTACTGGCACTGTTTGGTCCGCTGATCGCCCCCTACAGCCCAGAGCATCAAGATCCCCTGGCGCTGCTGCTGACCCCTTCCTGGGAGCCAACCGGCACGGTCGAGCACTTCCTTGGCACCGACGATTTAGGCCGCGACATCTTTAGTCGCCTGCTCCATGGCGCTCACCTGACCTTCGGCATGGCACTGGCAATTGTTATCACCGCCCTGCTGCTGGGTTTCATCATAGGTTCTATCTCGGGCATGATGAAGGGACTCAAGTCGAGTATCTTGAGCCACCTGCTCGACGCGCTGCTATCAATTCCCTCGTTGCTGATGGCCATTCTGGTGGTCGCGGTCACAGGGCCAGGTCTTGGCAACGTCTTCTGGGCCGTGGGCATCGCCCTCACCCCGCAGTTTGTACGCGCCATTCATCAGGCGGTACATGAAGAGCTACAGAAAGAGTATGTCACCGCCGCCAGACTCGATGGTGCCAACAGCCTGCAGATCTTCTGGTATGTGATCCTGCCGAACGTCATGGACACAATGATCATTCAGACAACCTTAGGGATCTCGGCCGCTATCTTGGATATCGCAGCCCTGGGCTTCCTTAACCTAGGCGCCCAGGCACCTAGCCCGGAATGGGGTGCCATGGTGTCTCAGGGATTGGACAACCTGCTCACCGCTCCCTGGACGGTCACCATTCCCGGCGTCGCCATTCTCTGTAGCGTGCTAGCCATTAACCTAGTGGGAGACGGACTGCGTTCGGCCCTCTCGCCGATTCGCTCCTAACGAGACGCACCTATGCCATTACTGGACATTAGAAACCTCACCATAGAACTGGATACGCCCCATGGCCGCGTGAAAGCCCTGGAGCGTGTGAGCCTGACCCTGAACCCGGGCGAGGTCCACGGCCTTGTGGGTGAATCCGGCTCAGGCCGAACCTTGCTGGCCAAGGCCATCCTGGGGATCCCGGGACACAACTGGACCATTCAGGCGGACCGAATGATGTGGGATGGCCAGAACCTGATGGACATGTCGCCCAGCGAACGTCGTGTACTCATGGGAAGCGAGATGGCGATGATCTTTCAAGATCCCATCAGTAGCTTAGACCCGGCGATTGCCGTCGGCACTCAGATCATCGAGGCGATGCCGGAAAACAAGGAACTCCCCTGGTGGAAACGCGGCAGCGATAAGCGCAAGAAGGCCCAGCAGTGGCTGCATAAGGTGGGTATCAAAGAGACCCAGAAGATCATGTCCAGCTACGCCTGGGAACTCTCCGACGGCGAATGCCAGAAGGTGATGATCGCCATCGCCGTTGCCAACCAGCCTAGGCTGCTCATCGCCGATGAGCCTACCAACTCGATGGAAGTCCGCACCCAGGCGCAGATCTTCCGTCTACTGAGTAAGCTCAATCAGCTACAAAATGTATCTATTCTGTTGATTAGTCATGAATTAGAGACGCTTTCTCAGTGGTGCGACCGCCTAACCGTCATGTACAGCGGTCAGGTGATGGAATCTGGAGTCACCAGTGAAGTGATCGCCAATCCCTATCACCCTTATACCAAGGCGCTTTTGGATAACATTCCCGATTATTCCAATCCTGAGCACCACAAGACCATGATGCAGACCCTGCCAGGCTCGGCGCCGGCGCTGCAGCATCTGCCCATAGGTTGCCGACTCGGCCCCCGTTGCCCACAGGCGCAGAAGCTCTGCGTCAATCAACCTAGCCTGTGTCACCAGAAAGATCGCTATTTTGCCTGTCATTTCCCTTATCACAATGAGCCATGCCATGAAGAGCCCCTTACTAAAAGTTAATCGACTGAGTAAAACCTTTTTTGCCGGCTATAAGGGATTTAAGCGCCAGTATAACCACGCGCTGGAGCCCATCTCCTTCGAGCTTAATCGCGGCGAAACCCTGGCGATTGTAGGCGAAACCGGCTCGGGCAAGAGTACCCTGGCCCGTATATTGGTAGGCGCAGAGCAGCGTACCGATGGCGAGATCTTGTTTGAGGGCGAAGCGCTGGAGAGCCGCAACCTGAAGCAGCGTTGCCGCCTGATCCGCATGATTTTTCAAGACCCCAACACCTCACTCAATCCACGCCTGACGGTGGGTGAGCTGCTGGATGAACCCTTAAGGTTCAATACCGATCTGGACAAGCAGGCACGCTTTGCCCAGGTGGTCGATACCCTAAGAAAAGTCGGCCTGCTGCCCGAGCACGCCGACTTCTACCCTCACATGATCTCAGAGGGGATGAAACAGCGTGTAGCAGTAGCCAGGGCCTTGATGTTAAACCCAAAAATCATCATTGCCGATGAGGCGTTAACCGCGCTTGACCTCTCGGTTCGCTCGCAAATTCTTAACCTCCTGCTCAAGCTGCAGCAGGAGATGGGACTCTCCTATATCTTTGTGTCCCACAACATGAATATCATTCGCCATTTCAGCGATAAGATCATGGTGCTGCACCAGGGCAAGATGGTGGAAAAGGCCACCACGGAGAAGCTGTTTAACGCCCCTGAGCATGAATATACCCAGCGTCTGATCCAGGAACAGACCATGTTTTCCTACAAGCGTTAAACTGATCCAACCACTGGAACATTAACGTCTTATTATTAAAAAAGGTGTGCCATTTCAGCTTGGTTTAATTATCCTTATGGCACTTTTTCAAGAGAAGCAGAAACATGATAATCAAACCCAAAACACGTGGCTTTATTTGTACCACCACTCATCCGGTTGGCTGTGAAGCAAATGTACTAGAGCAAATCAACATCACTAAGGCAAAAGGCCCTGTCGCCAACGGCCCTAAGAAAGTATTAGTGATCGGCTCTTCAAGTGGCTATGGTCTATCTTCACGCATCGCGGCAGCCTTTGGCAGCGGCGCGGCAACCCTCGGCGTCTTTTTTGAAAAACCAGGCACCGAGACTAAGCCTGGTACGGCTGGCTGGTATAACTCTGCCGCCTTCGACAAGTTTGCAAAACAAGACGGTCTCTACTCTAAGAGCCTTAACTGTGACGCCTTCAGCCATGAAGCCAAACAGAAAACGATTGAGCTGATCAAGCAAGATCTGGGTCAGGTAGACATGGTCGTCTACTCGCTGGCTTCTCCAGTAAGAAAGCTGCCTGACAGCGGCGAACTGGTGCGCTCATCTCTGAAGCCAATTGGCGAGCCATACAAATCTACTGCGGTTGATACCAATAAAGACCTGATCATCGAAACCAGCGTAGAGCCCGCTACAGAGCAAGAGATCCAAGACACTGTTACCGTCATGGGCGGTCAGGATTGGGAGCTGTGGATCAATGCTCTGGCAGAGGCCGGTGTTCTGGCCCCAGACTGTAAGACAGTTGCCTATAGCTACATAGGTACCGAACTGACCTGGCCTATCTACTGGCATGGTGCCCTGGGCAAGGCCAAGATGGACTTAGATCGCGCCGCACACGAGCTTAACGACAAGCTATCGGCCACCGGCGGTAGCGCCAATGTTGCCGTGCTTAAGAGTGTGGTCACTCAGGCCAGCTCGGCCATTCCTGTTATGCCACTCTACATCGCCATGGTATTTAAGAAGATGCGCGAAGAGGGCCTACACGAAGGCTGTCAGGAGCAGATCAACCGTATGTTCCACGAGCGCCTCTACCGCGCCGATAGTGCCGCGCCGGCTGTCGACGATGCTAACCGCCTGCGCCTGGACGACTGGGAGCTACGCGAAGATATTCAGCAGCATTGCCGTGACCTATGGCCAACCATCACCACAGAGAACCTCAGCGAACTCACCGACTATCGTGAGTACAAGGAAGAGTTCCTCAAACTATTCGGCTTCGGTATCGAGTCTGTGGACTACGACGCAGATGTTAACCCAGAGGTGAACTTCGACGTCGAGCAGTTCTAAATCGCTCCAACGTCACCTCATAAGCCACGGCCAACGCCGTGGCTTTTTATTTTCAGTGCTGCTCTAAGCAACTCACCTAAGTGTCTAACCTAAGTGCCTAACCTAAGTACCTCACTTAAGCATCTCACTTAAGTAACTGGTCTAAGCATCTGATCTAAGCACCTCGCTTAAGCGCCTCAGCGGTACCTGACGCCTTAAATCACTACAGCTCCCACCTTGGGGCTTACCTACTCAGCCTTCTCTTTATAGCAGCTCTTTACAGCGCCTCTATCTAACCCATTATGATGCGGCAGTAGATAGTCTCACTATCTAGACAATAACCGATAGACTTAATAACGCAGGCGATTAGGACGCCGGTGCTTAGGACTCGCGTGACAAGCGCCAAGCGTTAAAACCTCGCCATCCACGCGATATAAACCCCTTTGCTCGCATACGCGCCTAAGGGATTTAGCAGACAAACTCCCTAAGCACTCGCCCCGGCTAAGCCCGCACCCAAGGCTTACTCAGACACAAACCGCTGGGCTGACTTCAATGTTTGGAGAATTAATGTTTGGAGAATTAGTGCTTGGATGATTTAGTGCGGAGACGATTGATTCTGCGTTCAAGGACAGATGGATAGGCAGTTATGCCCCTCTCGAGGAATACTTTAAAGACAAAAAAGCCAGTCACTGGGACTGGCTTTTAGTCACTTATTTCGCTTTAGAAAAAATTACTCGGCTGGTGTGTAAACCACTTCCGCCTGAGCCTTCAGCGCCGCGATAAGCGCGCGGTAATCGTTTTCACTGTACTGTGAGTTCAAACGTTGTTTAAGTGCCGTTACCAGGCTCTCATCCACACTCTCGGCTTGATTCACCTTATCGAGGATCACCACGGCATAACCATTAGCCAGCGCCGCAGTATCGACCACGAACTGACCAGCAGGCTGCGCCATCTCGAATGCCTTGCTGACGATAGAGGTATCGATACCTTGCTCGCCACGGCTCAGCTCGGTACGAGCTAGCATATCCGCTGGAACTTCGCCGCCCTTAATGGCCGCCATCATCTCTTGTGCCTGGTCACGGGCCAGCTCGTTGGCTTTATCTTGCTTGAGACGCTCGATGATTGTCGCCTTCACCTCGGCAAACTCCATGGTACCCGCCGCGGCATGCTTGTTCACACGTACCACGATCACGTGGTTGTCACCCAGTTCGATCACATCACTGTTCATACCGTCAAGCAGCACTGTATTAGAGAACGCCGCCTTGATGACGTCGGCCGAGTTAAGCGGCTCAGGTGCGTTGTCGCGGGTAAATACCGGGCTAGTCTTCACCTCAACGCCCACTTCTTTAGCCGCCTCGGCTAGCGTATCAGGCACTTCATAGCTCACGTCAGACAGGCGCTGTTGCAGGGTATAAAACTCGTTAACCGCCTTGTCTTGCTGGATCTGCGCAACAATCTTGTCTTTCACCGCCTCAAATGGAGAGGTAGATGCCGCCTGTAGATCCAGTAGCTTGATGATGTGATAACCGAAACTCGTCTTGACGATGTCTGAATTCTGGCCTTTTTCCAGGGCGAATAGCGCCTGATCGAAAGGTGCTTCCATCACGCCCTGCTCAAACCAATCCAGCTTACCGCCCTGCTCACCGCTGAAGCTGTCGTCAGAGTCAGTCTTGGCTAATGCGTCGAAATCTTCACCCGCCTTCAACTTAGCCAGAATCGCTTCTGCCTTAGCCTTAGCTGCGTCTTCGTCGTCACCTAGGCTCACCAAGATATGCGCGGCAAGACGTTTCTCAGGCTGCAGATATTGCGCCTTGTTCTCGTCATAGTAGCTCTTAGCATCTTCATCGCTCACCTGAATTGCCGAGGCCAACTGATTGGCACTTAGCTCGATATAATCCAGTGCGATGGTCTCAGGACGCACGAACATTGACTGGTTTTGCTGATAATAGGTATTCGCTTCTTCGTCACTCACGCTCACACCCGCCAGTAACGGCTCGGCATCGACCACATGGTAACGAATGTCACGGGTTTGTCCCTGGATCTTGGCCAGATACTCGGCTTCACCAGGCAACACAAATTCAGAACCGACAAGCGTCACCACTAACTGACGACGTGTCATGTCACCACGCATCATGTCGCGGAAGCTGTTGGCCTGATAACCTAGCTGACGAATAAGCGCAAGGTAACGGTCGTTATCAAACTTGCCATCAACCTGGAAAGCCGGCTCGTTCATGATAGCCGCCTTGATCTGTTGATCAGACACGGTAAGGCCCAGGTCCGCAGCGGCTTGATCCACCAACTTGTCGGCGATCAGGCGCTCTAATACGTTCTGCTTGACGCTCGCCAGGTAGCTTTCGTTGCTGGCCAATGTGTTGTACATGTCACCCAGTTGCTGCTCTAATCGAGCACGCTCGCTTTGATAGGCTTGCTCCAGTGCAGATTTACTGATCTCTTCACCATTAACCGTAGCCGCGCTCGGCTCAGAAGATGAACCCAAATAGCTACTCACGCCAGTAAATGCAAAGGACAGAATAACAAGAACGAGAATGCCTTTAGCAATCACGCCCTGTGAGCCTTCGCGAATCTTTTCTAACATCAGACTTCTCGCTCGTTGCAATAAAAATAAAAAGGCGCATCACCTATTGGAGGATGCGCCATTTCTGTAATTTGTAGACCTAGTTTACACAGTGCGTAATGTTAGGCCAACGGCTTGATAATGAGGGTATACATTATCAAAACCCTTACTCGTAAAAAGCACTGCCTAAACAGTGCTTATCAAACTACTCATAAGGTTTACAAAGGCCACCTTAACTAAGTGTTTCTTAGTTAACAGCGTCTTTAAGTGCTTTACCGGCCTTGAATGCTGGAATGTTTGCCGCAGCAATCTTGATCTCTTTACCCGTCTGTGGGTTGCGACCAGTACGCTCTGCACGTTGACGCACTTCGAAAGTACCAAAACCAACTAGAGAAATTTTATCGCCATCTTTTAGGCCGTCAGTCACAGCAGAAATAAAAGAATCTAGAGCACGACCAGCTGCTGCTTTAGAAATATCAGCGCCAGAAGCGATTTTCTCGATTAGTTCAGATTTGTTCATGTCATCCCCTTGAATTTAATTTTTGCGCCGCAACCAAATCCTTCTCTAGAGCGGTCTGCGGAGGCTTTTTATAACAAGCTTGAAACTAAAGTTCAAGCCAAATAGGAAAACCTAAGAAATAAAATTGGAATAAGCCTAAAAACCAGCAGCGCCAAGGGCTGCAGCTAAAATGCTATCCACAGACCTAGGCTACCACAGGTTTAGATTTTAAAAAGCCCCTTTTTGCATTTTTTTTAATGCAAATAGGCATTTTCTTGCGTTAGACCAAATTTTTAACAACTTCAAAGCCTTCGATTGGTTGTTCTAACGCCAGCTTAAGCACTTCATCCACCCAACGTACCGGCCTGATCTCAAGGTCGGCCACCACATTGGCCGGGATCTCCTCGAGGTCACGCTCGTTCTCCTTAGGAATCAGCACCAGCTTGGTGCCGCCTCGATGGGCCGCCAGTAGCTTCTCTTTAAGGCCACCGATTGGCAGGACTTCACCACGCAGGGTGATCTCACCCGTCATGGCCACATCGGCGCGCACCGGATTACCGGTCAGGCTAGAGACCAGTGCGGTACACATGGCCGCACCGGCAGAAGGACCATCTTTCGGCGTCGCCCCTTCGGGAACGTGAACATGGATGTCGCGCTTCTCATAGAAGTCAGGGTTAATACCAAGCTGCTCGGCGCGAGCACGCACCACAGTCATGGCGGCCTGAATCGACTCCTGCATCACATCACCCAGTGAGCCGGTATAGGTTAGCTTGCCCTTACCCGGCACAGAGGTGGCCTCGATAGTAAGCAGGTCGCCACCCACTTCGGTCCAGGCAAGACCTGTCACCTGACCAATCTGGTTGTTCGACTCCGCCTTACCATAGTCGAAGCGCTGAACGCCGAGGAATGACTTGAGGTTGTCCTGATTGACATCCACATGTTTCACCGACTTGTCGAGCAGGATCTGTTTAACCACCTTACGGCAGATCTTAGACAGCTCACGCTCGAGCGCACGCACACCTGCTTCGCGAGTGTAGTAGCGAATGATGCCAATAATGGCGCTCTCATCGACGTTGACTTCGCTGGCCTTCAGGCCGTTGCGCTCGATCTGCTTAGGCAGCAGATGCTGCTTAGCAATGTTGAGTTTCTCGTCCTCGGTATAACCCGACAGGCGGATAACTTCCATACGGTCCAGCAGTGGCCCAGGAATATTCATCGAGTTAGAGGTCGCGACGAACATCACATCAGAGAGATCGTAATCCACTTCCAGATAGTGATCGCTAAATGTCGCATTCTGCTCTGGGTCTAACACCTCAAGCAGCGCCGATGCCGGGTCGCCACGCATATCGCTGCTCATCTTATCGATCTCATCGAGCAGGAAGAGTGGGTTCTTAACCCCAACCTTAGACATCTTCTGAATCACCTTACCCGGCATTGAGCCGATATAGGTACGGCGATGACCTCGGATCTCGGCTTCATCTCGCACGCCGCCGAGCGCGACACGCACGTATTTACGGCCTGTTGCCTTGGCAATTGATTGTCCCAGCGAGGTCTTACCCACACCCGGAGGGCCCACCAGACAAAGGATAGGGCCTTTAAGCTGCTTCACGCGGCTCTGCACCGCCAGATACTCGAGAATACGCTCTTTGACCTTCTCAAGACCATAATGGTCGGTATCCAGCACGTCCTGCGCCTTGGCCAGATCGCGCTTAATCTTAGAGCGCTGTTTCCAAGGAACTGAGATCATCCAGTCGACATAGCTGCGCACTACCGTGGCCTCGGCCGACATAGGCGACATCATCTTCAACTTGTTGAGCTCGGCGGTAGCCTTCTCTTTGGCCTCACTCGGCATGCCGGCTTCTTCAATCTTGCGGGCCAGGGTCTCGAACTCGTCGTGAGACTCGTCGATATCCCCAAGCTCCTTCTGAATCGCCTTCATCTGCTCGTTGAGATAATACTCACGCTGGCTCTTCTCCATCTGCTTCTTGACGCGGGAGCGGATACGCTTCTCCACCTGCAGCAGATCGATTTCCGACTCCATCATGGCCATCAGGTATTCCAGACGCTCGGAGACGTTTACCATCTCGAGTACCGCCTGCTTGTCTTCCAGCTTCAACGGCATATGAGCCGCCATGGTATCGGCTAGGCGCGCGGCCTCATCGATGCCCGACAGTGAGGTCAACACCTCTGGCGGGATCTTCTTGTTTAGCTTGATATAACCTTCGAACTGGCCGATGGCCGAACGTACCAGCACCTCCTCTTCCTTATCGGCAAGTTTTCCGATTCGAGGTATTGGGCGGTCGCCACAAAAAATTCGGTCTCTTGAGTGTACTTGTCGATTCGGGCCCGTTGGCCACCTTCGACCAGCACCTTCACCGTGCCGTCAGGCAGTTTGAGCAGTTGCAAGATAGAGGCGACGGTACCGACCTCGAAGATATCATCGCTGGTCGGTTCATCTAATTCAGCATCGCGCTGGGCCACTAATATAATCTGCTTATCTTGCTCCATCGCCGCTTCCAGGCAGCGAATAGATTTTTCCCGACCGACAAACAGGGGAATAACCATATGGGGGTAAACCACCACGTCTCTCAATGGCAGTACCGGGAGTTCGATTCGCGCTTCACGCTCTAAGGTCATAGCTCGATTCCGTTTGGTAACAATATTAATGAGTATATTGGGGTGTTTCAGTGGGTTTCAATGGCAAAAATAAAAAAAGGAGCCCACTGGACTCCTTTATGTTTGTTTCGCTTGGTGTTAGCCGAATTATTGTTCAGCCACAGCCGCTTGCGTTTCGTTGGCTTCGTAGATGAGGATAGGAGCCGACTCGCCCTTAACCACAGACTCATCGATAACCACCTTGGCTACGTTTTCTGTCGATGGCAGGTCGTACATGATATCCAGCAGTATGCCTTCGACGATTGAACGCAGACCACGAGCACCGGTTTTACGCTCCATTGCCTTCAGGGCAATCGCCTTGAGCGCATCTTCTCTGAACTCCAACTCGACCCCTTCCATCTCGAATAGCGCCGCAAACTGCTTAGTCAGGGCGTTCTTAGGCTCAGACAGGATCTGAATCAGGGCGGCTTCATCCAGCTCAGCCAGCGTAGCCAGTACAGGCAGACGACCGATGAACTCAGGGATCAGGCCGTATTTCACCAGATCTTCCGGCTCTACCTGCAACAACACATCAGAGATGGTCGCCTTATCGGCCTCGCCTTTCACCTCGGCGCCGAAACCAATGCCGGTGCCTACATGAGAGCGCTGCTCAATCACCTTCTCAAGGCCCGCAAAAGCGCCGCCACAGATGAAGAGGATCTTAGAGGTATCGACCTGCAAGAACTCCTGCTGAGGATGCTTACGTCCGCCTTGGGGCGGTACGGCAGCCACTGTGCCTTCGATCAGCTTAAGCAGTGCCTGCTGCACGCCTTCACCGGACACGTCGCGGGTGATCGATGGGTTATCTGACTTACGGCTAATCTTATCGATCTCATCGATATAGACGATACCGCGCTGCGCCTTCTCGACATCATAGTCGCATTTCTGTAGCAGCTTCTGAATGATGTTCTCGACATCCTCACCCACATAACCGGCTTCGGTCAGCGTGGTCGCATCAGCCATGGTAAAAGGCACATTCAAGAACCGAGCTAAGGTCTCGGCAAGCAGCGTCTTACCACTACCCGTTGGGCCGATAAGCAGGATGTTACTCTTGCCCAGCTCGACACCATCTTTCGGCGTAGCATTCTTTAAACGCTTATAGTGGTTATATACAGCAACAGATAAGACTTTCTTAGCCTTCTCTTGACCTATGACATAGTCATCAAGATGCGCTCTGAGCTCATGTGGCGTAGGTAATCTATCTTGATCTTGCTTTGGCGATATCTCACGGATCTCTTCACGGATAATATCGTTGCAAAGCTCTACACACTCGTCACATACATACACAGAAGGGCCGGCGATGAGCTTACGAACCTCATGCTGACTCTTTCCACAAAAAGAGCAGTACAGCAGTTTCCCGCTATCACCGTTACTTTTGTTGTCGCCCATTAGTTTACCTCTTTTGCAGTTTCACTCACTGCACAATTCTTCTCTTACGCCTTTTACTGATCATAGCTCAGCAAGCAACAAATATCAGCCTCGTTTATCGAGCACAGAGTCAACCAAACCGTAGGCTTCCGCCTCGGTGGCACTCATGAAATTGTCACGATCCGTATCGCGCTCGATCACTTCCAGCGGCTGGCCAGTATGGTCGGCAAGCATCTGGTTTAGCTTATTCTTGATGCCCAAAATCTCTTGTGCATGAATCGCGATGTCAGAAGCCTGACCTTGGAAGCCACCTAATGGTTGGTGGATCATGACACGTGAGTTAGGCAGACAGTGACGCTTACCCTTGGCACCGCCGGCAAGCAGGAAGGCGCCCATACTGGCGGCCTGGCCGATACACACAGTGCTAACGTTAGGCTTGATAAACTGCATGGTATCATAAATCGCCATCCCCGCCGTAACCGAGCCACCAGGAGAATTAATATAAAGATAGATATCTTTATCTGGGCTCTCAGACTCGAGGAACAGTAGCTGAGCAACGATCAGGTTAGCCATATGTTCTTCAACCTGACCGACGAGAAAGATCACCCTCTCTTTGAGCAGACGAGAATAAATATCATATGAACGTTCCCCTTTGGCAGTTTGTTCAACAACCATAGGCACAAGTGCATTCAGTACTGATTCTGGCGCATTTTGCATTATTAACTTCCCTAAATAAAAACGGCCCGCATGAGGAGCCTCATACGAGCCATTATAAATGGCTAACAGCCATTTAAGTCAAGCATAGGTTACGCGCGACCAGTAGCCTTGTTCATAAATTCTTCGAATTGAACTGCTTTCTCGGTAACCTTAGCTGATTTCAGCAGTGCTTCAACGGCTTGCTCTTCTAGGGCAACGTTGCGCATGTTCTGCATCATCTCTTGGTTGTTATTGTAGTACTCAATAACTTCCGTTGGATCTTCATAGGCAGAAGCCATAGAAGCGATCAGCGCTTGAACGCGCTCGTCATCAGCTTTCAGCTCGTTAGTCTTGATCACTTCGCCAAGTAGCAGACCCACTTTTACGCGGCGCTCAGCTTGCTCGGTGAACAGGTCAGCTGGCAGCTCAGGCATGTTAGCGGCTTGGTTGCCGAAACGCTGCATAGCTTGTTGACGAAGAACGTTAACTTCACCATCAATCAGAGCCTTAGGCAGTTCGATTTCGTTTTGCGCTAGCAGACCATTTAGCACCTGATCTTTCACGTTGGCTTTAAGCGCTTGCTCAAGCTCACGGCTCATGTTCTTACGGATCTCAACTTTCAGCGCTTCCAGGCCACCGTCGGCAACGCCGAACAGCTTAGCGAACTCGTCGTTCACTTCTGGCAGGTTAGCCGCTTGCACTTCTTTCAGAGTGATAGCGAACTTAGCCACTTTACCTTTCAGGTTTTCGGCGTGGTAGTCTTCAGGGAAAGTCACTTCGATATCGAATGCTTCACCTGCCTTGTGACCTTCAACACCAGACTCGAAACCTGGGATCATACGGCCGCTGCCTAGTTGTAGTTCGAAATCTTCAGCCTTGCCGCCTTCGAACTCTTCACCGTCGATAGAACCAACGAAGTCGATCTTCGCCTTGTCGCCTTCGGCAGCTGCACGGTCAACCGCTTCGAAAGTAGCGTGTTGCTTACGCAGGGTTTCGATCATAGCGTCAACATCGGCGTCAGTTACTTCGGCAGTTGGTTGCTCAACTTCAATCGCATCTAGACCTTTTAGTTCTACTTCTGGGTAGATTTCGAAAGTAGCAACAAACTGGAAGTTCTCAGCATCGGTCTCACCAGGAACGAAAGTTGGTGCACCCGCTGGGTTTAATTTTTCTGCGATGATGGCTTCAACGAAGTTACGCTGCATCACTTCACCAGTGATCTCTTGACGAATCGCTTTACCATAACGCTTGTTGATCACGCTTACAGGTACCTTGCCTGGACGGAAACCAGGAATACGTGCACGCTTAGCTTCATTTTTCAAACTATCAGAAACGGCTTTTTCAATCTGCTCAGCAGGAACAGAGATAGTTAGGCGGCGCTCTAAACCTTGTGTTGTTTCTACAGAAACTTGCATTGTTTTACCTCGAAATATGTCAAACGTCTTTTGTAATAGCCGAATCATCAACTATTAAGGTATTCGTTTCTTGATCTAAAAAAACGACTAAAATGCCTTGGTAACTGGGTTTGGCAGTCGTCGCACATAGTTGAAATTTATCAAGACGCGACATTATAGCCACGGTTTTCGGCATAGTCGAGCCTCAAAGCCCTAATTACGGACGTAAAAAAAGCGACCAGAGGTCGCTTTTTTTATTTTCTTCGAATGAAGTGGGGTGACTGATGGGACTTGAACCCACGACAACCGGAATCACAATCCGGGGCTCTACCAACTGAGCTACAATCACCACTGATTTGGTACGCCCGGCAGGATTCGAACCTGCGGCCATCCGCTTAGAAGGCGGATGCTCTATCCAACTGAGCTACGGGCGCGTCGTTATGAACTTGGTTCATATCCTAACAGGGCAAATAACGTCTCCACGTTATTTAAAAATTTGGTCGGTGATAGAGGATTCGAACCTCTGACCCTCTGGTCCCAAACCAGATGCGCTACCGGACTGCGCTAATCACCGAGAATCTATTCTTGACCATACACAGGGTGTCGTCGAGAACGGAGCGCATATTATCCCCTCATATGGTTAGCGTCAACGATTTTTTTGCAATGCCTGCGCGCCTGACTATTTAAACAGCTATCCGAAACTTTATTAAACAATTAAGGCAAATATCAGGGCATTTAGTCGATTTCAGCCCACATCCTGTCGTCTTACACAAAGCAGAGGAGCACTGTAGCCAGGCCGACATTATCCATATATTAGAACTGACTGTTATCGAGCGAAGTCAATGACAGTTCCCCCCCCCCCTGTTAAAATGTCGCCGATTTTTTATTATCGCGCCATATTAAGGAAATCCACCCCCCATGACAGCCCAAATAATCGATGGCAAAGCGATTGCTCAATCCATTCGAAAGCAACTGAGTGCCAAAGTAACCGCCCGCAAAGAGGCCGGAAAACGTGTGCCGGGATTAGCCGTTATCTTAGTGGGAGCCGATCCCGCCTCTCAGGTCTATGTCGGCAGCAAGCGCCGCGCCTGTGAAGAAGTCGGCTTCCTGTCACAATCTTTTGACCTGCCTACCGAAACCTCGGAGGCCGATCTGCTCGCCCTGATCGACAGATGCAACGAAGATCCAAGCATAGACGGTATCTTAGTTCAGCTGCCACTGCCGGATCATATCGAAGAGTCGAAGGTGATCGAGCGGATCCGTCCCGATAAAGATGTCGATGGCTTCCACCCATACAACGTGGGTCGTCTGGCTCAACGCATCCCAGTGCTGCGTTCTTGCACGCCGATGGGGATCATGACGCTTATCAAATCCACAGGTGTAGACACCTATGGCTTAGACGCAGTCGTCGTAGGCGCCTCTAACATCGTCGGCCGCCCCATGACCCTGGAACTGCTGCTGGCCGGCTGTACCACGACCACCTGTCATCGCTTCACCCGTGACCTCGAAGATAAGGTACGCCGCGCCGATCTGCTGATCGTTGCCGTGGGCAAGCCTAACTTTATTCCTGGTGAGTGGATTAAACCGGGTGCCATCGTTATCGACGTGGGGATCAACCGTTTAGAGAGCGGTCAGCTCGTGGGCGATGTGGCATATGATGTGGCCGCCGAGCACGCCAGTCATATCACCCCCGTTCCGGGTGGTGTCGGCCCTATGACCATCGCCAGCCTGCTGGAAAATACCCTGTACGCCGCCGAAAACTATCATGACTAACTATCATGGCGAATAATCACGACCAATGATCGCGATTCATATTAGGGATTAATATCAGGGGCTAATATCAAAAGTTAGTACCAAGAACTGATATCAAAGACTGATATAAAAGGCTTTAGTTAAGCCGCCGGCCCCTGAAACAAGAAAGCCTGCACTAAGTGCAGGCTTTTTTTATTCCGACCTTTATAAGAAGGCTTTATACCAATCGTAATAAACAATTGATCATTCTAGCTTGTTAAAACGCTCGATAACTGTATTAGTATTTTTAATTGTAGAATAACTACTTATCTAAAAATCCTGCTTTGTTCTCAAGCGTTTTTCCTGCGCTATTTCTGATCACATATTTACTGTGATTGGTATTACTTCTTACGCCAGGTGGTGCCGCCGGGGCCATCTTCCAGGATCACGCCCAGGGCATTCAGGCCATCGCGAGCCACGTCGGCCGCGGCCCAGTCCTTCTCGGCGCGGGCACGGTTACGCTCGGCGATCAAGGCCTCGATCTGCGCCACCTCATCCTCAGTGCCCTCCCCCTTAAAGAAGCTATCCACATCCAGCTCTAAGATCCCTAGCACGTCACCCAGCTGCTTCATGCTCACACCCAGGGCTGAGGCCGCATTCATATCATCGGCCTTGAGGCGATTGATCTCACGGGCCATATCAAACAGCACAGAGTAAGCCTCAGGCGTATTGAAGTCGTCGTCCATCGCCTCTTTAAACTTGGCCACATATTCCTCTGCCGGCGCCGCCTCTACGCTCAGATCCAGATCTTTGAGCGCGGTATAAAGACGCTCTAGGGCTGCCTTGGCTTGCTTGAGGTTATCTTCCGAGTAGTTTAGCTGACTGCGGTAATGGCCCGACAGCAGGAAGTAACGCACGGTCGAGGCATCATAATGCTCGAGCACATCGCGAATGGTGAAGAAGTTATTGAGCGACTTAGACATCTTCTCCTTGTCCACCATCACCATGCCCGTATGCATCCAATAGTTGACATAAGGGGTGTCGTGGGCACAGCAAGATTGCGCGATCTCATTCTCATGGTGGGGGAACTGCAGATCTGAACCGCCGCCATGAATGTCGAAATGCTCACCCAGATGCTTGCTGTTCATCGCCGAACATTCGATGTGCCAGCCAGGACGACCAGGGCCCCATGGCGAATCCCATGTCGGCTCGCCCGGCTTGGACATCTTCCACAACACGAAATCCATAGGATCGCGCTTGTTCTCGTCAACCTCGACGCGGGCGCCCGCCTGCAGCTGATCGAGATTCTGTCCTGACAGACGACCATATTCAGGGAATGACGCCACACTGAAGAGCACATCGCCGTTAGCGGCTATATAGGCATGATCTCGCTCGAGCAGGCGCTCGACCATCTCGATGATCTCAGGCATATGCTGCGTCGCACGGGGCTCGAAATCGGGGCGCTTCATATGCAGGGCATCGAAGTCATGATACATCTCTTGTGTCAGACGCTCGGTCAGCGTGTCGCAGCTCTCGCCGTTCTCGGTGGCTCGCTTGATGATTTTATCGTCGACATCCGTGATGTTACGATGAAAATTCACGTCATAGCCGATATATCTTAGGTATCTGACGATCATGTCGAAAGCAACAAACGTACGTCCGTGACCTATATGACACAAATCATATATGGTTACCCCGCAGACATACATGCCGACTTTACCTGGCTGTATTGGCTTAAATTCCTCTTTTTTGCGGGTAAGACTGTTGTATAGCTTCAACATTGATATTCTCTACAGATAATTGACAACAAATAGGCCGCTCAGTCTACCACCTGCAAACGGCCGCTTCCAGCGTGATTGCGTGAATCTAAAGCGTTTTTTGTGCCCTCGCACATTCTTCACACCCGACAGCGTAAAATGCGAGAGTAGATCGGGCTGTAAAGCATGTTCGCAGGGATAAAATCACGCCATCCCTTTATGCGCCCAGGTTAATAGGCTAGAATCTGGCGCTATCTGAATAAGTAACCATGATGAGATACAGTCATATGATCACAATGCAAACCAACCACGGTGTTATTAAACTCGAACTCGATGCCGAAAAAGCACCAGCAACCGTAGCGAACTTCATCAAGTACGCAAAAGACGGTTTCTATGACGGCACCATCTTTCACCGCGTAATCGACGGTTTCATGATCCAGGGTGGCGGCTTCACCGAAGATATGTCGCAAAAGCGTTGCAACGAAGCGATCGAGAACGAAGCCAACAATGGTCTTTCTAACCTTGTCGGCACTATCGCCATGGCCCGCACCTCTGATCCTCATTCGGCCACCGCGCAGTTCTTCATCAACATCAACGACAACACCTTCCTCGACTTCAAGTCTGAGTCGGTACAAGGTTGGGGTTACTGTGTGTTTGGTAAAGTCACCGAAGGCATGGATGTGGTTAACCAGATCAAGGCTGTTGCTACCGGCAACCGCGGCATGCACCAAGACGTTCCGCTAGAAGCTGTCGTCATCGAAAGCGTGACCGTCGAAGAGTAATCACAGGGCCGACACTTGTTGAACTACACCCTGTTTGTGGGCGACCTGCACCTCAGTGCCGATCGCCCCGATATCCTAAGCGCCTTCCATCAATTTCTGAGCCAAGATGTCACCCACTGCGACGCCCTCTATATCCTGGGGGATCTGTTTGAAGTATGGGTGGGAGACGATATCGCAGAGCCCTTTGCCCTGGAACTAGCCGAGCGCTTAAAGCAATTCTCGGTTCACACCCCAATCTACTTCATCCATGGCAATCGCGACTTCCTCCTGGGTAAAGCGTATGCCGAGCGTTCGGGCATGACACTGTTACCCGAGGTATATTGCCTAGACCTCTATGGTCAGCCTAGCGTGTTGCTCCATGGCGATAGCCTGTGCACCCTAGATAAGGCCTATCAGAGATTCCGCCGTTTTAGAAATATGTCTTGGGCCAAATTTATCTACAATCACCTGCCTAAGTCGAAGCGCATCGCCATTGCTGACAAGCTGCGAAGCAAGAGTAAGCAGAGCAATCAGCTCAAGAGTTATAGCATCATGGATGTGGAGCCCTGCGCGGTAGCACAGCTCATGGCGCAAACCGGCGCTAAACGCATGATCCATGGTCACACCCACAGACCCGACATTCACCAGCTCGCCAATAATGGCCAGCGAATCGTGGTGGGAGACTGGTATGAGCAAGGCAGCGTATTAAAAGTGAGTCCCGAGCAGGTGAGCCTGCAAAGCTTGCCTTTTAGCGAAACTGACGCCTAAGGCGTTCATTCGCCTGCCTAGATTAAGTGTACCTTAGCAAGGCCTTCCCGAATGAAACTTAAACTCACTGTCTGGCGCGCTTATCAGCTCGGCTTCCAGCCTGGCGAAATGTGCCACACGCTCGTCAATATTCTCCAAAGATATGGCCTGGGCCAACACCAGATAATCTTGATAGTGACGCGCCTCCGAACGTAGCAGGGATACGTAGAACTTACTCAAGCCTTCATCGAGATGGGGGGCCAGCTTGGCAAAACGCTCACAGGATCGCGCCTCGATAAAGGCGCCGACGATCAGCTTGTCCACTAAGGTCGCCGGTTCGTGGGTGCGCACCCCACGCATCATCCCTCTTGCGTAACGCCCGGCGGTGAGATTTTGATAGGGTATGTTACGTGCCTGCATGATCTCCAGCACCTGTTCAAAATGGTGAAACTCTTCCTTTATCAGACGCACCATCTTTGCAATAAGGTCTGGGCCATAATCGACTCCAGGCTTGGCAGTGAGTTCACCCACCAGCTCATTTTTCTTCACGTCCCGCGCCAGAAAGGCATCTATGTCCCGTGACTTGTTGTAAACGAATTCCTCATAGGGCTTAGCCCACTCGAGCAGCTTATCACCACTTGCCTTATCGACCGCGTACTTACGGATCAAAAACATCGCCGTCTGAGCCGCCTTGAGCTCACAGTTACAGTGATCGATAAGCAGCGCAGCAAGCTGCCCGCTCTGGCTGGCGAGTGCAATCCACTCATCTGGGGTTTCACATTGTAGGAACTGCTTTATCGGCGCTAATAAGGCTTGCATGACACACTCGGGGGTTAAACGGACAGACGCCGACTATTCTACCCTTAAAAGATGGTCTTAGGCAGGTCCATCTGCCTAACAGATGAAAGTTAGCTTGACTAGTCTAAGTTTATGTTCAATAAATAAACTATGTCAGTCCTTATGGGGCTGTTTGGGAGCCTGAGGTCTATTGGGTAGCAGACCAACAGGCAATGCGGGTTCGTCTGAAGTTTGGCGAGCACAAAATGAAAGCTGAACAAGGATAATTATAATGATATTAAATCACTTAATGGGGTTATACACTCATCCGAAAGAAGAGTGGCACACAATTGAGAAAAACCACGAAGCGCTGAGAAGCAGTCTTAGCCATGTCCTGTTGATCGCCCTCATTCCGGCCGTCTGCACCTATCTTGCCTCCACCATGTTCGGCTGGAATCTAGGGGTATCAGATCCCCTCTTCCTCACTAAGCAAAGCGCATTGATGATGTCGATCAGCATGTATTTCGGCCTGATCGCCGGGGTCTTCGCCCTGGCCTACCTGGCCTACTGGATGGCAAAGACCTTCGATGCTCAGCCAAGCTACACGCAGGCGATAGAGCTGGCAGCCTATACCGCCACACCACTCTTTATGGTGGGTCTTGCAGCCCTGTATCCTGCGCTCTGGTTTATGATGATCGTAGGCCTGGTGGGGCTGACCTACTCTGTGTACCTGCTCTACACCGGGGTGCCTATCATAATGAACATTCCCGAAGAGAAGGGCTTTATCTACGCCAGTTCGGTCGTCACCGCCGGCCTTGTGCTGTTAGTCGCCCTGATGGCCTCGAGCGTCATCCTCTGGAGCTTCGGCTTAGGCCCTATGTATCAATAGAAGCTATCGATAAGAGCAGGTATCAATAGAAAAAGTATCAGTAGCCGACATAGGTTAACCTGAGATACAAAAAAGGCTTTAGGATTCACCTAAAGCTTTTTTTAGTACCAAGCGTTAACTTAGTTAGAAGAATCCCGCAGAGCAACCGTCAGGTTAAAGACCAGGTGTTCAGGCGATGAGTCTTTACTGTCGGCGCAGAAGTAACCTTCACGCTCGAACTGATAGGCCTTCTCGGCCTCTGCATTAATCAGGCCTGGCTCGACTAAACCATGCTTGACCACCAAGGACTCAGGATTTAACACCTCATCGACCGTCTCGGCTGCCGCCGGATTTGGCTGATTAAAGAGTCTGTCATACAGACGGAACTCGGCTGGTACGGCACTTGTGGCCTCAACCCAGTGGATCACCCCTTTCACCTTACGGCCATCGGCAGGATTCTTACCTAGCGTCTGATCGTCATAGGTACAGTAGATGGTGGTGACATTGCCAGCCTCATCCTTGTCGCAACGCTCAGCCTTGATCACATAGGCATTACGCAGGCGCACTTCCTTGCCCTGAACAAGACGCTTGTATTTCTTGTTGGCTTCTTCACGGAAATCGTCGGCATCGATATAAAGCTCGCGACCAAACACCAGCTCACGCTGCCCCATAGACTCTATGCTTGGGTGTGCTGGCGCCGATAGCTTCTCAACTTGCCCTTCTGGGTAGTTTTCGATGACAACCTTAACCGGGTTGATCACCGCCATGGCGCGAGGTGCATGCTCGTTCAGCTCTTCACGAATACAGGCATCCAACATGCTCACTTCGACCATGTTCTCCTGCTTAGTCACGCCGATACGACGGCAGAACTCACGGATAGCAGCAGGCGTATAGCCACGACGACGCAGACCGGCAATGGTCGGCATACGTGGGTCGTCCCAGCCCGATACCAGGCCACGAACCACGAGGTCATTGAGCTTACGCTTAGACATCAGGGTGTATTCCAGATTCAGGCGTGAAAACTCATATTGACGGGTACGGTTTGGCGCCTGGAAATCATCCAGGTTATCCAGCACCCAGTCGTACAGACGACGGTTGTCCTGGAACTCAAGCGTACAGAGCGAGTGCGTGATATCTTCCAGCGCATCAGAGATACAGTGGGTGAAATCATACATAGGATAGATGCACCACTTGTCGCCAGTCTGGTGGTGATGGGCGAAACGGATACGATAGATCACAGGATCACGCATACACATGAAGGGTGATGCCATATCGATCTTGGCTCGCAGTGCACACTCACCTTCTTTAAATTCGCCCTTACGCATCTTCTCGAATAGCGCTAGGTTTTCTTCGACAGAGGTATCACGATAAGGACTGTTCTTACCAGGCTCCTTCAGGGTGCCACGGTACTCACGAGTCTGCTCACCATTGAGGAAGCAGACATAAGCTAATCCCTTCTTAACCAGTTCTACCGCGTACTGGTGCAGCTGATCGAAATAGTTAGACGAGTAACGGATCTCACCATCCCACTGGAAACCTAACCAATGCACGTCTGCCTGAATAGAGTTAACGTAATCGATATCCTCTTTCTCAGGGTTGGTATCATCAAAACGTAAGTTACATAGCCCCTTATAGTCCTGCGCCAAACCGAAGTTTAAACAGATCGATTTTGCGTGACCAATATGAAGATAGCCGTTTGGCTCGGGCGGAAAACGTGTGTGCACTCGGGTGTGCTTACCGCTCTCTAAATCTTCATCTATGATGTTACGAATGAAGTTACTAGGACGTACTTCGGTGTCCACATGACTCATGGAAATCCTCTTTGCGAACTCTATTTCATCGGGCGCACAGCTGCCGCTCGAGACTAATGGGAGAAAACCTGCATATTCCTACAGATTTCGCTTCGTTACAACGGCCAAATCGCAAAAACTGCCATGATTTAGCGCAAAAACAGAAAAGCAGCGAATTATCGCTGCTTTTCTCGGTTTAACAAGCTGTTTTACATCAAGCTTAAATCTACTCTGTCACCACGTTGATCACAGGTATGATGGTCTGAGCACGCTGCCCCTTGCGCTTGAGCCACAGGTAGAAGACCACCAGCGCGACTAAGAAGAAGCCGATCCACAGCCCAGACTGCAATGGGTGCGCCGCAAAAGTCATCGCCTGATAGAAGATGGTCGCAGTACCGTAAGCCAAACCGAAGGTCCAGGTGGCCGCAAAGGTTGCCCAGCGCGGTCCAAACTCACCCACCAGGGCGCCCATGGCCGCCACACAGGGGGTATAGAGCAAGATGAACAGCAGGTAAGCAAAGGCTGCCGTCACACCGCTAAAGCCACTCTGCAGTGCACTAAAGGTTGAGGTATCAACATCCAGCTCGCTCGAGGCTGTCTCTATGCTCTCGATATCACCAACAGACATTGACAGCGGATCTTCAGGCGCGATGCCAAACAGGTTTTCAGGAATGGTCGCCAATGCTTCACTAAAGCTCTCTGACAGCGGCGCCAGATCTTCCTCTTCACCACTTGCGGTAGAGTAGAGGCTATTGAGCGTACCTACCACGGCTTCCTTCGCGAAAATCCCCGTGATAATACCCACAGTTGCCGGCCAGTTATCCTGCTCTATGCCCATTGGAGAGAAGAGCGGAGTCACCTTCTGACTGGCCACACTGAGCACAGACTCAGAGCTGTCTTCGTGGCCGAAGCTGCCATCGACACCGATTGCGTTGATGAAGTTAAGCAGGGTGACCACGATAACGATCGTCTTACCCGCGCCTAGAATAAAGCTCTTAGTACGCTTACCGGTTCTTGCCATCACCGCCTTGAATTTAGGTGTCTCGTAGTTAGGCAATTCCATCACCACGGCGCTGCTGCTGCCCGGAAGCAAGGTTGAACGTAGCAGTAAACCCGTTCCTATCGCGGCCAGCACACCAATGATATACAGCAGAAACACCAGGTTCTGACCCGACTCGGGAAAGAAGGCCGCCGCAAACAGGGCATAAACCGGTAGACGTGCACCACAAGACATGAAGGGCGCCATCATACCTGTCACGATGCGCTCGCGCTCGCTGCCTAAGGTACGGGTTGCCATGATGGCAGGTACCGAGCAGCCAAAACCGACGATCATAGGCACAAACGCCTTGCCCGGCAGACCGATACGACGCATCAACCCATCGACCACGAAGGCGGCGCGCGCCATATAGCCCGAGCCTTCCAGCACAGAGAGCGCCAGGAACAGAGCGGCGATCACGGGAATAAAGGTGGCAACGGTTTGGATACCCTGCCCTATACCGCCGGCAACCACAGTTACCAACCAGGCTGGAACACCGATATTGGTCATCAGGGCGCCGAGGTGATCGACAAACAGGGCACCAGCCGTGATGTCGAAGAAATCGATAAAGGCGCTACCGACGTTAATACTGAACATGAACATCAGGTACATCACAAACAGGAACACGGGTACGCCTGCTATCGGATGTAACACCAGCTTATCTAAGCGATCGCTCAGAGTGAGCTGCTCACTGTCTTTCACCGATTGATTAAACACCTGCTGCACGAAATCGAAACGTGTGGTGGCCACCATGATCTCGATATCCTTGCCCTGCGCCGCTAGGCGCCCGGAGCACTGGGACACCTCCGACAGCATCTGACCATTCTTACACTGGCCACAACCCAGGCCGTTGCCCATCATCGCCAGTGCGCGGCCTCGGCTGAGTTGGCTATCGCGCTCAAACAGCGCCTTGATGCCCGCCTCAATCTCGGCGTCGTAATTTAGTACCAATGGCGCCTCAGAGACCTTGCCATCTAGCAGATCTACCACCTGGGCCTGTACCTGCTTGATGTCGCTGACATCGCGAGAGCAGACGGCGATCACTGGGCAGCCTAGCTGCTGGCTCATCTTGTCAATATCGACCTCGATCCCCTGAGCCTTGGCCGCATCAATCTTATTGAGCACCACCACCATAGGAATACCAAGTTCGCGCAGCTGCACAGTCAGATACAGGTGACGCTCGATGTTAGTAGCATCCACTAGGTTGATGATGCCATCCATCTGCGCCTCGGCCAGATACTGCTGAGCGATCTGCTCATCGAGGGAGCAGTCACAGCTGCTACCAGCAGGAAGCAGATCATAGATACCCGGCAAGTCTGTCAGCAGCACCTGGGTATCATTCAGGGTAAAGGCCCCTGTCTTCTTCTCAACTGTCACCCCAGACCAGTTACCCACCTGCTGGTTAGCCCCAGTGAGGGCATTAAAGAGTGTTGACTTACCCGCATTAGGATTACCAACGGTCACACAATGAAATTGTTTAGCCATGAGCCAGCTCCACCTCGATTACTTCTGCCAGATCCTTACGCATGCATAACTTACTGCCACGAATGGCCAACTCTAATCCCGAGCCCAATGGTGCTCGTCGTAATAGGGTCAGAGAGGTGTTTGGGGTGATCCCCATAGATAAAAGCTTGCGTTTCACTACCGCAGGCAGGCTAATCTGGCCCACCTCGGAGATCACAGCACTATCGCCAGGCTTTAATTCGCTTAATTTCATATTGCAACTCTACCTTTTCAGGTCTCGATAAATCTGAACTACACCAGATTCTAACGGAGCAAGGCTTCCAATAACTTTATCTAGATCAATATTTATGATTGGAAACGATAATAATTTTCAATTGTATTTTATATTATGTGACAGATATCTCAATCAGTAAACGAGATTATCAAATGAGAACCATTTTCATTAGCGGCCAATTCTACGTCCCAGCTCTCGCGCTTAGCGTGATCCAGATCACATAAAGTGCTAATTCGCTCAAATACCTCATTTTTAACCGCGATTTATCGGCACAAAATTTACACATTCGTCACAAATCCAACCTATTATTTAGCTTTGGTAAATTAGTAATTCATAAAGATAACAACTAAAAACCTCACTGTGCTTGGATGGATGATGATGAAAAAGGAATCTAATTGGCAGTCAGCCCTCTGGCTAACGGCCCTACTCGCGCTAACTCCCCTCTTTAGCTTGTTCGCTCAGGCGACTCCCTGGGACAAGATGCCAGCTGAAGAGGTGGAGAAGATCCTCGATAACAAATTTGCACAGGGGCAGTACTCCCCCAAGGGCGCCGATAGCTGCCTGATGTGCCATCGCAAGAACCAAACCGTCATGGCACTATTTGACGGTGTACATGGCAATCCCCAGGTAAAAGGCTCTCCCATGGCCGACCTGCAGTGCGAAGCCTGCCACGGCCCCATGGGGAAACATAACCGCGGGGGTAAGGAACCTATGATCACCTTCGGCGCCAATTCCCCTGTTCCCGCCGAGAAGCAAAATAGTGTCTGCATGAGCTGCCACAACGATGACCAGCGCATGGCCTGGAGTGGCAATCATCACGACAACGCCGATGTCGCCTGTAGCGACTGTCATCAGGTACACACGGGTCATGACCCTATCAGCGACAAGACCCAGGAGGTCGCCGTCTGCACCAGTTGTCATGCCCAGCAAAAGGCCGACCTACATAAGCGCAGCAGCCACCCAATGAAGTGGCAGCAGATGGTCTGCAGCGACTGTCATAATCCCCACGGCGGTCTGGGCGAGGCCAGCCTGAAGCAGATGAGCATCAACGACAACTGCTACGCCTGTCACAGCGAGAAGCGTGGGCCTAAACTGTGGGAGCATGCGCCCGTCACCGACAACTGCGCCAACTGTCATAACCCCCACGGCAGCGTCAACGAGGCGATGTTGATCGCCAAGCCCCCTCAGCTTTGTCAGCAATGCCACGCCAGCGACGGTCACGCCGCCAATCCGGTATTTGCCAACAGCCCCAATGCCTTTAACGGCGGCCGAAGCTGCCTGAACTGCCATAACCAGGTGCATGGCTCCAACCATCCATCGGGCAAATTACTGCAACGTTAATGAGGGAGCATAGCGATGAACAGACAAGACCGCACTCAAACACGCGCTTGGCCACTCAGCCTGCTGGCCCTCTCTATTATCAGCAGCCTAGCGACGGCACAGGGCTACGATCTGGCATCGGCCAACCGCAGTCAGGTGAAGATGGACGCCTGGAAATGCCAGCGCTGTGAGATCAAGGATGCAACCACAGGTGAGATAGGCGTCGGCGTCGCCTACAACGACGGCAGCGACAGTCGTTTCGGCAACACCACAGGCACAGATACCGATGGCGTTGTGGCGAGTCTGGAGGCAGATCTGACCCACAAGAAGGCCTCTGGCTATCAGACCCAATTTAAAGCCGACCGTCTAGGCTATGATGCCGGCTCTGCCAGCTTAACGACCGGACGCCAGGGCCAATACCAGATAGCCGCCAGCTATCGAGGTTTTGCCCACTTCGATAATAATGATGCGCTCAGCCCCTATCGGCTGAATGACGGCAGTTGGCAACTCCCTAGCCAATGGCAGAGCGCGGCCACAACCGATCAGATGAATAGCCTGAATGATAGTCTGATGGCGACCGAGCTGAAGCTCACCCGAGATCGCTACCGTCTCGACGCCGCCTATAGCGGCAGCTTCTATGAGGCCAGTCTCGGCTACCAACATGAGAAGCGCCAGGGCAATCGCCGCGCCAGTGCCAATCTGCTCACCAACAGCACCATGTTGGCCGAGCGGGTCGATGATAACAGCAAGCGCATCGAGGGTAAGCTCTACTTTCGGGGCGACCAGTGGCTGACCGGCATAGATGCCGAGCTTAGCCATTACCAAAATGATATCAACGCCCTGCATTGGCAATCGGCCTTCAGCCCCACCTTCGGCGCCGCCTACTTCGGCCAGAGCGCCGTCGCCCCCGACAACAAGGCCTACCGGGTGGCGGCTCACAGCCAGTTCTCGGCTCCGGGGCAACAGGTGCTGATGCATCTAGGCTTTAGCCGCATGACCCAAGATCAAACCTATCTACCGGCAACCATCAACGGCCCCTCCCCCATGCTACCCGCCGCTAATTTAGACGGCCAGGTGGATCTGCTGGAAATGAAGCTTAAGTATCTTGGTCGGCTCACGCCAGAGCTCAACCTCAGGGTCGGCTACGACTATCGCGACAGAGACAACAAGTCTGAGACATTGAGTTATCCGCAGATAGTCACCGACAGCTACTACAGCGGCGATAGGCGCAGCCAGGCCTATGACCGTACCCGCCAACAGGCGAGCCTGGGGGCTAAATACCGCTTTACCCGCAGCCTCTATCTGGATCTGCAATATCAGTATGAGCACAACAACTACAACGCCCTCGACCGCGACAGCCTGCAGGCATCGGAGCTTACCGCCAAGCTCAATTACCGTATTAATTCTCAGTGGCAAACCTGGCTCAAGGCCGAGTATGAAGATCGTGGCGGCAGTGAATATCAGGGCTCGAGTGCCAGCAATCGCCCTAATAATCCGCTGTTAAGGCGCAGCTATCTGGCGGACCGTGAACGCCAGCGCTATGGCCTCTACACCAGCTATAACGGCGAGGCACTAAGCGCCACGCTTAATCTGCACCTGATGCAGGATGACTACACAGACACCCAGATAGGGCTTACTGGTGTCGACAGCCAGGGCTATGATCTCTCGGCCAGCTATGCCCTGAGTAAGCAAGTTAACCTCAACGCGTTTATCAATCAGGATTGGCGCGACAGCGATCAGGCTGGCAGCAACAACTTCGGTAGCGCCAACTGGTATGCCAGCACCGAGGATAAGGCCACCCTTATCGGCGCGGGAGTTGACTATGATGCCCTGCTGGAAAACCGCCTGCGTCTCGGACTCAACTACAGCTATAGCGACGGCCAGAGTGACACAGAGGTCAGCCAAGGCCTGCACAGCCCCTATGGCAGCTATTATGCCACCCGGCACAATCTCAACGCCTTCGCCGACTTTAACCTCAGCGACAGCCTGGGGCTAAGGCTTGACTGGATCTTCGAGCAGTACCAGGACGCCGACTGGGCTAACGAGAACCTGTCGCCAAGCAGCATACCGAACGTATTGACCTTCGGCGATCTAAGCCATGATTACAACGCCCACTACTTTGGAGTGACCCTGAATTACCAGCTGTAATTCGGTCCCCCTATGCCAAGGAAGCGATGATGAAGATGAACAAAACTTTCCATTTTGCCGCCCTGTTTGGGCTGCTCACACTCGTCTCCGCCTGTGGCGGCGATGATGGTAAACCCGGTAATCCTGGCGAGCCAGGTGGCCCACCGGCTATGCTAGTCGACACCTTAGTGGTGAATTTCGATCCCGTGCAGATGCAGGCAGGTGTCGCCACGGTGAATTACCGCGTCACCAACCAGGATGATGAGCCTGTGGTGGGGATCCCAAGCGCCACCTTTATTGCCGCTCAGTTGCTACCCCAGGGGTACACCAATGCTGGCGATGCCGCACAGTGGGAATACTTCACCTCGGAAAGCTGTAACGACAGCTGCCCAGGCAGCTATGTGGATCATAAAAATGGCCGCTACAGCTACACCTTCAGCGCCGCCTTCGATGGCATGAACGACATCGGCTATCAGGCGGGTGCCACGCAGCGAGTCGTGGTCAAGCTAGGTGGCGATAGCCTGGCCGATGGCACCGCCTTGCCCATCACCAATCAGCACTTCGACTGGCAGGGTGACCAAGACGGTAGCAGTAGCGAGCCGGTTTACACACGCAACCTGATCAAGATAGCAACCTGTAACACCTGTCATAACGACCTGGCCTTTCACCGCGGCAACTATAATCAGGTCGAGACCTGTGTGACCTGCCACAACGCCGATCGTGTCAGTAACCCGGACAACATCTTTACACAGATGATCCACGGCAAACACCTGACCGGCTTCCCCGGCTCACTGGCCAACTGCCAGACCTGTCACGCCGAGGATGACACCCTGAGCGAGCAGATGAACTGGGCACGGGTACCCACCATGGAGGCCTGTGGCGCCTGTCATACCTACATCGACTTTAAGAAGGGCGAAGGCCACCCGGCGCAGCTCAATAACGCCAACTGCGTCGCCTGTCACAATCCCGATTGGACCGCCAGCGTCCACAATGATGGCGGCAACGCACAGGCACTGGGGCAGTTTAAGCCGGTGATCACCAAAGCCATGCGAAGTGGTGATACCGTCTCCTTTACCCTCACACTGGAAAATCCTGCCACTGGTCAGCCCTATCAGGCCAGCGCAGACCAGCTCGATTTCGTCTCAGACCTTCGCGTCTATGCCAACTGGGGCACCAGCTTCGACTACGCTACCCGCTCGGCGCGCTCAATACGTGTTCATGAAACCGCGCCCGTCTCAGGCAGTAACGGCAGCTTCGACTATCAGATAACCGGTCTGACCGTGCCTGCCGGCAGTGAGATGGATAAAGGCACACTGGCGATTCAGGGCAAAGTCTGCGCCGCCAACGGCGTGCTGGGCGCCTGCAGTGATGAGGCCAACAGCGAGGTGGTGATTAAATCCAGTCATAGCTTCTTCGCCACAGACGCACTGAGCGATAGCGGCCGCCGCGTCGTGGTCAGCAACGACACCTGCGGCAGTTGCCATGGGGATCAGCAGCTGAACTTCCATGGTTCCCGCAACGATCTCGAAGGCCAGTGCCAAGTGTGTCACAACCCCAACATGCAGGCCGATGCCGCGGATAACCCGTCCCTCACCACGGCGGACTTCAAGCACCTTATCCACGGCATTCACAGCGGCCAACGCGCCGGCTTCGAAGGGATCAACTACCCGGGCGATATAGGTAACTGTGCCCAGTGCCACACAGACAGAGACGGTGTGCTCACCGTCTCCCTGCCCCTGGATCCCGGCGTGCAACCGCTGGCCATCGACGATGGCAGCTACACCAGCCCGACGGCCGCCATCTGTAGCGATTGCCACAGCAGCGAGACCAACAAGAACCACATGATCCAGCAAGGCGCGGTGTTCGGCGGCACGCTATCCGATGCCACGGCGGGCACTGAAAGCTGCACCACCTGTCATCGACAAGGGGCCGATGCCGATGTGCTCACCGTACATCCCATCAAATAGACCGGGCAAGGCGCCAGCTCGCTGGCGCCGATAGAACAATGCATTGAGAAATTGACTGAAATGGAAGGCACTATGATGGATATAAAGAAGAAGGTGAATCAATGGAGCCTCATCGCCCTTGGTTGCAGCGCGCTGCTACTGGGCTGTGGTAGCGATGGCAAAGACGGCGAAGATGGCCCCGACGGCGTCATAGGCGTTAGCATCGCCGACACCCCCACGGTAATGGCCCAATTTACCCAGGCATCGATAGAAGATGGCGAGGTCAGTGCGACCTTTAAGCTTGAGAACGCCAACGGCGTGGCCGTACTCGGCCTGACCAAAGACTTTGATCTCAGGTTCGGTATCGCCCAGCTGGCCCAGGTCACAGAGACCATAGATGGCCAGTCCTTCGACCGCGGCTACCAGTGGCAGGCCTACATCAATACCCTCAGGCAACCCAGTTCGCTGCCAGATGGCGCCGAAGGGCTTAACCCCTCGCCCCAATTTCAAGCCGGTGTCGAGGCGGCCAGCGCGTGCGAAGACTGCCTGACGGATAATCTCGATGGCAGCTACACCTACAGGTTTCAGCAAAATGTTGCCAATGTCACCGAGCCTTTGGCCATCACCTACAATGGCGAAAACACCCACAGGGTCACCCTGGAGCTGAAACTGCCTCAGGCGACCGCCAATGCCCACCATGACTGGCAGCCCTCATCGGGGGCGACAGACGGGATTCAAACCCGCAATGTGGTGAGCAAGCAGACCTGTCTCAACTGTCACCAGGAGGAGAGCCTGGCCCTGCACGGCGGCCGTCGTATCGCCCTGGAAAACTGCGCCAGCTGTCATACCGCGACCTCAGGCGACCCCGAGAGCGGCAACAGCATAGAGTTTCCCTATATGATCCATGCCATCCACAAGGGCCAGGACAGAGTCACCAGCACGCCCGAAGGTTATGTACCAGCCCCTTATAAGATAGTGGGCTATGGCGGCAGCCTACATGACTATGGCAAGGTGATGTTCCCACAAAAACCGGCGGCCAACTGCGCGGCCTGCCATAAAGAGGGTGACGATGCGCCAAGTGATGCCGCCCTGTTTAAGGCCGATAAATCTAACATCGCCTGCATCGGCTGTCATACCGAGAAACCCTCGCAGAACCATTCCAGCACCAACTGTGTCGCCTGCCACAACGCCACCGACACCTATCCGGGAACGGGCAACGGCGAGAAACGCCATGGCGACGTGCTTAAGGCCTATTCACTGGCCCAAGCGATGGGCGTCAACTTTAGCAACATAGGCCTGGATGGCGACGGCAAGCTCAGATTTGATCTTCAGGTAACCGATACCGCCGGCAACCCGGTTGCCAGCGAATTTATCGAACTGAGCACCCGTGTAGTGGTGGCCTGGGATGTGGACAAGGACTACCCCGCCTACGGTGATGCCTCCTATAGCAATCGTCGATTCAGGCTATCACAAGGTAGCTATGACGAGGCCACAAAGACCTTCTCCATTGTCGCCAACACCTTCGATATGCCATCGGATGCCACAGGCAAGACCTTCGAGCTCTGGTCGGCCATAGAGGTCTGTTTCAACAACGGTGGCTATGGCGTGGCCGAGGTGGTGATGACTGCCTGTAGCGAGGATACCCGTTCGGTGGCGGTTAAAGAGGCGCCCTATCGCTTCGTCTGGTCCGGCACCGGAGTCGCCGAAGATGGCCAGGTCGCGATGCGCCGCGCCATCGTCGATACCAGCAAGTGTCAGACCTGCCACAATCAGGAAAATCACCATTACAACAATGGCTATAACTGTCAGACCTGCCATACCTCGGATAAGACGACTCGCGGCGATGACAGCTATCCCGGCGGCCGTAAGTCAACCAGCTTCGCCTTTAAGGCGCACGAGGCCGAGGGGCACTACCTCAAGTATGCCGGCGTACAGTCGGGCACAGTACTTAAGACCGACTGCCTCACCTGTCATACGCAAGACGGCTTTACCCTTGGCCGAGCCAGTGACCGGGTCTGGCGCTATGGTGATACCACCACGGGGGCCGACATCTGGGTATCTTCCGATGCAGGCACCTGCCTGAGCTGTCACCAGAAGTACCTGAAAGACTCAGGCGCGGCCCATATTCAGGCCAACGGCGGTATTCTGGATGGTATGGACGCGGCCGATGTACGCACGCGGGCGGCAGAGACCTGCGCCACCTGTCATACGTCGGCTCAGCTGTTAGGCATTCATCAGCCCTAATCTGGCTCAGTTGAGCAGCCAACCAGTGGAGCCCAAAGTGGAGCGCTAATAAAAAAGGAGGCCTAGGCCTCCTTTTTTATCGCGGTAACGTCATTTCACCGTTAGATTCACATTCTGCTAACTTCCCCCGCACATACAGGGGGTGCTAACAGGCGAAATTGTGCACATCTCCAGCATCGACACTTGCGTTAGATCAAAGCTGAGATAAAAAAACCTAAGCCGCCTTAAGCTTTATTTAAGAAATAAAGTATTTTCACGCCCCCCTGTTAAAACTCACACCAGAACAAATAGCTAACCAGTTGAAAATAATCTTATTTAACAAGTTTATCAATTTGCTCCAGGCTTAATGGATCCGCTTCACGTTTGCGCCAAACGAGCCAATGCGTCTACCCCCTTTTGAATAAGATGACGATTAAGGTGTCGCCAAGTCATTGAGGCAATAGCAATAACGAAGCCCACCTTATTCATACCAAAAAAGAAAAAATTGAGATCACTCTCATTCTCATGCAGGGGAAAAATGATGAAACGGTATTCAATCAGTACCGCTGTCAAAGCAGCATTCGGTGTCGGGGCCTTGTCTCTGGCACTGGTCGGCTGTAATGGCAGCGACGGAAAAGATGGTGAAGATGGCAAGCCTGGTGAAATCGCAGTCGATATCAACAGTGCAACTGCGGTCCAAACCAAGATAGAAAGCGCCAGCTATGACGAGGCGGCGAAAACATTGAGCTTCGAGTTTAGCCTGACCAATCCTAATGGCGTCGCCGTCACCGGATTAGCGGCGCTCACCGACCCACTACGCATCGCCTTCGGTCGTATGGGCACACGTAGCGAGGCCTTCACGCCCTACACCCTAGAAGATGGCACTCAGGTCACTAATCGCGCCGATGGCGATGAGGAGATCTGGCTCTCATACCGCAACGCCAGCAAAAATGGCGTACCTATGACAGGCACCAACAACTGGCGCCCTAATCGTGACTGCCCTGAAGGCGAAACCTGCCTTGCCTACCTGGGTGAAGGCCGTTACAAGGTGACGGCGCCAGAGATCATCGACACCAATGGCCTGGATTACGACTATGACGCCAATCAGATCAATGGCATCTATCTGATCACCTATGGCGTTGGTCAAAACAAGCTTAAGAATGTCGAAGCCTACTACTGGGACCCATTGACACAGCAGTCGGTGGCCTCGCCTAAGAAGGTGTTAGAGATGGACACCTGTACCAACTGTCACGTGGGTCAGGATCATATTCGTCACGGCAATTATGGTAACACCGCCGATGGTTGTGGTTTCTGTCATACCGACTACACCCTATACAGCGGCTCGGGCATCGATGGTGAAGGCAATACCGTCGAGTTCCACTTCGACGGCTCTATCAAAGGGCTGGTTCATGGAGTGCATACAGGTATCACCGAAAAGGATCGCCGAGAACTGGCGAAATTCAACTCGGTTATCGCCAACGCCAACAACCCAGCCTTTGCCCATGAATTTGACGGCGCCGCGCTCGATAGCGAAGGCAAGCCAAAAGCCGAGCTTAACTTCCCAGCATCGACTGCCAACTGTCAGAGCTGTCACGTGAGCTATACCACCACAGAAGAGACGCTACCCGAAGGGCTGACGCCCCATGCCCTGGCCTGGTTTGGCGATAAAGATGTGACCAGCTGTCAAAGCTGTCACGGCGAATATCATAAGGGCAGTAGCCTAGTGGCACCGGGTGAAGAAGGCGCGACACTGGTGGGCTGTGTCACCTGTCACACCAGCCAGGACGGCAACACCCGCGGCGGCGCCTTCCGCCACTTCGCAGGCCATGAGCAACAAAGCTATGAAGCGGCATCACAGGCCGGTGTCCTAGTCGATGCCAGCTACAGCCAGATAGCTTGGGATGAAACCAGCGCAACCTTGAGTTTTATCCTAAACCTGACTAAGGGTGAAGAGGCTGTAACGGGCGCCCATGTGCCTCGCGTCAGCGTATATGTTAACGCCGTCGATGCGGTCAAGCCTGATGCCTTCCTGGCGGCGCGCACCAGTGGTAGCGCCAGCGCTAACCCCGATGGCAGCTTTACCGTGACCGTCGATGCCTCTAAGCCAAACTATGGCTTACCCTCACTGGCAGAGGTGCTTGCCGATGGGGCAGATCTCGCGATCAGCACAAGCTTTAGCACCTGCTTTAAGAACAAGTCTTCGACCCTGGTTGAGCTAGATGGCGAAGGCTCCTGCAGCGGTGTATTAAGTGCCAATGCGGCCAAGACAGCGTTCGTTAAACTCGATGGTACACCAGGCGCGGTGCGTGCCAGCGCCGTTGACTATGACAACTGCGCAAGCTGTCACAACAACGACATGGTGGCCCGCAAGGGCGCGGCACACTATCGCAATGCCGACGTACACACCTGTGCCCAGTGTCACGAAGCCGGCGACTACAACAGCCTGATCGTGCGCGTTCACGGCACCTTCGGTAAGGCCCATGGCCGCGCCGATGTGCATCAGCTGGTGAGCAGTGCTAACTGCTCTGCCTGTCACAGCGATCTCGACTTCGGTTTAGAGAATGCTCGTTCGACGCCAATGCGCTGGAACAAGGGTGACGCCAGCTACGCCAGCCCACAGGCGGGCGTGTGTGCCTCATGCCACGTCTCATCAAGCTATGAGATCGGCGGTGGCAAAGACGCGGCCAAGTCTCACATCGAGAGCATGGGCGGTGTCGTCGCAGGCAGCTATGAACAGGCTATGCTAAACAGCGAATCCTGCCTCACCTGCCACAGCGCGGAAAAGGTCGCCGAACTGCACAAGCAGGACTAGAACAAACATCACTGTTTTAGCGATTCATGTAAAATAACCCGAGAGTGTCAGGCCTGCCCTGGCACTCTTTTTCTATCCGGCGGCGCATGTCTCGCCTACCGACAGGGCTTACACCCCCACCCACCAAGCCTGCCTAAACACAGTAACACCTACCCCCTAAAGCGTCCCACTTTCGGTAACACGAAATCAACAAGCTGCTATTTAACTGGCTGACTTTCTTATATGAAAATGAAAATTTCACCAAAAACGCATTTTTTCAACTACCTCTAAAGAAATAGTCAGATCTCAATCACATAAGCAGACTGAAACACCTGCTAAAAAGTTGCCATTTCGATAGCCTTAGAGGTGGAAACTAATTCCACACATTAAGCGAGTGTTTTCAATAGGCGAAACAAATACTGTTCTCAATTTCAGTGCTTGTTTTTATTGATGAACAATCAATTAATGATGATTAAAACTATTGCAGGGAATAATCATGATGAAAAAGTTCAATGTTAATGCAGCGACAAAAGCTGTATTAGGTGCGGGGCTTCTCTCACTCGTCTTATCCGGTTGCGGCAGCGACGGTAAAGATGGTGAAGATGGCAAGCCAGGCCCCGTTGGTAACCCCATTGGCGAGGTCTCACACCTAAAATCAAATATCCAATCAGCCAGCGTAGATGATGCGGGTATCCTAACCATCAACTTCAATCTGACCGACGCCAACGGCGTTGCCGTATTCGGCCTTGGCTATGCCGATATCGGTGCCGTCTCCTTTGGTCGTGTCGGTAACGAAGATGAAGTTGGCAGCACAGATCTCGAGGGTAACCCACGTGATATCTGGTTAAGCTACTTTAATAAAGACAAAGGCGATGACCATTACACAGGCTCCTCTTATTTCAAAGGAAAGGATTGTGAGACTTGCTTAACCGACAACGGTGACGGCAGCTACACCCTAGTCCTCGATAAGCCTATCGATACCTTAGGTAAGTACGACTACAAGGCAGACGTCACCAACGGTATCTACCTTGGCGTGAAGGCGAGCAATAATGCCGGTTTGAGCATGGTAGACAACAGCTTCTTCTATTGGCAGCCAAGCTCTGACACGGTTCAGGAAAAGCCTAAGGCACTGATTGCCAATGATACTTGTCAAAGCTGCCACCGTCCTGGCCAAGATGGCGCCCTCGCCATGCATGGCGGCAAGCATGTAACCCTCGAATCTTGTACCTTCTGTCATACCGACTACAACTCGTACATGAAAGACGAGAAGGATGAAGATGGCAAGGTGGTTCGTACCTATGAGTTTGACGGCTCAATCAAAGGTATGGCACACGCTATCCATAGCCACTCAACTTACAATGGTATCTACCCACAAAGCGCGGGTAATTGCCAAACCTGTCACCAGGCAGATGAAAGCCTGACCATGGCCGACGCCTGGAAGGCTGACTTGGATACGGCAACCTGTATGAACTGTCACAACAGCCCATACGCGGTACCAAGCTGGCACTGGGATAGCGAAAACAACCAGATCGCCGAAAGCAAGCAAAACTGTGTGAGCTGTCATAACGATCCAAACGGCGGAGTACGTGGCGCCGAGTCTGGCCACTACCTGAAAAATGACAATGCACAGTCAGCTGCCGCAAAAGTCACTTTCAACAGCATGAGCTATGACGCCGACACTAAGACAGTAACGGCCAACATGACGGTTAGTCTGGGCGACACTAAGGTCACTCTGGCACAGATCGATCCGACTCCGTATAAGTACGGTGGCTTCACCAGTGCGATAGTGTTCAACGGCGTTGTCGACGATGACTTCCTGGTGAACTATCAGAAGGTGGGTTACGACAACTTCACTGCCGGTGAAGATGGCTCAATCAATGTCACCATCGCAGATGGCGACTTTAAAGTTGCGCAAATCATGGAAACGGCAGATGTCACTGTCGCACTAAGCAGCCAACTACACATCTGTTTCGACGGTAAAGGCGCCTTAGCCGACTGTACTGTTGAAGAAGGTGTAGCAACCAATGCTGGCCCTTACGTGCCTTCTGACACAGCCTATTTCGCTGTCGATGGTACACAGGCAGACAAGTCTCCACGCGTACAACACGCCGACATGACAGCTTGTCAGCAGTGTCACACCACAGCGATCAAGCACCGTTTCAGCAACGATATGGATGGCTGTGCGAGCTGCCACAACGGTACTCGTGACAAGAAAGGCACAGGTTCTTCTAACCTAGCCTATATCGTTCACAGCAAGCACTATGTGTACGATTCTGAAGGCGGCTTGTTCTTCAAGAAGACTGAGTGTCAAGCCTGTCACGGTGACAACGGATTCTCACTTTCTAAGATAGATCCAACCGCCGCACCAGTGGCCTTCGGCACAACCGATGGACAACGTCTGAGCGACACTAACGAGCAGCTAGTGGTATCACCACAAGCCGCAGCCTGTGTCAGCTGTCACCAGGCACCTTATGGTCTGAGCGAAGCAACTGCTGCGCACATTCAGACTAACGGTGGCCTGCTCAAGCAAGAAGGCGCTCCGCTCACCACCTTAGGTGTACCGGCAAGCGACTATGACAGCCTCAACCCGGCAGAGACCTGCTCGACTTGTCACAAAGACAGCCAGATCCTGGAAGCTCACGCTAACTGGGGCAGCAGTCACTAGTGACTAGGGCTTCGCCCTGACCACTTATCGGGGTGAATTCTAATACCCAAAGGGAGGCATTGCCTCCCTTTGTTTTATCTATAGAACAGCGATTACTAAAATAAGAACAAAAATCGCAAAACTGTTTCATTTTGCAACATTTTTTCCCACATTCAGCAGCGTTGCACCCCCACTTTCATACCCCTTTAGAAATAGAAAGATCTGGGTCACACATTAGACTCAGTCTGGCAGATTTTAGCCGCCTGTTACGTTAGCATTTCCTTGGGGATTTCTATTTCCAGCATTGACTTAGGTCGCACAACTTATAACTGAGAATCGGCACATTCGATGGGCCATGCACTTAAGACGATGCCAAACCTATGCAGGGAAAAAATGATGAACGTACAAAATAATAAATTTAAGCTGCTTCTCGCAGCAGGTGCCGTCTCCATGGCTCTCACAGGTTGTGGTGGCAGCGACGGTAAAGACGGCAATCCGGGCAACCCCGGCGGCCCAGCGGCCGACGCCATCGAAGTACTTCACCTGGATGTCACCAAGGTGGAATACGACAACGGTACACCGACTATCACAGTCTTTGCGACCAACGAGGATGATCTTCCCGTGATCGGTCTGAAAGACCTGGAAGTGAAGAAAGTGGTTCAGCTGCTACCTCAGGGTGCAACCGGTGCCGGTAATGCCGCCGAGTGGCAATACATCGGTTCTCAGAAAGCCTTCACCGATCACAAAGATGGTAACTACAGCTTCACCATCGAAGTAGAAGGTTACAATCCTGAGCTAACTCAGCGATACAACATCATCGCCAAGGCCTCTACGCTGCTTGACGGCGTCACACTAGTGCCGCAAACCGAGATCGCCGAAGACTTCTCTGGCGAAGGTTATGCGCCGCTTTACACCAAGGACGTGGTCTCTACCGCCAGCTGTAACAGCTGTCACGCCGAAGGACAGAAGATCTACCACGGCTACACCAGCGTAGAGACTTGTGTCTCTTGTCACACCCAGGAGCTGGCAGATAGCAAAGGTAAGCCACAAGTTGCCTTCAACCATCTGATCCACAACGTCCACAACGACGCTAAGATGTATGGCCGTAACATGGACAAGAGCGCCGAAACTGCGCACCACATCGTCCAGGACAACTGCCAGACCTGTCACGTTCAGTCTGACGAGCTTACCGAATGGGGTAACTGGTCACGTATTCCAACCATGGAAACCTGTACCAGCTGTCACGTCAACATCGACTTCGAGGCGGGCAAAGGCCACTCACAGCAAAACGACAACAGCAACTGCGTTGCCTGTCATAACGCGAGCTGGACCGAAGAGCTGCACACACAAGGCAGCCTAGCCAAGAAGGCGCTTATCGACCAATACGGTCTTAACGTCGAATCCACGATCGACACCGAGACTCAGGATGCCACCATCAGTGTTCAGGTGGTCGATGCCAGCGGCGCCGCCGTTGATGTCAACAGCATCCTGCCTATGGTACAACGCTTCGAGATCGTCACTAACGTAGGTCCGAACAACGTGACCCTAGGTTATCGTGGCAAAGACTCCATCAACGCCGTGAAGAATGGCGTGCTCGACGCAGCCGCTAAGATTGAAGAAGGCAAGCTGGTTTACACCACCAGCAAAGATCTTCAACTCGGTGATGAGGGTGCAGACAACGAAACTGCCTTCACCTTCGTTGGCTGGGCTATGTGCTCAGACAAGGGTGAGTTCGTTAACTGCGACGATTCAGACTTCGACGGTAGCGACACCGACAAGTACACTGGCATGAAAGCCGACCTGGCCTTCGCAACCCTATCAGGTAAGGCGCCAAGCATGCGTCACGTCGACTCGGTCAACTTCACCGCCTGTGCCTCTTGCCACACCACAGAGTTCGAAGTGCACAAGGGTAGTCACCACGCCGGTTTCGTCCTGTCTGAGCAACTCTCTCACACCAAAGATGCCAACGACATGCCTATCATAGGTGTCGATGCTTGTGTGGCTTGTCACACGCCTGACGGTACATACGCTGGCGGCGCGAACAAGGGTGCACTAGAGATGAAACTTCACGTGGTACACGGCGAGCAAGGCATCATCAAAGACTGTGCCCAGTGTCACAACGACTTCAACCTGGATGCCTTCAAGGCTAAAGGTGCCCTGGCAACCGCTGGCGGCCAATACAGCACGCCTATCGCCGCGACATGTACTTCTTGTCACACCAGCGATAGCGTCAAGGCCCACGTCGAGAGCCAAGGTGCCATCATCAATGGCGCTAAAGATGTCGCTAACGATGCGGCGCAGCTAGAAACTTGTTTCTACTGCCACGCACCCGTTATCGAAGATCACACTGCGGTGAAGATGTAATTTGCGCATCTCAAATTGAAAACCGGGGGAGTCTCCTCCCCCACTTTTCACTACTCATTTGTGCAAATTAGGATGCCTATTATGAAAATCACAAATCAATTCAAAAGCCTGATTCCGGCGGTGATGGCAGCGGCCCTGCTGTCGCTGGGCATAAGCCAGGGCGCGGTTGCGTCCAAGTGGGATGCCAACATGACCCCGGATGAGGTGGAAGCCACCCTGGACAAGAAGTTTGCCGAAGGCCAATACTCGCCTAAAGGCGCCGACTCTTGCCTCATGTGTCACGGCAAGTCTGAAAAGGTCATGGACCTATTTAAGGGCGTACACGGCGCTGCCGACTCCAGCAAGAGCCCAATGGCCGGCCTACAATGTGAAGCCTGCCACGGCCCTATGGGTAAGCATAACCGCGGCGGTAAAGAGCCGATGATCGCCTTCGGTCCCGACTCTAGCCTGTCTGCTGAGAAGCAAAACAGCGTCTGTATGAGCTGTCACAAAGATGACAAGCGTATGGCCTGGAATGGTGGTCACCATGACAACGCCGATGTGGCCTGTGCCTCTTGTCACTCGGTGCACACAGATAAAGACCCTGTGCTCTCTAAGAACACCGAGATGGAAGTCTGTACCAGCTGTCACACCAAGCAAAAAGCCGACATGAACAAGCGCTCTTCTCACCCAATGAAGTGGGCGCAGATGGTCTGTAGCGATTGTCACAATCCACACGGTACCCTGTCGGACTCGGACCTGGTCAAGCCCAGCGTTAACGATACCTGCTATTCGTGCCACGCAGAAAAACGCGGCCCAAAGCTATGGGAACATGCGCCCGTAACTGAAAACTGCGTCACCTGCCACAACCCGCACGGCAGTGTTAATGAGGGCATGTTGAAGACCCGCGCCCCACAACTTTGTCAGCAGTGCCACGCTAGCGATGGGCATGCCAGCAATGCTTACCTGGGCAACACTGACCAAGGTTCAAGCGTGGGTGGCAATGCCTTCACCGGTGGCCGCAGCTGCCTGAACTGTCATAACCAGATCCATGGTTCTAACCATCCATCTGGCAAATTGTTCCAGCGCTAAGGAGACGAGAAGATGAAATTCAAACTCAATGTAGTCACCCTCGCCCTTATCGCTAATGTCGGCATCGCGATTCCCGGCATGGCAATGGCCGAAGGCTATGGCATTCAAAACGCCAACACGGAAAAGGTGAAGTTCGACAAGTGGGCCTGTAAGCGCTGTAAGATTGAGACCGGCGTCAACGGCACCGTTGGTATCGGCGTTGGTTATAACGACAGCGACGACATCCGCTCGGCCAATGCCTTTGCGGCCGAGGACGAGTTTGCCGGTAAGCTAGACGCCGATGTGAGCTACATCAGCGAATCAGGCTACCGTGCCAGCATAGAGGCACAAAACCTCGGCATGGAAAACGGATCCTTAGATCTTGAGTCAGGTAAGGTGGGACAGCACAAGCTGAACCTCAACTATCGTCAAATTGCCACCTACAAGACTGACAAGGCGATGAGCCCTTATCAGGGCGTAGGCGGAGATAACCTGACGCTGCCCGACAACTGGCAAACCGCAGGGTCAAGCCAGGAGATGAGCGAGCTATATAGCAGCCTTAACCCACTGGAGCTATCGCTCAAGCGCAAGCGCGCCGGCATTGGCTTCGAGTATCAGGGCGAAGAGCTGTGGAGCACCTACATCAACTACCAGCGCGAAGACAAGACCGGCCTCAAGCAGGCATCGGGCAGCTTCTTCAATCAATCTATGATGCTGGCAGAGCCTGTGGACTACACCACAGACACGGTTGAAGCAGGCATCAAGCTCAAGGGCGACAACTGGTTTACCGCTCTGGCCTACTCTGGCTCGAGCTTTAAGAATGAGTACAGCCAGCTCACCTTCGACAACGCCTTCAATCCAACCTTCGGCGCCCAGACTCAAGGCACCATGGCCTTAGACCCAGACAACGAGGCACACACAGTCTCGCTGATGGGCCAATACACGGCAGGCAGCACCATCATGAGCGGCCGCGTGCATTATGGCCAGATGAACCAGGATCAGGCGCTGGTGACCTCAGGTTATGTTTACACCACGCCGGTCGAGGCCGTGGATGCCAAGGTCGACATGAAGGGCGCTAACCTTAAGGTCGTGTCTCGTCTCAACCGCACGGTTCGCCTTAACGCCAGCTATGACTATAGCGACCGCGATAACAAGACCAATGTGGACGAGTGGACCCAGATCAGCATCAACTCCACCACAGGCAAGGTCGCCTACAACACCCCTTATGACTTCACGTCACAGCGGGCTAAAGTGGCGCAGACTTCCGCCTGAGCCGAGGCATGAAGCTGGATGCGGGTTACGACTTCCGCCGCGACGAGCGTAGCTATCAAGACCGCGAAACCACAGATGAAAACACGCTATGGGCTAAGTTCCACCTGAGCGCGTTGGACAGCTGGGATATGTGGATCAAGGGTAGCTATGGCGAGCGCGATGGCTCTACGTACCAGGCCTCTGAGTGGACCTCAAGCGAGTCAAACAGCCTGCTGCGCAAGTACAATCTTGCCGATCGTAAGCGCACCATGGTCGAGGCTCGTATCAGCCACACGCCAATCGATGCGCTGACTATCGACTTCGGCGGCCGTTATGCCCTGGACGACTACAACGAGACCCAAATCGGTCTGACCGAGTCGAAAGATATCAGCTACGACATCAATGCCAGCTACCTGATCAACGACGACATGATGGTGAATGCCTTCTACAATCGTCAAAACATCGACTCAGAGCAGGCAGGCAGCACCAACTTCGGCGCGCCTAACTGGTATGGTCTGGTAGAAGATCAGGTCGATGTGATCGGTGCCGGGTTTAGCTACAACAATCTGTTAGAGAAGAAACTGCGCCTGGGCGTGGACTACACCTACTCAGATTCAAGCAGCAACACCCAGGTACAGCAGGGTCTCACCGGCGACTATGGTGATTACTACGCCAAGGTCCATAACATCAATGTCTACGGCCAATATCAGGCCAGCGACAAGATGGCACTGCGTCTTGACTACAAGATGGAGAAATATGAGGACAATGACCCAGGTAACAGCATAAACCCAGACGGGATCTGGAACGTGGTCGGCTTTGGTTACAACAGCCATGACTACAATGCCCACCTGATCATGCTGAGCATGAGCTACAAGCTCTAATTGGTAATTATCTAGTCGGTAATTATCTAGTCGGTAATTGCCCAGCTAAAAACCCGCGCCTGTCGCGGGTTTTTTTATGCTTCATGGTTATACCAATCGTAATAACTAATTGATCGTGCTAGCTCGTTAAAACACTTGCCAACTGCATTAGCATTAGCATTAGCATTAGTACTAGTATTAGCATTTTCAATTGTAGAATTAATACTTATCTAAAATCCTGCTTGGTCCTCAAACGTTTTTCCTGCGCTATTTCTGATCACATACTCACTGTGACTGGTATTCTTCGCCATCTCGCAAAAGCGCCCTCCCAGACTTTTGCCCATCGGGCTTTTGTCGTAAGCTCAAGCCACAACCCTTTGCCGACCCAGCGCCTTGTACTTTCTCGACAATCAACTCGCCCAACAGATAGTGGATCGCACCATGGCGATCATCGGCCACAACATCAATGTGATGAACAGCCAGGGAGTGATCCTCGGTTCCGGCGAGCCCCACCGTATCGGCTCCACCCACGAAGGTGCCCTGCTGGCCATCAGCCAGAACCGCACCGTCGCGCTCAACAGCGCCAGTGCAGCCAGTCTGCAGGGGGTCAAGCCCGGCATCAACCTGCCGCTGCACTATCAAGGGGAGATCATCGGTGTCATCGGCATCACGGGTGAGCCTGAACAACTGATGGCCTTCGGTGAACTGTTGAAGATGACCGCCGAGATGATCGTCGAGCAGGCCAACTCCCTGGATGTAGCCCAGTGGCGTGCCCGTCAGCAGGAGGAGTTTATCCTGCAGCTGATAAAACCCGAGGGGCGTGATCTCAACCACCTTAAGATCTGGGCCAAGCGTCTGGATATCGATCTCGAGGTGCCCAGGGTCGCGGCGGTGCTGCGCATCAACGACGATGGCGGTGACGAGCTGGCCAACTCTCAGCTCAAGACGGTGCTGCACCTGCTGGAGACCCCCTCCCGGGGCAATCTGATCGCCATGACTTCGATGACGGAGCTGGTGATCCTCAAACCCGCCTTCCTCGACGGAAAGGCCTGGAGCGCCGAGGCCGAGAGCCTGCGCATCGACCGCCTGCTAAAGCGTCTGCCTGGTGAGCTAAGCGCCCGACTGAAGATCGCCCTGGGACACTACTTCCCCAATACCATGGACATCAACCGCTCCTATCAGACGGCGCTGGAGACCCTGAATTTCGGCCAGCAGCTGCAACCCGAGCGAAGCAAATACCTCTATGAAGACCATGCCCTGCTGGTGATGCTCTCCGGTCTCAAGCATGATTGGCGCGGCGAGCAGCTGCTCAGGCCCTTTCAGCGCCTCATCGACAAGGATAAAAACGCCCTGCTGCGCAGGACACTGGCAAGCTATCTGGGGCATTTTGGCGATCAGCAGGCCTGTGCCAAGGCGCTGTTTATCCATCGCAATACCCTAAGGTATCGCCTGGATAAGATAGCGCAAATCACTCAAGTGGATATTCACAAACTCGATGGCCTGTTACAGCTCTACCTGGGTCAGGTGCTGCTGAGCCGCGGCCAAGAGGAGCCCTAGAAGTCGGGAGCGCAGCTAAAGCTCACCCGCTCGCCGCTGATGGGATGGTTAAAGGCCAGATACTGGGCGTGCAGGTGCAAGCGATTCGCCTTAGCCCCGTAGAGATCGTCCCCTATGATGGGCATCCCTAAGCCATCCTGATGGGCGCAGTGCACCCTGAGCTGATGGGTACGCCCCGTCTTGGGAAACAGGGATAACAGCGTCGTGCCCTCGCCTCGGGAACTCACCTGCCAATAGGTATGGGCGTGTTTTCCATGCTCGAAACACACCAGCTGACGCGGCCTGTCATCAAGATCCACCCTAAGCGGTAACTTTATCTCGCCCTCATCCCCCTGAACCTCGCCCGCCACCTTAGCAAGATAATGCTTCTCCACCGTGCGGCCGATAAACTGCTGCACCAGTGCGGTGTTGGCCTCACTGCTCAAGGCTATCACCATCAGGCCAGAGGTGGACATATCCAGCCGGTGCACAATCAGCGGCCCGGTTGCCTTGGGAAAGGCCTGGCGCATACGGCTGTAGACGCTATCGCTCACATGCTTGCCCGGTACAGAGAGAAACTCCGCCGGCTTGTTGACCACGGCGATAGCCTCATCCTGGTATATGATGGAAAGCGCTTTACCCTCGGCCGGATTATTAAGCAGTGGATTGTCATCCAGCGCCACACCGCTCAGCATATGGGCTAAAATCGGCTCACACTTGCCGTGGCAGGCACCATAGAACTGCTTGTGTTGTTTCACCTCGGACTTGGGCGAGGCTCCCCACCAGAATTCTGCCATGGCAATGGGTTTAAGGCCGTTTTCGAAGGCAAACTGCAGCAGTTTGGGGGCGGCGCACTCCCCGGCTCCGGCAGGTGGCAGCCCCTTGGGGGACGCGCTAAACAGGCTGTTGAGGTCCTTAATCTCGCCAGCCTGATTCAAGAACTGATACTGGGCAAACAATCTACGCTGTAACGCGCTCGACTGGCTGGCACGTTGCTGTTTTAGGGCCTCAATCTCATCGCGTAACTCGCTCAGCCGAGTAGCACGCGCGGCGATCTGGTCATCCCACTCAAGATTTAGCTGCCTGAGTCTATGCTTCTCGGCCACACTCTCACGGCCAAGCTGTTGCTGCAGGGCCTCTAAGGCCTGGGCATCGAGCCCTTGCCCCGCCTGACGTCTGGCCTTGCGCGACTTGCGATTCTCGATGATCTCAGCCCTCATCTCGGCCACGGCCTGCTCTTTGGCGCCGTTGAGTCCCTTAAGCTCAACCTCTAACGCCGCCAGCGCCGGGGCATTCTGTAAGGCCTCAAGCTTTGTGGTCAGTCGATTGATGGCCAGCTGCTCGCCATGAAAAAAGCTGTCCTGGGTGAGCATGTCGAACACAGGCGGCACGAAGCCCGGCAGTAGATTCTGCTCGGCTAATTTGCCGGAAAAGGCCTTAAGATAGCCAAGCTCGCATTCGCGGTTTTGCACCACCAGCACACCAAACATCTTACCTATGGCGCCGCCACGCTGCCCCGTCAGGCCGAAGTTGTGTTGCCACTCCCCTTGATGCTCGAGATGCGCTTGCAATTCATTCGCCGCCAACACACACAGTTCGTGGGGCTCATAATAGAAAGGAAAGGTAAACCGCTCAGGCAGCGTGATGCCCTCGACCGAGGTACTAAAAGGGGTGAAACATTGCTGGGCTGAATACATGGTGTCTGACATTTTGAGTAAATATGGCTATCGGCTGGCCCAATGAAGATGAAAGGCCCGTTCTGAAAGCGGGGATTTTACGCGCTCACGGCGGTGAAGTCATGCCGCTAAGATTTTTTTTTGCCCTATGAGGCCTGTTAAGAGGGCTTAGTTTGTATGCTAAGGCGGTGGAAAAATTTCAGGCGATGGCGTCCTTGCCGGCAAGGCTAATTCAGTATTATCTTCGGTCATGACATGATACTAAACTGGTTGTGACACTAAACAGGTTGTGACACTAGGCACGGCTGAATCACCAGGTGATTGATGTATTTCAGTGCGACATAAGAGACCACCACAGTCGCGACCATTAGCTCGAGTCCCGCCAGGTTTCGCACCTGCTGTACATAATGAGACTGCATTCCCTCGAGTACCATCCAGTTTGCCATCTTAAACAGTGCGGTACTGCCGATCACCATGGGGAAAGTAAAGGCCGCGTAACCAGGGCTAAAGGGCAGTCTCAAGAGTTTATAAAACGCCAGGTAGATAATAGCCGTCATCAACACGGCGATACCAAACAGCAGGGCGATGGTCACAGGCGATGGCGTGGCGGTGACGGTTAGGTAGCCTGCCAGCGAGAGACTGGCCGGCGCCGCCAGAATGGCCATGGTGGGTTTCGCCGCATCCGGCACCTCATGGGTAAACATTAAGCGATAGATCATCAAAGGCAGCATCACCGCATAGGCCAGCATACCGAAGATAAGCGCGCCCTGTGCAATGGGAGCCAGTACAGTCGTGCCCGAGAAAGAGACATCTGCAACAATGATGCCAACAGGTGGCACAAACCAGCTGGGTACCATGTGGTGCAGCTCAAAATCTTTAGCCCTGTGATAAATGAAGCTAACCAGGAAGACTATGTGTAGTACCACAGCCGCTAACCACAGGCCATCGCCGGCTAGCGGATAAAATTGCCCCAGAGAGTTGGATATCACCATGGTCGCCATCGAAAATGTCGGCACGACACTGCCGACCACAGGATGGGCAAGGTCCTGTCTCAGCAGATGATTATGAAAGAAAAACTTAATCGTCAATATGGCAAGCAGGACGCTGGCAATACCTGCGCTAATCCACTGGCCATAGCCATTGAGTTCGGCAAAGTTTTCCCAGCACCAGCCTAAGCTGGCGATGCCCAGCGCCAAGCCCGCCATAGGTGTGGGTACGCCCATTACTGCCTTTTTCGTTCTTTGAATCATAACAATCTCAATCAGGTTCGTTTCTCTACAGCAATAATACGCTTGCCTTTTGTTCTGTTATATCTAATTATTTATAACGAGCGTTCAGAATAACTAAACGTAAAGGCACTTATACCTAAGTGCTAATACCTAGGCGCTAACGCCCAAAAATAAGTACTCAAACATAAGCACCCGAGCAGCAAGCCATGGCCAGTCACATCTCACTCAAACAGCTGAAGGTGTTTAGCACCCTCACTCAACACAAGACCCTAACCGCGGCGGCGGACAGCCTGTTTCTCTCTAAGGCTGCCGTGAGTATGGCGCTGGCTGAGCTGGAGAAGCAGCTCGGCCACCACCTATTCGATCGGGTCAACAACCGCCTGCTCCTCAATCAGGAGGGGCACAAGCTACAGCCCCTGGCCGATGAACTCCTTAACAGGGCCAGCGATATCGAGCATCTCTTTAGCGATGCACAAGCACTCTCCGGCCAGCTTCGTATCGGCGCCAGCGATACCCTAGGCAATCAGGTGGCCCCTTATCTTCTAAGTGACTTTCGTCGTCACACCGGGCATGAGCGGCAAAGCCTGTTTATCTCCAACTCGGCCGAGATCTGCGACAAGCTTGTCGACTACGAACTGGATATCGCGCTGATCGAAGGAAAGATTCAACACCCGGAACTCGACGCAACCCCTTTCAGCGCAGATGAGATGTGTGTGATCTGTCCACCGAATCATCCCCTGCCGGCTAATGTCGAGATCCCGCTAAGGGAACTGGAAGTCAGTTCCTGGATCCTGCGCGAGCCTGGCTCGGGCTCACGGGAATTCTTTGTGCGCCTGATTGCCCCTAGGCTTGAGCAATGGCACGAGGCCTTCCAGCTCAATAACACAGAGGCCCTGATCAACTCGGTCTCGGCCGGCCTCGGCCTGGCTTGCCTGTCACGTCTGTCTGCCGAACCGGCAATTCGTGACGGCCGAGTCAAGGTACTCAAACTGCCGCTAAACATGAGCCGCCGCTTCTGGTTGCTGGTCCACAAAGAGAAATACCTCAGCCCGCTGCTGAGAAGCTTCATCGATTTCTGCCATCAATGGCAGCGGGAGCATTAACGGTAGGCTAATGGCTCTCACCAATTTTAAGGTTTATTGGGGAGAGTTGTTTTGATCTAAGTCGCTGTCTAGCAGAGTGAGGCTGGCTTTCGCGGCACTAAAGGGATCTGGGTAGTAGGTCTAGCTAAGTGGTGATAAAGCCATGCTTTGTGCCCAAACTGCCACAGAGAAGTGCATGACTGAATTAACAGATCTCAAATAATAGAATCAAACTATCTTGGCTTATGCACACCTAAAGGTGCAAAGTATAGGTGCAACAAGTAAAACAAATTCGCGCCACCGGCGCGCCAATTTAGGCGTTTTGCCCAACAAGGAATTAAGGTGAATATCATAAAATCGCTAATGCTTGCTGTCGTGAGTACTTGCATCATGGCCAATTCTGCCTACGGCGAAGTTGGTGCGCGCCTCGAGTACAAGCAACCTGGCGATATCACGCAAAAGACAGTAAGAGATGAACTCATTGCCTCTGGCGCCGTTGACACTGCCGTGCTGTTTATCAATGAACACTTCAAGCTTAATCAAGCTGTCGTCATTTCCTTTGGTGGAAATGATGGCCCGCTGTTTGATGCACAGAGCAATAGCATCATGATTCCCTACACTTTCATTGATGAGGTTAGGCACAGATTCGAGCAAGCAAACTACGATAAGACGGGGGTCACTTCAGAGCAGGCCACGGAAGACGCCCTGCTGCATACCATATTTCATGAGTTGGCCCATGCCCTGATATACATGTACCAGCTACCAGTGCTGGGAAAAGAGGAAGATGCCGCCGATGCGCTCGCGACTACGCTACTGATCGAATTTTTCGATAATGGTCAGGAAATTGCGCTAAGTTCGGCCGATCTATTTGATCTGGAAAGTGATGACAGAGACGTCCTTGAAGATGAAGACTTTTGGGATGAGCATAGCTTAGACGATCAGAGATATTTCAGCACCCTATGTCACATATACGGCAGTGATCCTGACAAATATGCAGCCATAGTGAAAGAAGGATTGTTGGGGGAAGAGAGGGCCGAGTTATGCATCGAGGAGTATGCTGCCATCTCACAAAGCTGGCTCACCATACTAAATACTTATATCACGGATAACAAAATCGATACGCCCCGACAGTAACAAACGAGCAAGCCTCGAACGAGCAGTTCTAAGATAGTTAGCCCTTGCTCCTTGGAAGTTAGTGATTGGTTTTTTTGCGCCTTACCCGATCGCCCCAAAAGGCGAAAAATCAATACAAAACAATGGCTTTCAAAAAACATAACAATCCCTTACAGGAGAACCCACTGGGATGTGTTCGAATCACATCCCAGCTTATCTGACAATTCTATATCCATGACTATTGACTGTAAGCCCGAAGCTTTGCTCTACTCGCCGTGCCAAGAAAGCGTTTGCACGACCTCGCCGCACAGACGATAAATGCCCTTCACCGTTAAACAGACCAGGGCTAGTGATCCAGATACACCACAAGAAGATCGGCCTCGACGGCATTGGCCACCTTGGGTAAAGAGGAAAACAGGCTACTAGAGAAATTATGATGGTGGCCGCAAACCAGCAGATCGATATTGTGTTCCTTGGCAATCCCCGCCAGTTTCATATGCAGGTCGCCTATCACCACTAAGGTTTCAGCGATGGGGTAATCGCTCAGGGTTGCTAAAATTTGCAACTTCTCCTGCAGTTCAAATTCTTCCTGTGGGGTGATCGCTACGCTGTCGACATCGACGAACACAAATGAAACCTTACTATTGCCAGCTTTAGCCAGTGAAACGGCCTTGTCTATCACGGATTGGCTAGACTCAGACAGATCGACCGCAACCAAGATATGCTTGTAACTCATAACGGCTCTCCTTGTTAAAGGATAAATGATTACCTTAAGTCTAGCAGCGTCACACCTAGCCGCTTGACCCGCAGGCTAGCCCACTCTGGCCAAGCTCTCATTCAGGCCAAGGTCTCACCCAGGCCAAGCTCTCACTCAGACCAAAGTATCACCCAAGCATACCTATATGGCCCCACTAATTGCGCCAAGCGGTAAAAAGTCCAACTCCTCCAACCTCCCTAAGAGTGTAATTAATTACGCCCAAAGCGTTTGACATAACGAACACTCATGGGCAGACTGTTGGTCAACAAATGGGCTTTTTCACATTTTGCTATCCTTAAAAAAGGCCTGATAGCGAAAACAAAGCGCTAATACTAAGCGCAAATGCCCATTGCTCAGGACATTAGCCGCAGAGTAAGGCTACCGACACGTCACGCATCGGGTGACAGACAACGCGACCAAACGGGTGATCTATGCCAATAACACAGACAACAAGTGCTAAGAAATCCAAGCCTCTCATCTTGATGACCATGGGCCAGCAAGACAGAAACCAACATCCCTACCAGGTGATGACCCACAAGTATATGCAGCCCATTGTGGAGATCGCCGGGGCCGTCCCACTGCTGATGCCCACCTGTTTTGGCGTAGAAGATGTGGACCGCTACCTGGACATGGTCGACGGGGTTTATCTGTCGGGCGCAGGTTCCAATATCGAGCCCAGCCTCTATGGTCAGGAAAACCTCACCCCGGAAAAGAGTCAGGACGTGAACCGAGACATAGTCGATCTCGCCGTTATCGAGGGTGCCCTCAAGCGCAAGTTACCCATACTGGGGATCTGCCGTGGCATGCAGGAGCTTAACATCGCCCTGGGCGGCACCCTGTATCAGAAGGTCTACAGTGAGCCCGGTTTCGATGATCACCGCGAAGATCCACAAACCCCCAACCATGTTCAATATGGGCCGAGACACGCCATCGAGACGGTACCCGGTAGCTGGCTGGCCAAGCTGATTGGTGACAAGACCATGGTCAACTCCCTCCACGGCCAGGGGATCTGTACCCTTGGCAAGGGGCTAGAGGCCCTCGCCTATGGCGAGGATGGCCTAATCGAGGCGATCCATGGCCCAGACTATGGCCAGTTTATCCTCGGCGTACAATGGCATCCCGAATGGCAAGCCAACGACAACCCAGATTCCGTCAAGCTATTTCAAGCCTTCGGCAGCGCCTGTCGCGGCGAGGCCTGTTGGCAATCGGCCAACGACGACAAATTAACCGCCTAATCGAACAAGCTCAGTCGGTCATTTTGTGATCTAGACCGACTTTATTCCTCCCCCCTAACCGATATTGGTGCAAACGCACAAATATCGGTGCTGCATAAGTAAAATATTAGGAGGCTGGCACGAAGCCAGATTGTCCTATTCTCCGGATAATAGTGCCAGCCTGAAAACCCTTTGCTCCAGCACTAGGAGCGAGTTAACGGGTCATCGCTAGATCAAACCAACAGATCACAGCCAATAAATATAACCCAATACAGGGACACCCTATGAGCCTAGTACTGATCTTGATCGCCGTGATAGCCTTCATCGTTATCGCGACATCCAAATTTAAGCTTCACCCCTTCCTCACCCTCATTCTCGCCTCCTTCATCGCCGCCTTTGCCTACGGGCTACCCAGCGCCGATGTGGCCAAAACCATCACCTCCGGCTTCGGCGGTATCTTAGGCTATATCGGCCTGGTTATCGTGCTGGGTACCATCATAGGTACCATACTGGAAAAGAGCGGCGCGGCCATTACCATGGCCGATGTGGTGATAAAGCTGCTGGGGAAACGCTTCCCAACCCTGACCATGTCGCTCATCGGCTACTTGGTTTCTATCCCGGTATTTTGTGATTCTGGCTTCGTGATCCTCAACTCGCTCAAGCAGTCCATGGCCAATCGCATGAAGGTCTCCAGCGTCTCCATGAGTGTCGCCTTGGCTACCGGCCTGTATGCGACCCACACCTTCGTGCCACCGACGCCAGGGCCTATCGCCGCCGCCGGTAATCTGGGGCTGGAATCTAACCTCGGGCTGGTCATAGGCGTGGGCATCTTCGTCGCCGCCGTTGCCGCCCTCGCGGGGATGTTATGGGCCAACCGCTTTGCTAACGTCGAGCCCGACGGTGAAGGCGCCGAAGCGCTCCAAAGCAATGTGGAAGATTTTGAAAACCTCAAGGCCGCCTATGGCGAGTTACCCAGCCCGGCCAAGGCATTTGCCCCTATCTTCGTGCCAATCTTGCTCATCTGCCTGGGCTCCATTGCCAAGTTCCCCTCACAGCCATTGGGTGACGGCACCCTGTTCGATATCCTGGCCTTCCTGGGTCAACCAGTTAATGCCCTGATGATAGGTCTTCTCCTCTCTCTTAGCCTGCTCAAGAGCCAGGATAAGATTAAGGAGTTTAGCGAGCGCATCAGCCACGGCTTAGTTGTCGCCGCTCCTATTCTGTTGATCACGGGTGCCGGTGGCGCCTTCGGCGCCGTACTTAAGGCCACCGAGATTGGCAACTTCCTCGGCAGCTCGCTCTCGGCGCTCGGCATAGGTATCTTCATGCCCTTTATCGTCGCCGCAGCACTGAAATCGGCCCAGGGCTCATCGACCGTTGCCCTGGTGGCTACCTCGGCTCTGGTTGCCCCCATGTTGGGCGATATTGGCCTTGCCAGCGACATGGGCCGAGTGCTAACCGTGATGGCCATTGGTGCCGGCGCCATGACAGTCTCACACGCCAACGACAGCTTCTTCTGGGTGGTGACTCAGTTTAGCCGCATGAGCGTGAAACAGGCCTACAAGGCGCAAACCATGGCCACCCTAATCCAAGGTGTGACCGCCATGCTCCTTGTCTACCTGCTGAGTCTCGTCCTACTCTAAGCTAATCAGACCGGCGCCAAGGGGCACAGCCTGGGCGCCGGACAACCCAGCTCATTTATTTCAGATTTTGTAATGTATTCATCCCTCTTCACACAGGAAGCCTGCATGAAAATAGTCATCGCGCCCGATTCATTTAAAGAAAGCTTGAGCGCCATGGAAGTCGCCACCGAAATAGCCAGGGGCTTTCGTGAGGTGCTTCCCGACGCCGAATATATCAAGCTGCCGGTCGCCGACGGCGGCGAAGGCACGGTGGAATCTATGGTGGATGCCACGGGCGGCAGCCTGGTCGAGCTTAAGGTCACAGGCCCCCTGGGCAGTCAGGTGGATGCCCACTATGGCCTGCTGGGTCAGGAAGCCCCCGGGCAGCGCACCGCCGTGATTGAGATGGCCGCCGCATCTGGTCTGCACTATGTACCATCTATCTTGCGCGATCCCTTAGTCACCACCAGCTATGGTACGGGCGAGCTTATCTGCCACGCCCTCAACAGCGGCGTGACTCACCTTATCCTCGGCCTGGGCGGCAGTGCCACTAACGATGGCGGCGCCGGTATGTTACAGGCGCTTGGCGCCCACCTATTGGACGTTAACGGCAAGCCGTTAAGACCCGGCGGCGCAGCACTGCAACACCTTGCCAGCATAGATCTTAGCGGCCTACATCCAAGGCTTAACGCGGTGCAGATTGAGGTCGCCTGCGATGTGGACAACCCCCTGTGTGGCGACAAGGGGGCATCGGCCATCTTCGGCCCACAGAAAGGCGCCGATGAGATCATGGTTGCCAGACTGGACAAGGCGCTGGGCCACTTCGCCGATATCACCGCCAACGCGGGGCTTGAGGAGTGCCGCGACATGCCAGGCGCCGGGGCCGCCGGCGGTATGGGCTTTGCGATGCTGACCTATCTACAAGCCAAGCTCAGGCCCGGCATAGATATCGTCATGGAGACGGTGAAACTGAGCGAGCATCTCGAGGGTGCGGATCTGGTGATCACGGGCGAAGGTCGCCTCGACAGCCAGACCCTGCATGGCAAGACCCCCATGGGCGTTACCCGTGAGGCCAACAAGCTGGGAATACCTGTGATCGCCATCGCTGGCTGCGTCAGCGATGATGCCAATGTACTGTTGGAAAACGGTATCGACGCGCTCTTCTCGGTGACGCCAAGGGCCATGGCGCTGGAGGAGGTGCTGGCCAGCGCCAGCCATAACCTCTATAGCTGCGCGGTCAATGTCGCCCGTCTGTATCGCCTGGGACGTTAGCCACCTTAATTAAACCCCAAGCGCCCTGAGGCTCACTCGACTCAGGGCGGTTTACGCTCTTGTTAAGGGCTATATCCCATCTGGCTCAAGGCTGTGCCGATTTTGCTCAAGGCCGTTTCAAATTTGGCTCAAGGCTGTTTCCAATCTGGCTCAAGGCTGTTTCCGCTCGGGCTGACGGCTTTACGCCCTGCCCACCAGCCATTTCACTTTTCCCCTTGATGCGGTATAAAGCTTACAGTAAAGTTAGCTCCCTTTTTCGATCGCCTGTTTTTTTCTATTTTAAAACAGACACAAGTTAAGCGACGCGCCTCGATGACATCAAAACAGACACGACAAGCGACCGCCTCAGAAGAGGCCTTGATGCGTATTTTCACTCTGCCCGAAGCACCGAATTCGACCCTGGGTAAGATAGAGAAAAACCTGTCGGAAAACCTGATGGGCTTCCTCAAAGAGAATATCGTCGCCGTCGAGAAGCCACTGAGCGAGATCGAAAAAGATTTTCAGGCCTATCAGATCCCAGCGGCTCCCAGCTTCGTCTCCGACTATGCCGAGCAGATGATGCAGACGCTTATCGCCCACAGCGTACACACCTCTGCGCCCAGCTTTATCGGTCACATGACCTCGGCGCTGCCCTATTTCGTGCTGCCGCTGTCGAAGATGATGGTGGGACTGAATCAGAACCTGGTGAAAATAGAGACCTCCAAGGCCTTCACGCCGCTGGAGCGTCAGGTGCTGGGGATGATGCACCACATGGTCTATGGCCAAAACGAGCCCTTCTATGCAAGCTGGATGCACAGCGCCAGCCACTCCCTGGGCGCCTTCTGCTCAGGCGGCACGGTAGCTAACATCACGGCGCTGTGGATCGCCCGTAACCGCTTGTTAAAACCCGATGGCGACTTCAAGGGCGTCGCCCAATCTGGCCTGATGCGCGCACTGCGCCACTATGGCTATGATGATCTGGCTATCCTGGTCTCGACGCGCGGCCACTATTCCCTCGGCAAAGCCGCCGATCTGTTAGGCATAGGCCGCGACAACATAGTGAGCGTGCCCTGCGCGAGCGACAACAAGGTGGATGTGGCCAAGATGCGTGAGGCGGCAGAGCGGCTTGAGGCGCAGAACATCAAGGTGATGGCCATCGTCGGTGTCGCCGGGACAACCGAAACCGGTAATATCGACCCGCTGGAAGAACTGGCGGATCTGGCCGAGAACCTGAATTGTCACTTCCATGTGGACGCCGCCTGGGGCGGCGCCAGCCTGCTGTCTAACAAGTATCGCCACCTGTTAGCAGGCATAGAGCGCGCCGATTCGGTCACTATCGATGCCCACAAACAGATGTATGTGCCCATGGGCGCCGGCATGGTGCTGTTTAAAGATCCGGAATTTGCCAACGCCATCAAACACCACGCCGAATATATTCTGCGTAAGGGCTCTAAGGATCTGGGCAGTCAGACGCTGGAGGGCTCGCGTCCGGGCATGGCCATGTTGGTACATGCCTGCCTGCAGGTCATTGGCCGCGACGGCTACGAGATCTTAATCAACAACAGCCTGGAGAAGGCGCGCTATTTTGGCGAGCTAATCGCCGCCCAGGACGATTTTCAGCTGGCCTCAAGGCCAGAACTCTGCCTGCTGACCTATCGCTATGTACCGGCCAAGGTACAGTCGCTGCTAGCCGAGGCGATAGCGGCGGATGACGCGGCGCGGGTGAGTGAGATCAATACCCTGCTGGATGGCCTGACCAAGTTTATCCAGAAGCGGCAACGCGAACAGGGGAAATCCTTCGTCTCTCGTACCCGTATCATTCCGGCAAACAACCTGGAGCAGACCTCTGTGGTATTTAGGGTGGTTCTTGCCAATCCATTGACTAGCAACGAGATATTGCAGCAGGTGCTGGATGAGCAACGCGAAATTGCCAAGCTGGATACCCGCTTCCTGCCTAAGCTGCTGGCCCTCTAGTTTTCAATAGCTCAATCTAGAAAGTGCACTCGAGAAAGTGCAATCGAAAACGTTCACTCGATAAACCTGTCCCTGTCGATATCCTCTGGCAGGGCGCAGGTTCTTCGGCCAAAGAGGCGATAACGCCGGTTGGCAATCTGATTGTAAACCCAGTCTCTTAAGGAGCGGGGAAGCCACCTCAATAGCTTCAACAAGGGCCAGAGGCCGTCGAGTCGACTGGCCACCGCCAATGCCGCCTCGCTCTTAGCCGACACGCCTGTCTCATCCAGCAGATAGAAGCTACTCAGATCCTCAAGATCCACCAAGATACCCTGCGCGGCCAATAGCCGCTGGGCCGTCTCACTCTGAACCGAGGCAAACTTAAATTGCCGGCGTCTGTCACGCCTAACGATAAAGCGCACCGCGCCGTGGCACAGATTACAGCTGCCGTCGAAGATCACCACAGGGGCTTGTCGCGTCATGGGTTACACTTGTTCTCCACCTCGTATGAAGCTCGACCATAGCATCGGCGATAGAGGATGACAATTTTGTACAAAAGCCGCTGCGAGTTTTAGGCTAAGATGAGCTTATCGACTCGCCACCCTCAGACATATATCGCGCTCACAGCAGCAATCCTATGAACAAGCACAGCAGTAAAGAACAGGCACACTTTAGCCTAGCCGATGAGCTGGGCGGCATAGAGCTACTGAATGCTAGCTATCAGAAACAAAACTTCTCGCGACATAGTCATGAGGGCTATACCGTGGGGGTTATCGACACCGGCGCCCAGCGTTTCTATCGTACCGGCGGCGATCATGTTGCCCCACAAGACAGCATCATTCTTGTCAATGCCGATGAGGTGCATAATGGCCGTTCGGCCACAGACAATGGCTGGTCTTACCGGGCCATGTATCCGCTCCCCGAGCAGTTTGCGGATATCGCAGCAGCCATAGGCACTAAGCGCACAGGGGCCCCCTACTTTCCCGAACCTGTGGTAAAAGATAAGCCCCTGGCCGATCTGCTACGTCTAACCTTCGAGACGCTCACCGGCTCAGATAACGCCCTGCTGCGAGAAAGCCTCATCTATACCAGCATGGTGAAACTGATGACACGCCATGGTGCCAGTCGGCCACCCGCCGACACGGCTAAGACAGCTCAACGCCAATTGACGCTAGTTAAGCAGTTTCTCGATGATATGCCCGCCAGCGACGTGTCGCTAACGGCCCTCGCTAACTTGGCCGGAATGAGCCCTTATTACCTAATAAAACAGTTTCAGCAGTGCTTCGGCCTGCCACCCCACGCCTATCAGATCCAGAGTCGCATTCGACTGGCAAAACAGAAGATCCGTGCAGGCGAGCCGCTACTTGATGTCGCCCTCGGCTGCGGCTTTCACGATCAGAGCCACCTCAATCGCCACTTCAAGCGCGCCCTGGGCGTCACACCGGGGCAATACGCTAAAGAAGTTGAGCGCAACAATGTACAAGCCAGGCGAACCCATTTCTTGTAAGGTCGAGTTATCTCTCTAGCACCTATAGATAAGCATCAAGACATTAGCACCTAGACACACGCTCATAAAAAAACAGGCATCCAGACACAGGCATATAGACACAGGCATATAGACACAGGTATATAGACACAAGATGACTCAGGAAGCTCAGACTGGCGCCAAGGGCCCAACACCTCAAGACACCCAGAGTAGCGCACCAGGCATTAGGCCGATGCGCGCCGCCCTTAAGGGGGCCCTGGCCATATCCCCCTTAACCCTAGCGGTCGTCCCCTGGGGCATACTCGCAGGCTCCTTCGCCATCGATGCAGGGCTCACGCCGCTACAGAGTCAAGCCATGTCAATGCTGGTCTTCGCCGGCGCGGCGCAGTTAGTCGCCCTGGGGATGATCAAGGCAGGCATTGGCCTAGTCAGCATCTTAATCACCACCTTACTGATCACCTCACGCCACCTGCTCTATGGCATGGCGATGCGCCCGCAGATCAGCCCACTGCCCCTAAGATGGAGACTCACCTTAGGCTTTCTACTCACCGACGAGCTGTTTGCTATCGCTAACCTTGGCAAACAACGTATCTTAGATCCCTGGTTTGCCTTCGGCGGCGGTTTCAGCTTCTATCTGGGCTGGAACCTGGCCACGGCTCTGGGGATCACCCTGGGCCATAAGATAGAAAACCTGGATACACTGGGGCTGGATTTTGCCATCGCTGCCACCTTTATCGCCATAGTGGTGCCCGCGGTGAAGAGCCCCTCTGTCTTGGTATCTGTACTGGTGGCCATGGTTACCAGTGTGGTGTGCGCCCTGATGGAGCTACAGGCCGGGCTGCTTATCGCCTCGCTTACCGCCATGGCCTGTGGCCAGTTTTATGCTAAGTTCAGTGACGAAAAAGGGAGACAAGTGTGATGATCTGGATAACACTGCTCTCCATGACGGCGGTGATCTTTCTCAGCCGTTATCTGTTTCTCGAACCCAGACTGCCCCTACGTCTGAGTAAGAATACACTGCAGTTTCTCGGGTATTCGGCGCCCGCAGTACTCACGGCCATCGCCGCCCCCATCGTCTTCGTGCGCGACCAGCAGCTGGCTATCGGCCTAGACAACAGCTATCTGGTCTGCGCCCTGGTGGCCGTGCTGCTCGCCTACTTTACCCGCAACACCCTGCTAACGGTGTTACTCAGCATGGCACTGTTTTTCGTCATACATTAAGGAGTGATTAAGATGGCTGTGACCTGTCACGTAAAATATATTATCGATCCGGATCAACTGGATAAGTTTGAGCACTATGCCAAGCTCTGGCTACCTTTAGTCGCCAAATTCGGTGGACAACACCACGGTTACTTCCTACCCAGCGAAGGCGCCAATGATATCGCCCTGGCGCTGTTCAGCTTTCCTTCGCTTGCGAGCTACGAGCAATACCGTGACGCCTCACAGCACGACAGGGAGTGTATCGCCGCCTTCGAATACGCCAAGCAGCATAAGTTCATTCGTCGCTACGAGCGCAGCTTCATGCGCCCACTGCTGCCGGAATAACTCGCTACTTAAGCCATAAACAGAGCCTAAAATTAAACCAGAGCATCCCTTTAGCCTGCCCCATGCTTCGCCTGCATCATGGCGATATAGTCAGGCATCTCCTGGCCCGGCGCGTGGGGAAAATGGCTGGCGAGCGGCAACACGCCCGACATTCGATCGATGCGGAAATTACGAAAATCGTCGCGCAGCTCGCACCAGGCCAGCAGGGTCCAGACCCCTTGCCAGTAATAGAGTGCCAGGGGGCGTACCCGTCGCTCGCTGCAACTCTGGTTAACATCCTGATAGCTCAGCAGAATATATTCCCGCTCTCTGGCACTCTTGCGCAGCAGGTCGAGAAAGATAAAGCCTTGGTCATGGCGATAAAAATCGGGGGCAAACATCAGCGACTGATAGGCCTTGAGTCGCTCGGGTAACACGGCTTCGACCTTGATCATCGCCTGCTTGGCGGCGCTGGCCAGCTCGTGTCCGCCCTGGGCCTGCACCATACGCATGCCCACCTGTATCGCCTCCAGCTCCTGCTCGTTAAACATCAAGGGCGGCACGCTCACCTCTTGGCGCAGCAGATAGCCGACGCCGGCCTCACCTTCGATGGGGATCCCCGACAGGCAGAGATCCTGAATATCCCGGTAGATGGTACGACTCGAGACATCGAGACGCTCCGCCAGTTGCTTGGCCGTGGTTAGGCGTCTGTGTCTTAGGATTTGCACAATTTGAAATAAACGATCGGCGCGGCGCATGGATAACCCTAAATGATAAGGCCACTCAGTTAAAGAGTGGCCTGGTAGGCTAAGTTATACCTCTACATGGACGCCGATATAGATATCGACACTATCTGTCTGAGAGTAACACTCGAAATCGGTCAGATATTGACGACGATAGGGACAATCGGAGCGTTGAAAATAGGCCCAGATCTGCTGCCAGAGTGAGATCACAGCCTGGGGCATCTCGCCTTGGGCACTAAAACAGAGGTAGTTGCCGCCCTCCAGGGTGAGCTCGGTGAGTTCGCCGCCCTCTGGCTCGATGGCACCAGCCTCAACGGCTGTCATCACGCTATAATCGCCATCCATGTCGCTGGCATAATCATAGTAGACGCCATACACAGGCAGCTTGCCGAAGATCTGCTCGCCATACTGCCCCATAAAGGTCTGCCACAGCGGCGCAATTTCTTGCGTCGACGCCTCAGATTCTGCCCCATTGTTGGTGCGAACACTCATGCCAACCAAGGCCTTAGGCGCGAGGTTTATCGTCTTCATCTCAATTCCTTCTGTTGTTTGCCTTAGCCTATTTAGCTCGCTAGGCGTCGGCGCTCAAGCCATCACTGCATACTACGCCTTGGCATCCTGACGAGTCGTTCAGGCTAGGCGTTCAAATTAGGTGCCCAGAGGCCGACGCGATTGCCTTCACTGTCAACAATGACGCAGCAATAGCCGCACTCCCCCTCCTTGATGGCCATGGCTGGCACCGGGATCTCGACACCGTCTTGCGCTAACTTTGACACCAAAGGCGCGAGATGATCGCTAAGATGAAGGTAAAGAATGCTGCCCTGCTGACTCGGGCGCATCATATCATGTTTCACCAGTGCGATGCTGGCCGCATCCTTAGCCTCTGTCTCTAAGATGGCCATCTGCATGCCAAACATGTTTTCATCACGAAAACTCACCCCCAAATGTGTCTGGTAGAAGGCCTTAGCCCGCGCCATATCTTCGACGGCGATCTCGCCCCAGACCAAAGGTGCCTGTTGTAGTACTTGCTGTTGTTGCATCATGTTCTCCTTAACTGGCGAATGCGACGCTCAACCCTAAACGTCTCCCTCATTCGTCAATAAGAAGAGCTTAACGCCCCCCTACTGACAGCCTGGTGTCAGTAGGGTAGCAAGCCGATAAGAATCATTTAGCAATTGCCAGTTAACCGAGAAAGGTCGCGGTTAAGCTTTCGGCAAGCCCGCCTGATGACGGCTGACGAAGTCCTCCATGGTCGCCTCGGCGCGGCGCTGCACCGCATCCATTCCCTCATCCTCGCCAAAGGGCTCGACCACCTCGTAGTAACACTTCACCTTAGGCTCTGTGCCCGATGGGCGTACGATCACCCTGGCATTGCCCTCGAGGCGATAAATAAGCACGTCGCTGCGTGGCAGGTCGATGGCCTCTTCGCTGCCATCGGCAAAGCGGCGCACGCCCAGGCTGATGTCATCCACAGACACCAGGGCCCGTCCGGCAATCTCACTTGGGCTTAGCGCCCTTAGCTGCTCACCTATGGTCGGGGCACCGGGCTCACCGCTCAGGGCGATACTCACCTGACGGTTGAGGTAATAGCCAAACTGACGATAGATGCTCTCCAGCCTGTCCCATAGGGTCTCCCCCTTGGCCGCCAGCTCGGCGGTCAGTTGCACGAAGGCCACCAGCGCCGACAGGCCATCCTTGTCCCACACCATGCTGCCGACCGTGTAACCCAGCGCCTCTTCATAGGCGAACAGGAAACGATTGTCCTGGGTCTGTTTGCTCATGCCCACATTGGTCAGCCATTTAAAGCCTGTCAGCGTAGTCTCGCAGCGGGCGCCACTGGTCTCGCTGATGCGTGTCAGCAGGCTGGAGGAGACGATAGTGCAGCAGAGCAGGCGTTGATCGTCTCCGGCATGAGACAGCAGATAGTGGCCCAGCAAGACGCCCACCTGATCCCCTGTCAGCATCTGATAGGCCTGGCTAGCGGGCATCGCTGGCGTAGCATCGGGTCTGCGCACCGCCACCGCAAAGCGGTCGGCGTCGGGGTCGTTGGCACAGGCCAGCATGGCCCCCTGTTTATGGGCCTCGGCCATCACCAGATCCATGGCACCCGCCTCCTCAGGATTAGGGAAGTTGACCGTAGGGAAGTCGCCATCGGGCTCGCGCTGGGCCGCTACCGAGTAGACCAGTGTAACGCCGATATCCTTAAGCAGGGTCTCGGCCATCTCGGCGCCTACCCCATGCATGGCGGTATACGCCAGGCTTACCAGCTCGGGACGGGTATGATTTTGCAGCACCTCGGCCTCTAACACCCCCTGACGATAGGCCTGATAATAATCCGCTTCGAGCATCACCAACTTGCCACTCTCAATCGCGACATCCAGGGGCAGCATATCCACCGGCGAGTTGGCCGCCAGCTCGATACGTGCCGCGATCCCCGTATCATGGGGGGGAATGATCTGCGCGCCATTGCCCCAGTAGACCTTATAGCCATTGTATTGAGGCGGATTATGACTGGCGGTCACCACGATACCGGCCGCCGCCCCCAGATGCAGTACGCCAAAGGCCACTAAAGGCGTGGGTGCCACCTTACTGGTTAAAAACACCTTGAAACCCGCCGCGGTGAGTACGCTGGCGGCATCTTCGGCAAACTGTTTGGAATCGTGGCGACCATCGTAACCTATGATCACCCCGCGACTGGCGGCATTCTCCACCTGCGCCTTGAGATATTCGGCGACGCCCTTAGAGGTCTGCTGCACCACGAGACGGTTCATCCGCATCGGACCCGCCCCCACCACGCCGCGAATGCCTGCGGTGCCGAATGTGAGGCGTCCGGCAAACCTTGCCGCCAACTCCTCTTGCGCGCCTTGATCTACCAGGGCCTGAATCTCGTCGCGACTCTTGGCGTCGCTATCGAGACTCAACCAATGTTTAATCCGTGCCTGTATCTGTGTTTGCATAATGCCTCCGCTGCACCTGTTTCCCTTAACAGTATGGCTGCCTGTCGGGCTTAACAAGTAAATTTGCATTAAAGATTCATCAAATTAACTATAGAAGATAGACGCAGATGCCTCTGCTGGCTTAAAGCTATAGTGATATATTCATGGTGCGACCATGTGGCTGATTTTCCAATGACAATCGCCAATAAACGACATAGGCGATTCGAGGGCCTGGCTAATGGAAAAGCCAGGCGGAAAAATAGCAGCAACTAGGGGATATAGCTTAGCTGGTTCTTGCCTTGCTCCTTCGCCCGGTAAAGCGCCTTGTCGGCGCGCTTGAGCGTATCCTGGTAGGAGAAGTCATCGGTCTTGATCCCTGTCATGCCCACGCTGATGGTCGCCAGTAGTCCATCCTCCGCCAAGGCAGATAGTGCACGATTAAAACTTACATGCAGCCCTTCGACCATGGCCATGGCCTGACTCGGCATGAGGCCTGGCAACACCACCACAAACTCATCGCCACCAAATCGATAGGCATAGTCGGTTCGGCGAAACTCACTGCGGCAGATCTCGGCAACCGCCAGGATGTTCTCATCCCCCTTTTGGTGGCCTTTCGCGTCGTTGACCTGCTTGAGATTATCGATATCTAACATCAAGATAGTGGTCGGCATCCCCTGCTCGCTGAAGTTATCGAAATGCAGGGCGAAGTCTCGCTCGAGACGGCGACGATTAAACAATCCGGTGAGCTGATCCGTGTCGCTCAGCTCTCTGAGCTTAAGCTCAAGTTCATGGCGTTTGGAGATATTGCTGGCGACCCAGAGCACCACCTCCTCGCCGTCGACGCGAAAGTCCAGCGCCTGGATCCGCCCCTCGAACCAGATGGGCTCCACGGGGCCTTCATCGGGGAGCCCCTTCACATCCTTGTTGCTCAGCTCATACTCTTCGATCAGCAGATGGCGACTCGAAAGCGCCCTGTCTATGGTTTGCAGAAACCAGGCGGCCTTAGCGGGTTTGATCACTTCATGTAGGTAGCTACCAATCAGGCCGCGACCATCGTGATAATAGCGGGCATCGCTGCCACCGAAGACGGCCACATATTTGCCGCTACAGGATAGAATAAATGCGGGATCCGGCATTGCCTCAAGCACGGCAACCATCTGCTCATTTGCGATCATACCCCCTCCCCATAGAGGCCGTCAGACTAACGCTATTCTAGACCTTATTTGACGCCAATTTGGTAAAAATTGCCAGATAATTCAACATGCTCAATCGAACCACAATGCCGATTCGCTGAGCAAATTCTTACTTGTCTGTGACAAAAATGGATTATCCAGGCGAAAGACTCGCCGCTCGGCGAGCTTGGCCCGGCCAAGCATACCTTCTGTGATGGCATGATGATAAAAAAGCTCGTCGAAACTGCCATCGAGCAAGGCCGCCCGCAGGCCATATTCGATCCGCTCCGCGAGTGCCGGATTGTCAGGGCTAACAAAGAAGTAGAGTGGCGCGGGATAAATGACAACTAAGTGGGTGTCGACCATGAGCGCAGGCCTGTCGCTAACCTCATCCCAGGGCTCATGCAGTGCCCGCAGGAAATAATCGAAACGGCGTTTCTCCAGCATGGTCAACAAATTATGGGCCGCGCCGCGAACCAGGGTAAAACCCTGACGCTGTAACACATCGCTGTCTGGCCAGTCGCTGCCCTGCCCCACAGGAATCGCCTGTAACTGCTCTATGGTGGTGATGTTGGCAAAACGCGCCGCATCCTCTGTGCGTATGATGGCGATACGGTGCCCCATTAACCCCTTGAGCAAAGGGAAATAAACCGCCCGCAGCTGGCGCTCACGCTCCATGCTGGTCATGGTCCACACCACATCCAGCTTGGCCTGCTCCACCAGCTTGATGGTGCGCCCCTGGGGCATCTCCATCTCCACCGGCTGCAGGCGGTAGTCACCATATTGGTCTTGGCTCTTCTCCATCGCCAGGCGCAGCAGGTCGATATAATAACTCTGTTTGGGATCGACAAAATGGGTCGACAGATTGTAGCGTATCTCTGTCACCTCGGCCCGCGCTGCCATGCTGATGCAAAGGGTAATCCACAGGCTAATGAGCAGTGTCATCCACCTCATCAGGCTAAATTGCCGCATCTTGCTCCTCCCTGATGCCACCTTGCTTGAGTATAGCAGCCAAGGGGCGGTCAACTATGATGAGATTAATTCCCTTGCCGATTAAGCTGCCGCCGACGACAAGGGGACAAAATAGTGTAAACTGGCGGGGTTTTTCACCCGAGCGCTCTCCAATGCGCAAATGATGAGTTCAGCATGCCTCTAGACCCCACACTACACCCAGTCGAACATCACCTCAAGGTCAGCCAGACGCAGAATGACGCCTGCACCCTATTGGCCGAGGCGAGTGGTCTCTCCAAGCAGGAGATCAAGCAGGCGATGGCCAAGGGGGCGGTGTGGCTCACCCGAGGCAAATACACCCAACGACTGCGCCGGGCCAAGAAGCCGCTAAAGATCGGGGATCAGCTCCACCTCTACTACAACCCCAAGGTGCTGGCCCAGCAGGTGGAAGATGCCCAGCTTATTCTGGATAAGGGCGAATACAGCATCTGGTATAAGCCCTACGCCATGTTGTGTCAGGGCTCCAAATGGAGCGATCACACCACCATCAACCGCTACGTGGAGACTCACCTCACGCCCCAGCGTCCCGCCTTTATCATACATCGTCTGGACAGGGCCGCTACCGGCCTGGTGATCATTGGCCATAGCAAGACCACCACGGCAGCGCTGGCGACGCAATTCGAGCAGCGCCAGCTGGATAAACAGTACCGGGTGATCGTCAAGGGCGCGTTTCCCAAGCAAACCCAGACCATAGACACTCAGGTGGATGGCAAGGCGGCGCGCTCCCACGCCAGCTTAGTGGCGTATGATGGCGAGCTGGATATGTCGCTGGTCCAGGTCAAGATAGAGACCGGCCGCAAGCATCAGATCCGCATCCATATGGCCAGCATTGGCTTTCCCGTGGTGGGCGACAGACAACATGGCGATGCGCAGGCCGGCGATCCTAACTTGCAGCTCACCGCCTGCTTCCTGGATTTCACCTGCCCCCTAGACAAGCAGCCTGTGCATGTCGAGCTGCCAGAAGCGCTGCAGCCGAGTCTTTCCGCCCTTAAGGCTTAATCTCTTCCTCTGGCGGGCGTAATGGCAGCGGCTCCTCACCATCGAGCAACTCGTCATACCCCTTGGGCGGCGGCGTCCAGCCCCGCTCGCTCATGGCATACTTGTCGTTGCGATCCCGTGCCATGGCGGCCTTGATGGTCTCCTCCAGCTCGATAAACAGCTTGCGATAGTTGTTATCGAACCGCTCGCCACTGCTGTCATCTTTCCAGGCGCCATAGAGCGTGTCGGAGCTGCGCTTCTCTATACGCTTAAAGGTGTTCTTCTGCTGCTCCACATGGAAGGGGTGAAATCCCAAACACTTCATGGCATCGGCGCCCAGCTCCAGCGCCGACAACAGGGTCTCCTTCTGGATAAAGTCGGCGCCGGCGTCTCGCAGCAGATAGGCATGGCCTCGGTCAAAAGCCCGGGCCAGCACCTTCACCTTGGGATAGGTGTGCTTCACATATTTCACCAGCTCCACCGAGCTGTCTCGGTTATCCATGGCGACCACCAACAAGGCAGCCTCCTCTATCCCCGCCGTATGCAGCAGATCCGGGCGGGTCGCATCGCCAAAATAGCTCTTCACATTGATGCGGCGCAGCATATCCACCTGGCTAATCTGATGATCCAGCACGACCGTCTTGATGCCGTTGGCGCTGAGCAGGCGATTGACCACCTGACCGAAACGGCCGACACCGGCGATGATCACGCTGCCGTGCTCGTCGATGTTATCAGCCTCGCGCTCAGCCTCGCTGGTGCAATATCTCGGCTCTATCACACGTTCAAACAGGATAAACAGGCCGGGAGTCAGCATCATACTCAGGGCGACCACCAGTGACAGCAGCTGTGCCAGCTCACCAGGCAACACATGGTTTTGCACAGAGAAACTGAGCAGCACGAAGCCGAACTCCCCGGCCTGGGCCAGGCTCAGGGCAAACAGCCAACGGTCACTCTGCCCTATCTTAAACACAGGGGTGAGCAGCAAGAGTACCAGGGCCTTCAGCACTATGATCCCAAGGGTTAGCCCCAGGATGAGGCCGAGATCCTGCCACAGAATGCCAAAGTCGATGCCGGCGCCGACCGTGATAAAGAAGAGCCCCAGCAACAGCCCCTTGAAGGGATCGATATTGGACTCCAGCTCATGGCGAAACTCGCTGTTGGCCAGTACCACGCCCGCGAGAAAGGTCCCCAACGCAGGTGACAGCCCCACCAGACTCATCAGCGCCGCGATGCCGATCACCAACATCAGCGCGGTGGCGGTAAAGATCTCCCTCACCCCGGATGAGGCCACGAAACGAAACAGGGGACGGCTCAGGTAGTGACCGCCAACGACTAATATACCGATGGCCGCCACCATCACCATGGCGTAGGCCCAAGGCGGCAGGCCGGCAACCAGGCTCATCTCCTCATGCTGCGCCGCCATCTGAGTAGCCGCCTGCTGCGCCTGTTCCACCAGTTCGGGCAGGGCCAGCAGCGGAATAAAGGCCAGCATGGGGATCACAGCGATATCCTGAAACAACAGTACCGAGAAGGCGTTGCGGCCACCATCGGTGCGACCGAGCCCCTTCTCATTAAAGGTCTGTAGCACGATCGCCGTCGACGACAGGGCGAAGATAAGGCCTATGGTGAAGGCAATACTCCACTGCTGGCCGAAATAGAGGGCGATGGCCATCACCGCGCCCGTGGTCAGCAGTAACTGCAGCCCACCCAACCCCAGCAGGCGGTGGCGCATGGCCCATAACATCTTAGGCTCCAGCTCCAGCCCCACCACAAACAGCATCATCACCACACCAAACTCGGCGAAGTGCTGAATGACCGAGGTCTCCTCGCCCACCAGGCCGATCACCGGCCCTATCACCACCCCGGCGATCAGATAGCCAAGTACCGAGCCCAGGCCAAAACGCCTCGCCAGGGGCACGGCGATCACTGCGGCAACCAGATAGATGAAGGCTTGCAGGAAATAATTGGTCATAGTGCTTACCCCGTGATGATCTGATCAAGATGGCCGTTTAGCTTCTCAAGCCTGGCGGCCAGGCGGCGATTGAGTTTGCCCGCTACCAAAGCGGTCAAGAGCTCGCGCCACTCCTTGAGGTGTTGCGCCATCAGGCCATCCTCGACGGCGGTGCGGGCACCAAAAAGGGCAAATGGTGGCAGGTAGCGCATGCCGGTGAGGCTGGCGGTCTGCTCAAGGGGCGCCAGGAGTTGCCTCAGGGTGAAATGATTGTAGCCCTCGGCCTGATAGGCCTCCTCCTTGCCCCCAGCCGTGATGGCGCAGAAGAAGCGTTTCCCCTTGAGTGCATTGCCATCTGTGCCATAGGCAAAGCCATATTCCAGCACTAAGTCTTGCCACTCCTTTAGGATGGCGGGCGTGGAATACCAGTAGAGGGGAAATTGAAAGATCACCACATCGTGGGCCAACAGACGCTGCTGTTCACGCTCGATGTCGATATCAAATTCGGGATACTCGCCATAGAGATCCACCGCGGTCACCCCGGGTATCGTCTTGGCCAGTTCAAACAGGGGCAGATTAACTTCGGATCTATGTTGGGAGGGATGTGCCAATAACAGGAGTACGGCTTGCTGTTGCTCTGACATGAGGATCCTTTCTCTAAGGTGATGCGTCAGGCGAACACCGGGCGCTTGGTTTAGGAGCCGTTGAGCCTCGATGAAGGTATCAACTGTCCTCACTAAAATAGCGCCTAAGACCTTGTTCTTCAAGCGCTGTCACCTAAGGTCCTGGCATTTAACCCTCAATGTCAATTGCGCGCCCAGACTAGGCGCGTCTGGGCGGTAGGGATAGCCCGGCGTTACTCGCCGAAGTAGTAGAAATATAACTAACCTCAACTCGGGATAATCTAAGTCTCTCAGCACGGCTCTTTTAGCGCCTAACGTCGTTAAAATCAACGCAATAGACCAGCTATTGTCTTATGATTTTGCCTTGTTTTGCATCTAAAATGGCCGCACTGAGTCATGAGATAATATTGCTATTATGCAAATCAAAGAATGATAGCCTTTCTTATCCAGAGTTCAGGTTAACTAGGCCGTGCGGTAGAGATGAAGCTGAGCCCCTTGATCCTCATAGCTGTCGATTCGCACCATGCCCGCCTTCTCCAGCACCCGGATGGACGCGACGTTTTCCTTCATCACCTCGGCGTATACACAATTTATGCCTAAGGTCTCCCTGGCGTAACGCAAACAGGCGGTAACGGCCTCGGTGGCCAGCCCCTTGCCCCAATACTCGGGCAACATGCGATAGCCTATGTCCACCCCACCCTGACCACGATTGAGCAGCGGCTCATATTTGATGCCGCAAAAGCCAATGAGCTCGTCGTCCTGCTTGTTGACCAAGGCGTAGCGAGCAAAACCATGTTCGCGGTATCCGGCAAGCCAGTAGCTTTCTATGACGCCCCTGGCATCGTCCAGACTCTTGATCGCATCCTCATCGCCGGTATAGCGCACCACCTCAGGATTTGAGGAGAAATGATACACGGCCTCGGCATCCTCCATCACAAACTGACGCATGATGAGCCTTGGCGTCTCGATAAGCGCGGCAGGCTTAGTCATCGTCTTGCCCATCCTTATACTCATGCTCCCAGGGCGTGATGGCGCTCATATCATGGAGATCATAGGGGGTAAGCTGGTAGACATAGTAATTCAGCCAGTTGCTGACCAGCAGGCTGCCGTGACCATGCCAGCGGGCGACGGGCGCCTGGCTGGGATCATCACAGCGAAAATAGTTCTTAGGTACTGCAGGGTTAAGCCCTTCGGCCAGATCCCGCTGATACTCATCTCCCAGGGTCGATTTTTGATATTCCGGATGGCCCATCACGAACAGGTTGCGGTTGTTACGGCTCAACACCAGATAGGCGCCGGCCTCATCGGACTCGGCCAAGACCTGTAGCTCCTTGTGGGCCTTGAGATCCTCGACATTCATCTCGGCGAAGCGGGAATGGGGCGCGAAGAACTCATCATCAAACCCCCGCAACAGAGGAAAATGTTTATGAGTACGCTGGTGATTAAACACGCCGGAACGCTTGGCCGAGAGCAGCTTTCGCTGCAAACCATACAGGTGATACAGGGCCGCGTGGGCCGCCCAGCAGAGAAACAGCACTGAGGTCACATGTTGTTGGGACCAGTCGATGATCTCGCGTATATGATCCCAGTAGGTCACCTCTTCGAACTCTATCTGCCCTAGCGGCGCGCCGGTGATGATCAGGCCATCGTAATTCTTGTGGCGCACCGCCTCGAAATCACGATAGAAATTGTTCATGTGGTCGATAGAGGTGTGCTTAGACGCCTTATCGTGAATGCGCAGCAGATCCACATCCACCTGCAAGGGGGTATTACCGAGTAGCCTAAGCAGCTGGGTTTCAGTCTCTATCTTGTTTGGCATCAGGTTGAGGATCAGCACCTTCATGGGTCTGATATCCTGATTGGCCGCCCGGGTCTCGGACATAACAAAGATATTTTCTGATTCGAGAATTTCCGCCGCTGGCAGATTATCGGGAATTTTTACCGGCATACCGCGCCTCTTTCGACCTGGTTAACAGAGCCCCACAATAGGCTAGATGTCGCAAGCGGCGCGGTGTATCGCCTTAACCGCCGACGCGCTGAACTAGCACAGAGATAGGCGCACTATCGCCTAAATCTATGGGGTAAGATTGAGTATTGATAAACATCAGTTTGCCATCCAGGCTTATCTTGGCGCCCACGCTATAGGTATGGCCCGCCTCGAACTGATCCCTTGGGATGACAAAGGTAAAGGGCGCCGGCGTGGTCACATCATCACGCTCGAAGGCCGCCAACACCACGGCAGGCGCGTCCATCAATGACACGTCCTGGATCTGCACCGACAGCACAGCCTCTGGTGGTAAGGCGATTCGCTCCTTAAACCAAACCTCCCCCTGGATCTCCACGCTGGCATTTGGGGTCGCACAAGCCGTCATCAGGCCCGCACTCATCGCCACTGCCGCTAGGGGTTTCAACCATCTGTTCATACTCTTGCTCCTAATCATACATCAAGACTTCTGGATGTCCATATGTCTATACTATAAATCTTGTTCTCTATCAGAGATCTTCATATCATAGGCGAACCATTTGTTGAGAAATAGCCTCATGTCTCAAGCTACAGCCATAATTGTGGGCGCCAGCTCACTCGTTAGCCGTGAAATTGCCAAACAACTTGCCCAGCAAGGCGTGGAACTGGCACTTCTAGCACAAGATACCGAATCCCTTACCGAATTTGCCCAGTCTCTGCCCACCCAGGTCAGCCTGCATGAGCTGGCGATTGAGAGCCCGAGGGAAATCATCACCACACTGGAGAGCGTCTGGCAGCAACTAGGCGGTGCCCATCTGGTGATCGTCAATACCGGCCTCAATGGCTACGACGCCTCTCTCCCCTGGCCACTGGAGCAGGATATCATTACCGTCAATGTGCAGGGCTATAGCGCCATATGCAATACGGCATTCAGATTATTTGTCGACCAGGGCTATGGGCAGCTCGCGGCAATCAACTCCATCGCCGGACTCAGAGGCGGCCCCAGCGTGGCCTACCATGCCTCCAAGGCCTACGCCAGCAGCTATCTCGAGGGGCTGAGTATGCATGCCCAGCGTCTCAAGCTGCCCATCACCATCACAGATCTGCAGCTGGGTCTGCTGGACAAGGCAGCCATGCAGCAGAGTCGCCTCTGGCTGTCTCCTCCCCATGAGGTGGCGCGACAAGCGATCAAGGCGATGCAGAAGGGTAAGCGACGTGCCTATATCACCAAGCGTTGGCGCCTGGTGGCCTGGTTAACCAAGTGTCTACCGGAATTTATCTACAACACACGCCACTGGCGCACCAAGGAAGAACGCAAGGCGGCAAAAGCTGCCAAGAAAGCGCAGTAATAAAGCGCATTAGTAAAGCCCTAATCGCGAGCGAGGGCGAATAGAACCGCACAAAAAAGGAGCCAATTGGCTCCTTTTTCTATTCGTAATCCAGAGGATTAGAAGGTGTAGCCAACGCTCACCATGTAAACCCAAGGATCGATATCGGTTTCGATGCTCACCGCATCGCCAGCCAGCTTGAAGTTCACATCGGTATTGATCTTAGCATACCACACTGAGGCGTTAACCAACCAGTTGTTGTTTACCTGATAGTCGATACCCACTTGCGCCGCCAGACCCCAAGAGTTGCTTAGGCTAAGATCGGTCAGTGCACCGTCGAGATCATTGGTAAATTCACTGTCAAAGAAGTTAGTGAAGTTCACACCGGCACCGATATAAGGACGCAGCTTAGCGTCGGCCGAACCGAAGTAGTACTGAGCCACTAAGGTAGGTGGCAGATGCTTGGTCTCGGCAATCTTACCAACGCCTTTTAGGGATACATCATGGCTAAAGGGGGTAGCGGCTAGCAGCTCGATACCAACATTATCGGTCAGCATGTAACCGAAGTTCAGACCCAGCTGCGTGTTGCTGCTGATGTTGAATTCACCAAAACCAGCCACATCTTCACTCGACTCATTCGGCGCAACAACAGCACCACCGGCGCGAACGATGATGTCACCAGCTTGGTGTGCAGAAGCGGTAAATCCAGTAGACAGTAGGGCGGCAGCGATCAGACCTGAAACGATAGTTTTTTTCATCATACTACTCCATTAATACAACAGTTAACGTTGTTTTTATTATCAAAATCCTTACATTTGCGCGTATCCTGCCAGATGAACACCCAAGAGTTCTTGATCCAAATCAATAAGCCAGGGTAATACCTCTTTTTGCGTAGCTATGCGCGACCCAGATCACACAAAATAAACAAATATTGATAATACCCCTTCAATTTCCGTGACACATATCCGCATCGAGCACTTGTTGATCAGCCGAGCGGAACTCAAATAAATTCAGAAGTTAACAAACAAGTAACATCCCAAGATACCCTGTAATTCGGCGCGGTTGTTAACCATTCTGATAGATTGAAAACAGCGATGAATACCCGCTGAGAGAAAGAGATGCCTAGGCGCTGAGAGAAAGAGATCCCTGGGCGTTTGCTCATCTTTGCAGCAACGCCTAAACAGATAAATGGGTATGGATGGAGCTATCAGCTAATGTCGGCAACTCACCGCTATCCCCCACAACAATGCAGGCAAATGGCATGACAGTGGGCGAGCGGCTGGGGATAGCTGAGAATGTGGCTTTGGTTTTGGCTTTGGTTTTGGCGAGCGTCGTGGTGCTAGCCTGAGGCGGCGAATGCTCCCGTTAGCCTCCTGCTAGGCCCCTATCGTTAATAGGCCGGACGCGAGGCTAAGCATTGCGAGACTAATCAGAGCCAGGCTGGCAAAGAACTGTTCTTGGCCCTCTTGGTGCTGCCAGTCTTTATCCTTAAAGGCATTGTGTGGCTCGTCGCTGCTTCGCCAGGCCGAACGCCAGCCATCATTCTCGGTATTGATCTTGTTAGTGTGGGTATTGAGCTGACGCTTGGACTCAGCTTCTCGATGAGACTCAAACGAGCCTGGGGTGTCGGCACCGGGCAGACTGCCGATGAGATGATGACTGCCGATAAACTGCATCTGTTCTTCCTTGATTTGTTATTATTATCAACCCACCCTATTGGATAAAATATATAAAATCAAGATTCAGGCGGTGTCACTTGACTGAAATTTACTCAAGTTGCCTATTCTCAAATTACCTGTTCTCAAATTACCTGTTCTCAAATTACCTGTTCTCAAATTACCTTTGTTCAAGTTACCTGTTCTCAAATTACTCTTGCTCAAATTGCCCTTGTTCGAGTTGCCTTGCTCAAATAGCCAGGTGTCCAATTGCAAAGGCCTGCACAAAAGTTCATACGCCAAGGCTAACCGCAAGTTTCATCCACAAAGCCTATCCTCAAAAACCGAGCCTGGAGGCCACCCTCTATGAGCTCCCCTGAAAACGCGCCATAAAAAAGGAGCCCTTGGGCTCCCTTCGCTTCATCAAGTAGGTCTACTTGACCAGTTTCATCACTACTTCCGTGGTGTACTTGCCGTTATTGATCACCGGAAACCTGTCGTAGGTCTGGAAGATCACCTTGCCCTGATACTGGATCATGGCGACCACGCCATAGTTGACGCTCTTGTCTATGGTCTCGCGGGCGAAGGCAAACTTAAAGGGCACCGGGGCTCTGGCGATATCGAAGCTCTTCTGGGCGATGATGGCGCCCGGGGTGTCGAGATCGATCACCGCAATGGTAATGCTGCAACCTTGGGGCAGATTGATCTTCTCCAGATAACCGGCGGCACCATTGACGAAAATCGGCGGCTCGGGCTCTACCGTCACACAGCCCGCCAACAAAATAAGCAGCAAAGACGCCAATATGGCTTTCATTTTCATCTTCATCTTCATCACATTCAACCTTTCACTCACTGTTTCATTTATCCCTGTGTTAATCGAATCAAGCCTTCCTGGGTCGCCGAGGCCACCAGCTCACCACTCTGGGTGTAAAACTCGCCGCGCACGAAGCCACGGCCGCCACCGGCATTGGGGCTATCTATGCTATAGAGCAACCACTGGCTGAGATCCAGCGGACGGTGGAACCACATGGCATGATCTATGGTCGCCATACGCATGCCTGGGGTTAAGAAGGAGACGCCGTGGGGCTGAGCCGCCGTACCAGAAAATTAAAGTCTGAGGCATAGGCCAGCAGATATTCGTGCACCGACAGATCGTTAGGCACCTTACCATTGGCACGGATCCATACATGCCTGATGGGCTCGCGTTGGTTAGGTGCCATGGGGTTACAGGGGTTCACCAGACGCATCTCCAGTGGCGAATCCGCCATAAACTTCTCCAGCACCTTACGAGGCACCTTGTCTCTGAGTGTCGAAGCCAGCTCCTGCTGATTAAGCAAGCCCTCTGGCCCAGGCACATCGGGCATCTGACTCTGGTGATCCAGGCCTTGCTCGGGCTTTTGGAAGGAGCAGGTCATGTAGAAGATGGGTCTGCCCTTCTGAATCGCCTTCACTCGGCGGGCACTAAAGCTGCCACCGTCACGCATATTTTCAACGTCATAGACGATGGGCAGTTTCTCATCACCGGCACGCAAGAAATAGGAGTGGAAGGAGTGCACCTGACGCTCACTGTCGACGGTTTGCGCCGCTGCGCTAAGGGCCTGGCCCATGACCTGTCCGCCAAACACATGGCCGAACCCCAGATCTTGGCTCTGACCGCGATAGAGGCCGACCTCTATCTGTTCGAGCGATAACAGGGATAAGAGATCATCTAATACCTGACTCATGCAACCTCACCGAAACTCATCAATATTGGTCGTCAAGCTTACCTTAGATTCCCCTTATCTTGCTAGGCCTGTTGACCTTTCCTGGCGGTTGCTGCAGCAATTTGTCACCGCCGGCTATTCGATGTCGACATGATGTTCGGCTGCGCTGCGCCTTGCCCAGGCAGTCACCTGCTCCTCGCCGCTCTCGTGGTAATGACAGGGCTGTGCCCGATAAAGCTCATCCCAGCGCAGGGCGATCACCTCGGGCTTGCAATCATCTTCGACGATTCGCAGCGGCTGAAACTCGACAAACATCCCATGGCTTACGCTACCGGCGGCGGCAAGCAGGTGTTGGCCACTACAGGCATGAGAGGAACAGAGATAGAGCAGCGTGGCATTGACAGACGAGGTGCTAAACAGTGGCTTCACCAAGGGACTGAGATGATGCTCGGTCATGGCAGTCAGCGCCTGTGGCACTATGGTATTGACCGAGATATTGTAGTCCCGCCCCTCCTTGGCCAGGCTGTTGACCAGGCCGACCAGCGCCATCTTGCTGGCACTGTAATGGGTCTCATGCATGTCGCCATAGAGGCCGCTGGCCCCTGCCGTCATCACGATGCGGCCATAGTTTTGCCGCTTCATCAAGGGCCACACCAACTTGGTCAGATGGAAGCTGCCGTTGAGATCCACCTCCAGCTGCCGCTGCCACTGGTCAAAACTCAGGGTATCGAAGGAGACAGGTGCATGAATGCCGGCATTGTTAATGGCGATATCGATTCGCCCCCAGCGCGCCACCACAGTCTCGATCGCTTCGCGAAGCGCCTGACTGTCACACACGTCAATATGGAAATTCAGGCAGTCGGCGCCCAGCTCGGTCAGGGTACGCGCCGTCTTATTGAGGCCGGCACCACTATAGGTCTGACAGCGACTATCGCCACAACCCGAATCGATAATGACCAAGCGCGCACCGCGCTCGGCTAAGGCGATCGCATAGGCTCGTCCTAAGCCTGCCCCCGCTCCTGTGACGACAGCTACCTGTTCATCAAAACGCATCATCCTGATCCTTGTCTCTCGCCGCCCAAAAGCCTTATTCGACCTAAGTATTAAATTTATAAAATCTATATAAATTAATTAGATAAGTTTAAAGCATTCCCGGCTGAATCTCACCGTCAGACTCCTATAACAGCACATGTCAGGCCGGAGATCTTTGAGGCTGGCAACAGATTTGATGGAAAGAAGCAGCAAAGGTGTGCGCCGCGTCAAAATTACACAAATTTTTAACAAGGCGTTTAAGGTTTATTAAAGGCTTGGGGAATTATCCTAAAGATCCCGGAAAAATAAAACGAGGCTGTTCACATAATGCTAATGCAAGCGCTTCATCGACTTGGGCTTATTTGCTATGCTTGGGCTATATTTTCGAGCCTGACTCAGTCCCTACCTAATAATTACGAACACAGATAATGAATCCCTGGATCCTGGCGACACGCCCACGTACTCTTCCCGCTGCCATTGGCCCTATCTTAGTCGGCAATGCGCTTGCCCTATCACTGACACAATTTAGCTGGCTAATTGCCGCCACCTCCATGTTGTGCGCACTATTGCTGCAGATCGCCGTTAACCTGGCCAACGACTACTTCGATTTTAAGAGTGGCATCGACACCGAGGAGCGACTCGGCCCGGTTCGCGTCACCCAGAGTGGCCTGCTCGACCCGAGCAAGGTGCGCAACGCCATGATCGCCTGCCTGGTGCTGGCGCTATTGGTAGGTTCCTTACTCATCTATCACGGTGGATGGCCCATCGCCATACTCGCCGCCGCCTCGATTTTGGGCGCCCTTGGCTATAGTGGTGGTCCCTACCCGCTGGCCTCTCACGGCCTGGGCGAAGTGGCCGCCTTTGTCTTCTTCGGCCTGGTGGCCGTGGTCGGCAGCTACTACCTGCAGGCCCACGACACCAGTGTCGCCGCCTGGATCTTAGGCAGCGCCATCGGCCTGTTTAATGCCGCCGTGATGCTGGTTAATAACACCCGCGACATCCCCACCGATGCCAAGGCGGGTAAGCGCACCCTGGCGGTCAAGATAGGCGAAGGCCAGGCCAGAGTCCTGTATCAGGCCTTAGTCTATCTGCCATTTGCCCTGATTATTGGCGGTTTCTTACTAGGGCTACTTCCTGGATTGCCCGTGTTGCTCGGCGGCCTTTCACTCATTCTGGCGCGCAAGCTCAACAGCGAGTTTAGTCAAACGACCGGGGCGGCCCTAAACCCATTACTGGGACGTACCGCCAAGCTGACGGTGATCTTTAGCGCATTGTTCAGCCTGGGATTGGCGCTGGCCTAAGGCGAAGTGAGTAGCACTATCTAAGCTAAGACCACTATAAAAAATGCCAGCAATTGCTGGCATTTTTTATAGCGAGTCGTCACACATTATTAGAGGCTGTATTCGTTGCCGTCTTTGGAGGTGAACTCTTTGCAGTGTTGATCCGCCTGCCCAGTCACTAGGCTGGTCCAGGTGCGCAGGCAAGGGCTCTGCTCACTATTGACGATTGTCATCAGTGCCGCCTCGACCTGTACGTCGTCGATACCGGCCGGATCGTGACGTCCCTGCTCGCCGCGGCGATCCAGTGCAATCTCGATATGGAAACCGTTGTTCTTTAGCACCAATGAGCTTGGCTCACACTTATGACCCGAGAGCGCCACAAATTGCTTAGGCTGTACCAGGCCGCTCTGGCTGCCATCGGCGAAGAAGGCCAGCAGCTGCTTGTAGTAGATCACATAGCTACACACATCCTGGTGAGAGCCCTGACTCAGCGGAAAGTACTCATCTAAGATCTGCTTGGCATAGCTCAGGCCGTCTTGCTGTGTCTGAGTTGCCAGTGCGTTGTTTCCGTTAATCTGTGTCATAGGCATTACCTGCTTGATGAAGTTATAGATACTCTGGTCTAGTTGCTGTGTCTGTATATTCATCGCCTCATCCCTCTCGCTTGTGATCGCTATTCTAGTACTCGCTAATTTTGACTCGCTGACGACAATTGCCCTACAGCGTCATGTGGCTCTCAATAGGGATGAATGATTCCCCCGATTGCTTAATTTGTAGTCTAGCGACTTTTTTATTACAATTTCACAATAAAAATTTCACAGTGTGAATTTTACAAAATGAAAACCAATAGCAGCTTGATGAGAAAGTCACATTTTCTGGGTACCAAGATACGCAACCTCAGGAAACGTAATAATCTAACCATGGAAGACCTATCGGCCCGCTGTGTCAGGGTGGACGCAGATTCGGCGCCCTCGGTTTCCTACCTCTCCATGATAGAACGCGGCAAGCGGGTGCCCAGTGCAGGCATGCTGGCGGTGATCGCCGCCGTGTTCCAGAAAGAGGTCGATTGGTTTCTCGACGATGCCCCCGAGGAGCAGGCTATTACCCCGGTCAAGGGCTCGCGCGGCGGAATAAGCGGTATGGCGCTGGAGCCAAGCTTTCTGTTCTCCAATGAAATTTTACAAATAGCCATCCCTGAAATGCTGTCCCAGACCGGCATCAGTGGTCGGCAATTCGCCCACCTGCTGATCCGTGCCCATCAGGAGCATCATCAGAATCATTTTCCCGATCTCGAGCGCGCCGCCGAAGAGGTGGGGCTGAAACGCATGCCCCTGAGCCTCGAGGATCTGCTGGCCATCGTCCAACGCCTCGGCCTGGTGGTGAAGTGGTTTACCCGAGCCCCCAAGGCGATCCGCGAGGAGGCAGGCGCAGGGAAACAGCACATCATCACCTCCTACTTTGAGCGTCCCAACAAGATCTGTCTCAACCAGCTGCTTAACCAGCATACCCGGCGTCTCAAGTATGATCTGGCGGTTCACATCGGCCACAGCGTGCTGCACAACAAAGATGGTTTGAAAAGCATCATGGTGGCCGGACGCAGCCACGGCACCAGCCTGGTGGATGAGGCTGACAACCGGTCGCAATCGTCGACCGTGGATGCCCAGGATATCCTCCATGCCTGGCGAGACTTCGAGTCCAGCTTCTTCGCCGGCGCCCTGCTCTGCCCTAAGGTGCCCTTCAGACAGCTACTGGACCGCCACGGCTACGAGATAGACGTGGCCAAGTTGGTGGATGTCTCCCCCTCGGTGGCCATGCGCCGCATGACGGCGGTCTCGCCCTACAGTCACTGGCATTACTTCGACGCCTACTCGCCCGGTAAACTCAAGGCGGTGTACCGCGGTAACGGCATCCCCCTGCCCTGGGGCAACATGCGCCAGGTGGAAGATCCCTGCCAACACTGGGCGGTATTTAGGATGATCAACGCCTCGACCCAGGGCTCTTCGGCGCAGATCTCCATCCTAGATGTGGGTAACGAGCCCAAGATCTACTGCTGCGAATCGATTAGGGTGAAAGATCTGGCGGGTAACCCCCACGTGCTCTGCGCCGGTATCGACCTCAACCCGGCCATCCAGGCCCAAGGCGGTGACGCCAATCAGGTGGCTCAGCAGCTCAAGGAGGTCTGTGTCGACAAGGGGGGCTCAGCGCCGCTGCCGAGCAATATCAAGACAGATATCAAACGCGTCGCCAAGATCCTCAACATCAACTGGGTCGAGCGGGGCATCGACAGCGAGGCCAGGCTCATCTGCGCCCGCGGCGCCAGCTGTCCCCGCAAGCCAAGCTGCTACGAGAGCGGCGGCTGTCAGGGCTAATCGAAACCAGGGCACACTTTGGAGATAAAAAAACCGCTAACGAGTAGCGGTTTTTTATTGTCAGCAGCAATCAGAGCTTCTCTAGGGTGCGATCGCTCTGGCTCCAGTTGAGGTGATATTTCTCCCCCGCTGGCTTATCGATACGCTCGAAGGTATGGGCACCAAAATAGTCCCGCTGTCCCTGCAGCAGGTTAGCCGGCAGCGTCTCGCTACGGTAGCTGTCGTAATAGGCCAACGCCGAGCCGATACAAGGCACGGGCACGCCACTCATGATGGCTCTTGCCACCGCGCGGCGCCAATCTTGCTGCTTGGCCGACAGGGCCAGGCTAAAGGTCTCCGCCATCAGGAGATTATCCAGGGGTTGACCCACCCGCTGCGCCTGCTGGTAGGCCTGGGTGATGGACTGTAGGAAGGTCGCACGAATGATACAGCCGGCGCGCCAGATCTTGGCAATTTCGGCAAAATCCAGCTGCCAGCCACGCTCCTGAGCGTTCATCGCCATCAGCTGAAAACCCTGAGCATAGCAGGCGATCTTTGCGCAGTAGAGGGCATTTTCGAGCTCGTCGATAAAGGCGCCGCGCTCATCTTCGCCGAGTTCAAGCGGCTGCGGGCCTGCGAGCAGCAGACTCAGCTGCTGACGTTGATGTTTCTGGGTACTGACCGCCCTGGCATAGACGGCCTCGGCGATGGTCGGTGCCGGGCAGCCGATCTGTAGGCTGCTGACCGCGGTCCACAGGCCAGTGCCTTTCTGACCCGCCTTGTCCAAGATCATCTCAACTAGGGGCTTGCCCGTAAGCGGGTCGGCCTGAGAAAGCACCTCGGCGCTGATCTCCATCAGGTAGCTGTTGAGGCTCCCCTGATTCCAGCGGGCGAAGATCTCCCCCACCTCGCCAGCGCTAAGCCCCAGGCCATCACTGAGCAGCTGATAGGCCTCGCAGATCAGCTGCATGTCGGCGTATTCGATGCCATTATGCACCATCTTCACGTAGTGACCGGCGCCTGCAGGACCTATGTAGGTGGTGCAGGGCTCGCCCTCAGTCACAGGGTTTCCGGGCTCCTGACGCTCTATCGGCAAGCCAGTGTCGGGATCCACCTTGGCAGCGATCGCCTCCCAGATGGGCTTGATGCGATTCCAGGCCTTGATGTCGCCGCTTGGCATCAAAGAGGGGCCGAAGCGGGCCCCCATCTCACCACCAGAGATGGCGCAGCTGAAGAAGATAAACTTGTCTTGATATTGGGCTTCACGCTCAACCGTATCTGTCCACAGGCTATTGCCCGTATCCACCACGATATCATCCTGCTCAATACCGGCCTGCAGCAGGGCATTACAGACACCATCCACAGGCGCGCCGGCTGGCACCGACAAGACTAAGACACGCGGCTTTGCGAGACTAGATAACATTTCTGAAAGATTGCTACAGCCTTCGATACGCTGTGTATGATTGGCAGGACGCTCTTTCTGCTCCTGTTCCAGTAAGGCATCTATCTTGGCGCTATCGAGATCGAAGGCGGCGACGCGGTAGTCGTTATCGGCAATGTTGAGCGCCAGGTTCTTGCCCATGACGCCTAGGCCTATCACGCCTATATCGAGGAGGTCTGAGTGATTTTGCATGAGATTTTTTCCCCATGGGAAACTGAGATTGTCTACACCTATCTTTTATTATAGTCTGGACTATCTCAGTCAAATCATGAGCTTAAATCGCTCTATTGCTTCAACTGCGAGCCACATAGTCGATAGGCACGAAATTGGTCGCGATTATACAAAAACTGGTAAGTTAATTACTAGAAAAACTCGGCGATGACTGACCGCCTGACAGAACAGTGTTTCCTTTTAAGCGCAAAGGGCCACAAAGCCCTTATACATTAAGAGGTTCACTCGCGTAGATTAAGATCTTGGGTCAGGGTCAGACAGATCTGCCGCAGCTGTTCAAGCTCAGCATCCGACACACTCACCTTCTCCAGCAAGGTTTGTTTCAACGCCAGGGCATCTTGCTTAAGCGCCTCGCCGGCGGGCGTCACCTGAATCACCTTCTTGCGCTCGTCCCGGCTGTCCACCTGGCGCACCACCAAGCCCTTGGCCTCCAGGCGTTTGACGATAGGGGTTAAGGTGCCCAGATCGAGGCGAGTCGCCTGAGACAGATCGGTCAGGCTAGCCTTATCCTTTAACCAGAGTGCCTGCATGGTCAGATACTGCGGATAGGTCAGATCGCACTGCTGCAGCAAGGGACGATAGGCCCGCACCAGGGCATTGGCGGCCGTATAGAGGGCGAAACAGACATTATCCGACAGGCATTCTCCCCCCTGTTGACAGCTCTCCCCCTCGACGACATCCGTCGTCACTTGCATCATTTGCGTTTCACTCATCTGCTTACTCTTCATCTTACCGGACACTTTTCAAAGCATTTTCAAGGCGTTGCTCATTCGAGAAATCGGTCGCCTCACTTCAGGTTACCTATCTTAACAGAATTGACGCAGGATACGCTGACATCAAAACTCATTACTTTGCGCACAAAGTATTTGCATTGCGCTCAATTTATTTGTAGAGTCTAACACAATTAGTTAGCGCGCAAAGCAAAAGAGGACAACTTAATGCAAGCACAAGAGATAATAATGGCCAGCCGCCCTGAAGGCATGCCGACTCAAGCCAACTTCAGCCTGAAACAACTTGAGTTACCGCCGCTCAAGCCAGGCGAGTTTTTAGTCAAGAACCTATGGATGTCGGTCGACCCTTATATGCGCGGCCGCATGATAGACAGAGAGAGTTACATCGCCCCGTTCGCGCTGGGTGAAGCATTGGAAGGTGGCGCCATTGGTGAGGTGATCGAATCGAACCATGAAGGCTTTCCCGTGGGCAGCAAGGTGAGCAGCATGAAAGGCTGGCGCAGCCACTATGTTACAGATGGTACGGATCACACCCTGCTACCAGATACGCCCCTGTCAGAATCTCATTTTCTCGGCGTCCTGGGCATGCCGGGCATGACAGCCTGGACAGGCCTAAACCGCATCGCCCAACTCAAAGCCGGTGAGACCCTGTTTGTTTCGGCGGCCTCGGGCGCGGTGGGCAGCGTCGCCTGTCAGCTAGGGCTTCTAATGGGTGCCAAGGTTGTTGCCTCCGTGGGTTCGGATGAGAAGGCCGAGGCGCTCAAGGCGATGGGAATACAGCAGGTGATCAACTACAAGACGACGCCTAACCTGAGCCAGGCACTTAAAGCCGCCGCCCCTCAAGGGGTCGATGTTTACTTCGAAAACGTAGGCGGCGAGCATCTGGCAGCGGCGCTGGATAACATGAACGACCACGGCCGTATCGCCGTATGCGGCATGATTGCCCAGTACAACGATACAGCACCGACGCCTGGCCCAAGCAACCTGGCCTACATCATCATGAAGAAGCTGAGAGTGGAAGGCTTTATCGTGTTCGAGCACTGGCAACACTATGGCGAGTTCGCCAAGCAGATGAGTGAGTGGCTGGCCAGCGGCAAGGTGAAAGCCGAGCAGACCATATATGAAGGACTAGATAATGCCCCCGCGGCCTTCATCGGCCTGTTCGAAGGCAAGAACCGCGGTAAGATGGTGGTCAAGCTGGCTTAAATATCGTATCCCCTATCGAAAACCGGCTCGCTGAGCCGGTTTTTTTTAAAACGGAAAAGCAGCCCTCATCTCAGCGAGAGTGATAGCCGCTACTTTAATTTCAGCAGCCCTATCAAGACACAGATGGCACCGCCAACCATACCCGCCCACGCCTCTATCGGCGTATCGCCACTGACCGCGCGAGAGATCTGCGAACTGGTGGAGTCGTAGATATTATATCCCCACCAGGCTAAGGCCACGCCTATGACCAATAGCACTATCCCTAAATACTGACTCTTCATTTTCATAGCCTCTTGAAAATAGTTGACCGTCTCAGCATACGACAGCTCAAAGTGCTATATCAATGGCAAAGTCACCGACTTAGTCACCGGCCCAATCACCGGCCCAGTCACTGGTTCTGCCACCGGCCCAGTCTCTGACTTAGTCTCCGGCCCTGACTCCGGTTGAGTCACCGGCCGAACAAACGCATGCACCGACTACCAACCCGAGCCCTTGACTTACCTAAGTCTGCCAAAGGCCCTAATCACTATGTTTATCTCTAACTAATAATTAAAACTGTACGGTTAAAGCTGTGCGGCTAACACTGTGCGACTAATACTGTACGGCTAAAACACCAGTGTGATGCTCTGTCCCGCCGCTAAGGATTGCCACTGGGTCGAGAGCTGTGTGATGCTCGCTAGCATCTGCTCGAACTCATGCTCACTCACCTGAGGGATGGCAAGCTCTCGCTGCTCACAACTCTGGGCGAGCAGATAGCTGAAGGCCTCGAAATTAAGCTCCTGAGACCAGTAGAGTGACTGCAATGACTCCACCATAGATTCCGTCTGCCACACCTGGGTCTTATCGGCTACCTGCCGCGACAGCTGGTTATGTTCCAGGGTGAAGCTGATATTCGCCCCGGCCTTTAGCTGACCATAGAAGGCACCTGGGATCGCCAGGGTCTTCTCCACCACATAGTGGATCATGTCATGGGGCGCTATGCCCTGCTCTGGCATCTGAGTCTCGGTGCGACTGGCATCCTGTCGAATGCAAGTTAGCCTGCCGTAGCGTCCATCTCCCTTGGTAAAAATGACTTGCATACTTTAACTCCTTCTCCTTATTTCCTTACTCCTTGCTCTGGGCTCTGTGCTCTGTGCTCTGGGAACTGAGTTCTGAGCACTGTCCGCTTCAAGCTGCGCCTTTGGCTCCTCACCCACAGAGATGAGCCGACCATCTGGGCTGAATCGGCGCCACACGCCTACCTTCTCGCCATCTTGGTATTGTCCTTCCTCGGCAAGCTTGCCACCGCGGTGATACTCGCGGTAGCTGCCATCTAACTGGTTGTCGCGGTAGTTCTTTACCTGCTCTGGGCTGTTATCATCATAGAAGCGTGTCCAGGTCCCCACCTTATTACCCGAGTCATAATATTCGATGCACTCCTTGGCACCATTTTGATAGAACTCGGTCACCTCTCCGTGCAGCTTTCCGGCCTTGAAGTGAGCTATCCCCTTCAAGATATCGGTGTCCTGAAAATAGGAGCGCCACTCGCCCTCTTCCTTATCCTTCACCATAGGGCCCTCGATCACCACCTTGCCGAAGCTATATTGCTGCCACAGGCCGTCTCGCAGGTCGTCCACATAATGGATGCGGTTGCGCAGCCTGTCTGGATCCCAATAACTGGTGCTCCAGCCGTTACGCTTACCCTGGCGATACTCGATAGACTTAGACAGCAGGCCTCCTTCGAAGCCATAGTGCGCTTCTGTCCCCTCTTTCAGTCCATTGTGATAAGGGATGGTCTTATTCAGGGTGCCATCCTCCAGATAGACCCGGGTCACCCCCTCTAACTGGCCGTCGACATAGGGCTCGACCACTTCGATGGCGCCAGTTTCATAGAAGCTCACCAGCTCGCCGTTAAGTTTGCCCTGATGCAGGGTGGCTTGTTGCTTGAGCCACCCCTCGTCGGCGAAATACTTCGCCTTACCGCTATAGGGCTCGGCCTCGTCGCGCAGGTGAAAGCGACCGTTCACCTTCTCTAATGCATTTAACTCGACATAGTCCTTGGTCAGCTCACTCGCCACCTGGTAGCCCAGACCCAATAGGGTCACCACGACTAGGCCCACCAGCAAGCGCTTAGGTTTCATCATCCTTTTTCTCCAACTCCCTGACCCCAAAAGTAGTCCTTTTTCCTCTGTCATTTCTCTCTATTAGGCAGGTCGCAGCCATTCAAAAAATAAAAGCTATAATTTACAGCTAATTGGTCATCAGACATGCCAAGAATGCCGCTATAGTTAATAGATATTGGTCTTTTGGCAAGTACTTTATGGGGAAGCTTATGAATATTAGAGACTTGAGTGTGGTCAAGAAGATATGGGCAAGTTATCTGGCCGTGTTTATCGTCTTCATCCTGGTTGCCATGTTATTGATGTTAAGTCTATCGACATTGAATCAGAACATTCGCACCTTGACCGATAAGAGTCTGCCCTCGGTCGCCATTCTCAAGGGGATCCAGGTGGACATTACCAAGGTCCGCAAAGATGAGTTCTCTCTGCTTCCCAACAGCGACAACCCTAAGATAGGTCAGTGGCTGCAGGATCTGGACAGATGGCGCGCCGATGTTCAGGCGGGCATTTCCGCCTATGAAGCCCTGGAACTCAACGCCGAAGAAAGGCAATCCTTTAGGGTATTCAAAGACACCTGGAATCAGTACATACAGGAGACCAGCGCCTATAACGGCCTGCTCAATCAGGGGGATGCCGACAAGGCCAACCAGGTAGTGCTGGCCAGTTTCGGCACCTACTCCAAGGCGCTGAGCAGCCTGGACGACACCCTGGGACTCAACGATGAACTGGTCAAACAGATAGGCATAAATGTGCACGACGAGGCGCTATCGACCCAATATAGCGCCGGCATAGGCGCGCTGGTGATCATCATAGTGATCGCCCTCGCCTCTACCCTGTTATCACGCGCCATCTGCCGCCCCATCGACCGGGCGCTGGCCTTTGCGGCCAATATCGCCAAGGGACAACTCACCAACGCCATCGACGAGGAGGCCCTGACTCAGGATGAGCTAGGCACCCTGCTGCGCGAGCTAGTTACCATGCAGGCAAACCTGCACGCCCTGGTCTCAGAGATCAACGACTCCACTATACAGCTAACCGCCGCCGTCGAAGAGGTGAGCGCCATCTCGGCGCAGAACGCCTCCAGCATGCAGAATCAGCAGCTGGAACTGAGCTCGGTCGCCTCAGCCATGACCCAGATGCAGGCCGCCGTGGGTGAAGTGGCGCAAAATACCGAAAACGGTGCCACCTCGGCCTATTCGGCCACAGAGATCGCCAAACAAGGCACAGAGACACTGGCCCAGACCATAGCGGTGATCGAGCGTGTCTCCCAGACGATTCAGGAGTCGGACCTGCTGGCTCACGAGTTAGAATCCAGCTCCAACAACATCAACATGGTGGTGGATGTGATCCGTGGCATCGCCGAGCAGACCAACCTGTTGGCCCTCAACGCCGCCATCGAGGCGGCCCGCGCCGGCGAGCAGGGTCGCGGCTTCGCCGTAGTGGCCGACGAGGTGAGATCCCTGGCGCAGCGCACCCAGGACTCTACCGCTCAGATCGTCGACATCGTCAACCAGCTGCAGGAGAACAGCAGCAAGATAGGTCACTCGAGTCAGGAGTGCCAAACCGGCATCGCCCAGTGTGTCGAGCAGGTCAATGCGGCGGGGAGTCAGATAGGCGAGATAGAACATTCGGTGGAAAATATTGCCCAGATGAGCACCCAGATCGCCACTGCCTGTAGCGAGCAAAATGCGGTCTCCGAGGAGCTAAATCGCAGCGTGGATCATATCAATAATGTCTCGACCGAGATGACCGAAGCTTCGTCACAGACCGCCATCGCCTGTCAGGAGATAAGTAGCCTAGCCCACAACCTCAAGGCCAGGATAGAGACCTTCAAGCTGTAAGGTGACCTGAAAAACCAAAAGGGCCCTAGGGCCCTTTTTTAATAGCAAGCAAAAGCGATATTAGACGTGGGCGTCGGCATACCCCATGCGGGTCAGGGCATTACGCACCAACTCGAGTGTATAGGGATCTTCGATCGTCGCCGGCATCTTGAAGCTCTGGTTATCGGCAATCTTACGCATGGTGCCGCGCAAGATCTTACCCGAGCGTGTCTTAGGCAACTTAGGCACGGCGCTCACCAGCTTAAAGGCAGCCACAGGGCCAATCTGCTCACGCACCAGGGCGATGAGCTCCTTGTAGAGCTGCTCGTCGCTGAGATCGCAACCTTTCTTGAGCACCACCAGACCCAGCGGCACCTGCCCCTTGAGCTTATCGTCGACACCAATCACCGCCGCCTCGGCCACCGCCTCATGCTGACACAGCACCTCTTCGAAGCGTCCGGTCGATAAACGGTGACCGGCCACATTAATGATGTCATCGATGCGGCTCATGATATAGAGGTAACCCTCTTCATCCATGTAGCCCGCATCCCCTGTGAGGTAATAACCTGGATACATGGAGAGGTAGCTCTCTTTATAGCGCCCCTCGTTTTGCCACAGGGTCGCGAGCGTGCCGGGCGGCAGTGGCAGCTTGATCACCACGTTACCCGACTGATCCGGCGCGACACTATCGCCCATCTCATCGAGTACCTGAACGTCATAGCCGGGCACCGCCTTGGCTGGCGAGCCCGCCTTGACCGGCACGGGCGCGGTCCCCATCAGGTTGGCGGCCACCGGCCAGCCGGTTTCTGTCTGCCACCAGTGGTCGATCACCGGCTTGTCTAGCTGCTGCTCGGCCCAGTGCAGGGTATCGGGATCGCAGCGCTCACCGGCGAGGAACAAGGTGCCCAGACAGCTAAGATCCACATCCTTCAGATAAGCGCCCTCGGGATCGTCACGTTTGATGGCGCGGATCGCCGTCGGCGCAGTGAAGAAACTCTTCACCCCATATTTGGCTATGGTACGCCAGAAGATGCCGGGATCTGGCGTGCCCACCGGCTTGCCCTCGAACAGCACTGTGGTAGCGCCGACCAATAAGGGGCCGTAGACGATGTAGGAGTGACCAACCACCCAGCCCACATCCGAGGCGGCCCAGAACACGTCGCCGACATCGATATCATAGATATGCTTCATCGACCAGGCGAGGGCCACGGCGTGGCCGCCGTTGTCGCGCACCACGCCTTTCGGCTGACCCGTGGTACCCGAGGTATAGAGGATATAGAGAGGATCGGTCGCCTCGACCTTCTGGCAATCGATATTCGGCGCATCGGCCATCGCGCTCTGCCAGTCGACGTCGCGACCATCGAGCAGCTCGGCCTGCAGCTGAGGACGGTTGAGGATCACGCACTGATCCACCTTGTGAGCGGCCTGCGAGAGCGCATCATCCAGCAGCGGCTTGTAGGCCACCACGCCAGAGGGCTCGACGCCGCAGGAGGCAGAGAGGATCATCTTAGGCTTGGCATCGTCGATGCGGGTCGCCAGCTCGTTGGCGGCAAAGCCACCGAACACCACGGAGTGAATCGCCCCCAGACGCGCACAGGCCAGCATGGCATAGGCGGTCTCTGGCACCATGGGCATATAGATGATCACCCTATCGCCTTTTACCACCCCCTGGCTGGCCATGTAGCCCGCCAGTCGGCTCACCTGGGCCTGCAGTTCGTTGTAGGTGATCCCATATTCGGTGCCCGTTATCGGGCTCACATATTGAATCGCCACCTGATCGCCACGCCCCGCTTCGACGTGTCTGTCGACCGCGTTGTAACAGGTATTGAGCTGACCGCCGCTGAACCAGCGATACATAGGTGCCTGACTGTCATCGAGTACCCGCTCAAACGGCTTGTCCCAGGTTAAGGCCCCGGCGGCCTCGCCCCAGAAGGCATTGGGATTATCGATAGATTCCTGGTGTAACTGATTATGCAAATCCTTCATGTGATCTTCTCCGAATGACATGCGCCCGCCACTCACGGTCGGCATATCGGCTTCCCCTTCCAAACGATTTGGCTTATGCGCCATAGATCACATTATGGAGGCAAGTGACACTTTTCCCATTAGACCTTTGCCTAAGGAAGGTGCGAACAAGTCCCCTGTGTGCTCTGCGTCGGCTTACAGGCCTGAATGCAAGGCGTGGTTCGCGGCAAATGGCCTAAGTCCTTTGCAAGAAGCACAACACAGCAGTCTGGCCTGTAAACTACGCCCTTCGGGGCTTTCACAGCAACTGGCTCTCTGCGTTATCTGACTTTGCCAGGCCCCGGCATGCCTTCAGTCAGACACCTTGAACGCCAATCGCTGTGAAAGCCAGAGTGCCACGAGGACTTATTCGCAACTTCCCTTACCTCACCCAAACCCAGGGCTGATGGTTATTTCACCACTTGTTGCTGAGATTTTTACAGCCAAACACGCCGATCAGACCACCTAAAATCTTTACCTTTACGTAAACTTCATATATCGTGCTAGAAAAGTTAATCAATATGGTATTTTTTCGATGAGCGACAAACACAGTCCACAGACCACCTACTCCATCAGCGACCTGTCTAAGGAGTTCGATATTACCACACGTAGTATCCGCTTCTACGAAGATCAGGGGCTGCTCAAACCCAAGCGCCGTGGGCAAACCCGCATCTATGGCCTGAAAGATCGCGTGCGCCTCAAGCTGATCTTAAGGGGTAAGCGCCTAGGCTTCTCGCTCGCCGAAACCCGCCGCTTATTTGAGCTCTACGATGCCGACAAGAACAGCAGCACTCAGCTACATACCATGCTGGAGTTGGTGGAAGAGAAAAAATCGGCCCTGCAGCAGCAGATGGACGACATCAAGGTGGTCTTGATGGAGCTTAACTCTGCCGAGCAGCAGTGCCGCGCCGCACTGGAGCAGCAACAGAGCACCTAGGGCACAGCAAGGACCATATCGAATTAACGCAGCAACAAATTAGACACAAGCCAGGCTAGGAAGCCTGACTAAAAAAATTATAAAAGCATAAGACCTGTAGGATAAAACCATGACTCAACTCTACTCTTCTCTCAACTTCGGCCTCGGTGAGGATGTCGACATGCTGCGTGATGCAGTGCGTAGCTTCGCCGCCAATGAAATCGCTCCTATCGCCGCCAAGGTGGATCAGGAAAACGCCTTCCCTAACGAGCTATGGCCCGTACTGGGCGAGATGGGACTACTCGGGGTCACCGTCCCCGAAGAGTTTGGCGGCGCCGACATGGGCTACCTGGCCCACGTAGTCGCCATGGAGGAGATCTCTCGCGCCTCGGCCTCTATCGGCCTGAGTTATGGTGCCCACTCCAACCTGTGTGTTAACCAGATCAACCGTAACGGTAACGCCGAACAGAAGGCCAAGTACCTGCCTAAGCTGGTGAGCGGCGAGCATATCGGCGCCCTGGCGATGAGTGAGCCTAACGCAGGTTCGGACGTTGTCTCCATGAAGCTGAGCGCCCGTAAAGAGGGTGACCGTTATATCCTTAACGGCAACAAGATGTGGATCACCAACGGCCCGGACGCCGACACCTATGTGATCTACGCCAAGACAGACATGGACAAGGGACCACACGGTATTACCGCCTTCATCGTCGAGCGTGGTTTCAAGGGCTTCAGCCAGGCACAGAAGCTGGACAAGCTGGGCATGCGCGGCTCTAACACCTGTGAGCTGGTGTTCGAAGACTGTGAAGTGCCGGAAGAGAACATCCTCGGCGGCCTCAACAACGGCGTTAAGGTATTGATGAGCGGCCTGGATTACGAGCGCGTGGTGCTCTCTGGCGGCCCGCTGGGGATCATGAGCGCCTGTATGGATATCGTAGTGCCTTACATTCACGAGCGTGAGCAGTTTGGCAAGTCTATCGGTCAGTTCCAGCTGGTACAGGGCAAGCTTGCCGACATGTATACCGGCATGAACGCCGCCAAGTCTTACGTCTATAACGTGGCCAAGTCATGCGATCGCGGCGAGACCACACGTAAAGACGCCGCCGGCGCCATCCTCTACAGCGCCGAGCTGGCCACTAAGATGGCGCTGGATGCCATCCAGCTGCTGGGCGGCAACGGCTATGTTAACGAATACGCCACCGGACGCCTGCTGCGCGATGCCAAGCTCTACGAGATTGGCGCCGGCACCTCAGAGATCCGTCGCATGCTGATCGGCCGCGAGCTGTTCAACGAGTCTAAATAGTCAAATGCGTAAAACGGGCCGGAGCCAATCCGGCCCAGGGCGGGCAATCGCCGCTTCCCGTTCAACACAGTCTTAAAAGGAACCAAGCCGTGACGCAACTGAGCAGTCAAATCAATCCCCGCAGCGACGAGTTTAAGGCCAAGCACCAGCAGATGAGCCAGGTAGTCGCCGATCTCAAATTAAAACTGTCTGAAATCGAACAGGGCGGCGGCCCCGTCGCCATGGAGCGCCACCTCTCCCGTGGCAAGCTGTCGCCACGCCAACGTGTCGAAAAGCTACTGGATCCCGGCTCGCCGTTTCTGGAAATTGCCCAGTTTGCCGCCTACCAGGTCTATGACGACGTGGTCCCCGCGGCGGGCATCATCGCCGGTATCGGCCGCGTCAGCGGCGTCGAGTGCATGATCATCGCCAACGACGCCACCGTAAAGGGCGGCACCTATTACCCGCTGACGGTGAAGAAACACCTTAGGGCCCAGGAGATCGCCGAGCGCTGTCACCTGCCCTGCATTTATCTGGTGGACTCGGGCGGGGCTAACCTGCCGCGCCAGGATGAGGTCTTCCCCGACAGAGACCATTTCGGTCGCATCTTCTATAACCAGGCCAAGATGTCTTCAAAGGGCATCCCACAGATAGCCGTGGTGATGGGCCTGTGTACCGCGGGCGGCGCCTATGTACCCGCCATGGCCGATGAATCGATCATCGTCAAGGAACAAGGCACCATCTTCCTCGCCGGCCCACCATTGGTGAAGGCCGCGACGGGCGAAGAGGTCTCGGCCGAAGAGCTGGGCGGCGCCGAGGTGCACACCAAGATCTCGGGCGTGGCCGACCATATGGCGCAGAACGATGAACACGCACTGGAATTGGCACGTAAGTCGGTCACTCGCCTCAACCATAACAAGCAGATCGCCAGCCTGCTGAGCCCGGCGAAACCGCCTAAGTTCGATATCAACGAGCTCTACGGCATCGTCGGTACCGACCTTAAGAAGCCATTCGATGTCAAAGAAGTTATCGCCCGTATCGTCGATGACTCAGACTTCGACGAATTTAAGGCCAACTATGGCGCGACCCTGGTATGTGGCTTCGCCCGCATTCACGGCTACCCAGTTGGCATCGTCGCCAACAACGGCATCCTCTTCTCCGAGTCGGCGCAGAAAGGCGCCCACTTTATCGAGCTCTGCTGCCAGCGCAAGATCCCGCTGCTGTTCCTGCAAAACATTACCGGCTTCATGGTGGGTAAGAAATATGAGCACGAAGGGATCGCCAAGCATGGCGCCAAGATGGTGACCGCCGTCTCCTGCGCCACTGTGCCTAAATTCACCGTTATCATAGGCGGCTCTTACGGCGCCGGTAACTACGGCATGTGTGGCCGCGCCTTCGAGCCCACCATGATGTGGATGTGGCCTAACGCCCGCATCTCTGTGATGGGCGGCGAACAGGCAGCCGGCGTACTGGCAACCGTGCGCCGCGACGGCCTGGCCCGCAAAGGGGTGGAATGGCCCGCCGAAGAGGAAGCGGCCTTCCGCGCCCCTATCGTGGCCCAGTATGACAAGGAGGGACATCCTTATCATGCCAGCGCGCGTCTATGGGACGATGGCATTATCGATCCAGCCCAGACCCGCGACGTAGTCGGCCTGGCCCTCTCTGCGGCGCTCAATGCGCCAATTGAAGAGACTAAGTTTGGCGTGTTCCGCATGTAATGCGCCGCTCAGTCAGCAATCGATAACGCAGAGGCAAGGAAGGATACCCATGACAAGCCAAACAATTGCACAAGAATTTGAATACTTAAGCTGCTCCCTAAAAGATGGAGTCGGCGAGATGGTGCTTGACCGCGCCGACAAACACAATGCCTTCGACGAGGTGATGATAGGTGAAATGATCGCCGCACTCGACCTGTTCGCAAGCGACGACAGCTGTCAGCTGCTGGTGCTTAAGGCCAACGGGCGTAACTTCAGCGCCGGCGCCGATCTCAACTGGATGCGCAAGCAGGCCAAGATGGACTTCGAGCAAAACCTGAATGACGCCAACGAGCTGGCGACCCTGATGCACAAGCTCGACAAGTTCCCCAAGCCGACGCTGGCATTGGTACAAGGAGCAGCCTTCGGTGGCGCCTTGGGGCTTATCTGCGCCAGCGACATTGCCATCGCCGATAGCCGCGCCAGCTTCTGCCTCAGTGAGGTCAAGCTCGGGTTGATCCCCGCGGTGATCAGCCCCTATGTAGTTCGTGCCATGGGCCAGCGCGCCTCGCGCCGCTACATGCTGACCGCCGAGCGCTTCGACGCCCAAACGGCGCTCAAGCTCAATGTGATCCATGAGATTAACGATGATCTCGACAGCACCAGTGCGCCCATCATCACGGCGCTCAAGGGCAACAGCCCTCAGGGCATGGCCTGGGTCAAGACCCTGCTGTCACGCCTGGAAGATGGTGTGATTGACCAGGAGACACTGGCCTACACCAGCGAGCGTATCGCCCGCATCCGCGTCTCAGACGAGGGCCAGGAGGGGCTTAACGCCTTCTTCGAGAAGAGAAGCCCAAGGTGGAACGCCTAATGAACACAGAGATCATCTTAGACCCTATTGCCCTACCAGTTCGGGGAGTTCGCTAACATGTTTACCAAATTACTGATCGCCAACCGCGGCGAAATCGCCTGCAGAATCATTAAGACCGCACAGGTCATGGGCATCAAAACCGTCGCCCTCTATTCGGACGCCGACAAGGACGCCCGCCATGTGGCCATGGCCGACGAGTCCTTCTACCTGGGCGGCAGCGCCCCGAGCGAGTCTTACCTCAAGGGCGAATTGATCCTTGAGATCGCCAAACGCAGCGGCGCCCAGGCGGTCCACCCTGGCTACGGCTTCCTGTCGGAAAATGCCGACTTCGCCCGTCAGTGTGAACAGGCGGGTATCGCCTTCGTCGGCCCAAGCGCCGATGCCATCGACGCCATGGGCAGCAAGAGTGCCGCCAAGATCATCATGGAGAAGGCCAATGTGCCCCTGGTGCCCGGCTATCACGGCGATGACCAGAGCGACGAGGTGCTGCTCAAGGCCTCGAAAGAGATAGGCTTCCCTCAGCTGATCAAAGCTGCCTACGGCGGTGGTGGTAAGGGGATGCGTATCGTCGAGTCGGAAGCTGAAGCCCTGGACGCCATCAACTCGGCGCGCCGCGAGGCGGCCTCATCTTTTGGCAACGACAAGCTGCTGATCGAGCGCTACCTGAGACAGCCTCGTCACGTCGAGGTGCAGGTATTTGCCGATACCCAAGGCAACTGCATCTATCTGTCGGATCGCGACTGCTCGATTCAGCGTCGTCACCAGAAAGTGGTCGAAGAGGCACCGGCGCCGGGTCTGTCCGACAGCCTGCGCCGCGCCATGGGGGAAGCCGCCGTCGCCGCCGCCAAGGCAATCGACTATGTGGGCGCGGGTACCGTGGAGTTTCTGCTCGACACCCATGCCAGCGACGAGACCGACTGCTTCTACTTCATGGAGATGAACACGCGTCTGCAGGTAGAGCATCCCGTCACCGAGATGGTGACCGGCCAGGACTTGGTTAAATGGCAGCTGATGGTCGCCAGCGGCAGCGAGCTGCCACTGCGCCAGGAAGATGTGCGCATTCACGGCCACTCCTTTGAGGTACGTATCTACGCCGAAGATCCGCAAAACGAATTTCTGCCCGCCAGCGGCAAGCTCAACTTCCTGCGCGAACCCGAACAGAACCGTTATGTGCGCATCGATTCAGGCATCCGCGAAAACGATGTGATCAGCAACTTCTACGACCCTATGATCGCCAAGCTGATCGTCTGGGACGAGTCGCGCCCGCGCGCATTGCAGCGCCTGGTGCACGCCCTGGAGTCTTATCAGATCAGTGGCCTGAAACACAACATAGAGTTCCTGGCCAACATCGCCGAACATCAGGCCTTCGCACAGGCCGATTTCAGCACAGACTTTATCGAGCGTTATGGCGACACCCTGATTGGTGCCAACCTAGATGGCGATAACTCCAGCGAGCAAAATGGCGCCCTGGCCTTCGCCGCCCTCTACCACCTGTGTGCCCAGAAGGAACAGGCCAAGCTCACCGCGACCAACAGTCACGACCCTTACTCGCCTTGGGGCCAGGTCAGCGGCTTCAGACTCAACCGCAGCGGCGTACATCAGCTCTCTCTGCTCGATGACCAACATGAGATCCAACACCTGACCCTGAGCCAAGTGGGCGATTGCTACTACCTCAGCCTCAACGAGCAGCAACTGACCCTGAGCGGTGAGCTAAAGCAAGATCTGCTGCACGCCGAGATCAACGGCCACAAGAGCAAGATCCCCGTGAGCCGTGAGGGCGACGACTTCACCCTCTTCCTGCCAAGCGGCAGCTATCACTTCCGCGCCCTGCAGACAGAGGTAGTGGAAGATCAGGCCAGCAGCGAAGATAAGCTCAAGGCGCCGATGAACGGCACCATAGTGACTCACCTGGTCGAGGTGGGCGATGAGGTCGAGGCGGGTCAGGGGCTGATGGTGATGGAAGCGATGAAGATGGAATACACCATCGAAGCGCCGTTTGACGGCAAGGTTGCCGCCTTCTTCTTCCAGCCGGGTGAGCTGGTGAGCGACGGCGCCCTGCTGCTGGACGTCACCCCGAACGAGGACGCCTAACCATGAGCAAGACTTACCCAAGCCGGGTCAGCATCTTCGAGGTCGGCGCCCGCGACGGCTTGCAGAACGAGAAGGCGGTCACCACCGCCGATAAGCTGACCCTGATCGACCAGCTCGGCGAGGCGGGCCTGACCCGCATCGAGGCCGGCAGCTTCGTCTCCCCCAAGTGGGTGCCGCAGATGGCCGACTCGGGCGAGATCTTCCGCCAGCTGAGCAAACGCCCGGGCGTGGTCTACAGCGCATTGACACCGAATCTCAAGGGGCTGGAACTTGCCCTTGACGCCGGCGCGGACGAGGTGGCCATCTTCGGCGCCGCCTCGCAGAGCTTTAGCCAGCGCAACATCAACTGCTCTATCGAGGAGTCGATCGAACGCTTCATCCCTGTGATGGAGGCGGCTCAGGCGAAACAGATCCCCGTACGCGGCTATGTCTCTTGCGTGCTGGGCTGTCCCTACGAGGGCGAGATCAAGGTCGAGGAAGTGGCCCGCGTGGCAGATATCCTTTACAAAATGGGCTGCTACGAGATCTCACTGGGTGACACCATAGGCGTTGGCACCCCCTTAAATGCCCGTAGAATGGTTGAAGCCGTGGCGCAAAAGGTGCCGGTGGAAAAACTGGCGCTACACTTTCATGACACCTATGGTCAGGCGCTCGCCAATATTCTTGCCTGTCTGGAGACCGGTGTCAGCGTCATCGACAGCTCGGTGGCCGGCCTGGGTGGCTGCCCCTACGCCAAGGGTGCCTCGGGCAACCTGGCCACCGAAGACCTGGTCTACATGCTCCACGGTATGGGGATAGAGACAGGCATCGACCTCGACGCCCTGATCAAGGCGGGTAACACCATCAGCCAGGCGCTGGGCAGAGTCAGCGGTGCCAAGGTTGCACGCGCGCTAACAGAATAACAGGGGCTGGGCTCAGGCCCGGCTCACGCTCAAAGGAGATAATGATAATGGCAGGACTCAATAAGCTGGTCGGCAGCTATGAAGAAGCATTGGAAGGTCTGACTGACAACATGACCGTCATGGTCGGCGGTTTCGGCCTCTGCGGCATCCCAGAAGGCTTAATTGCCCAGATGGTTAAGAGTGGCGCCAAGGGGCTCACCGCCATCTCGAACAACGCCGGGGTCGACGATTTCGGCCTGGGGCTGCTGCTCAAGAGCCGTCAAATCAGCACCATGATCGCCTCTTATGTGGGTGAGAATGCCACCTTCGAGCAGCAGATGCTCTCGGGTGAGCTCAACGTGATCCTCACCCCTCAAGGCACACTGGCCGAGAAGATCCGCGCCGGCGGCGCCGGCATCCCCGCCTTCTTCACCGCAACCGGTTACGGTACCCCGGTAGCCGAAGGCAAGGAGACACGTGAGATCGATGGTCGTCACTATGTGCTCGAGCCCGCGCTGACCGCCGATTTCGCCCTGGTTCGCGCCTGGAAGGCCGATACCATGGGTAACCTGGTTTTCCGTAAGACGGCCGCCAACTTCAACCCTATGATGGCCACGGCCGGTAAGATCACTGTGGTAGAAGCCGAGCATATCGTCGAGCCGGGCGAGCTAGACCCAGACCATATCCATACCCCAGGCATCTATGTGGATCGCCTGATCCAAGGTACGTTCGAGAAGCGTATCGAGCAGCGCACCGTCAAGAGCAAATAGGGAGGAGACACCATGGCTTTATCGAGAGAACAACTGGCACAGCGTGTTTCCCAGGAGCTACAGGATGGTTTTTATGTCAACCTAGGCATCGGCATCCCCACCCTGGTGGCCAACTATATTCCCGAAGGCATGCAGGTGATGCTGCAGTCTGAAAACGGCCTGCTGGGCATGGGTGAGTTCCCCACAGAAGAGACCATAGACGCGGATCTCATCAACGCGGGTAAGCAGACAGTCACCGCAGTGCCTGGCGCCTCTTTCTTCTCCTCGGCCGAGAGCTTCGCCATGATCCGTGGTGGTCATGTGGATCTCACCGTACTAGGCGCCTTCGAGGTGGATGTCGAGGGCTCTATCGCTTCCTGGATGATCCCTGGCAAGCTGATCAAGGGCATGGGCGGCGCCATGGATCTGGTGGCCGGTGCCGACAATATTATCGTCACCATGATGCACGCCGATAAGCACGGCAACTCTAAGCTGCTGCCTAAGTGTGAGCTGCCGCTCACCGGCTATGGCTGCATCAAGCGCGTGCTGACCGACCTTGCCTTCCTGGAGATCAAAGACGGCGCCTTCCACCTGCTGGAGCGCGCACCAGGCGTGAGCGTCGAGGAGATCATCGAGAAGACGGCCGGCAAGCTGGTCGTGCCCGAGCATGTTCCCGAGATGCAGTTCTAATTGCACTCGCTAACATGAAAAGCCCGGACAGATGTCTGGGCTTTTTTATATGGCTCTCTTGTATGGCTTTTCGTATAACTTTTTGTATGGCTTTTCGTATGGCTTTTGGGTATAGCGCTTTTGTATGCGCTAGGCGTTGGCGCGATGTACCGCCTGACGCCAGAACTGCCGCGCCAGTTGCCGCGATTCCATCGACTTGAGCGAGCTGCGCTCACCCAGTTGTCTGTCGGCCTGGGACTGAGCAAAGCCCTCGCTGGCCAGCTCGCTGATCGCCTGCAGCGAGTCGCTGATGTCCACCGCCGCCAGTCCCTGCTCCTGCATGGAGTTGGCGCTCAACTCTGCCATCTGATTGATCTTATCAATACGGGTCACTAGCTCGGCAAATACCGCCTCGGCCTGCTTGACCAACTGCACCGCCTGGGTCGCCTGACGCTGACCTGCGCTCAGGGTATGGGCCGCATTGGCGGTGCTCTGCTGGAACTTGGCGATGATGGCATCTATCTGGCTGGTCGAGTCGGCGGTTCGCGCCGACAGCTGGCGCACCTCGTCGGCCACCACGGCAAAGCCCCGGCCAGACTCGCCAGCCCGCGCCGCCTCGATAGCGGCGTTAAGCGCCAGCAGGTTGGTCTGCTCGGCAATCTTGGTGATCACCTCAAGCACCTGATTAATTGCCACGCTGTCATGTTCAATTTCACTCACCACCTGGGCAAAGTTACCTACCTCGTTATGTAGCTCATCTATGCTGGCCACCACGGCATCGAGCTGTTCATAGCCCTGCTGCACCGCCGCCTGACTGGCCTCGACATCGACAGACACTTGCTTGATCTGCTGACCCAGCTCATTGAAGCTGGCGGTCAACTCCTCGACCGCCGCCGCGGCCTGAGCCGTCTGCTGATTCTGACCATCGGCGCGATCGGCGGTGGCCGTGATAGAGCTCAGCAAGGTATCACTGTCCCTGGCGATAGTGGTCGAGGCATCTGTCATACGCCCCACCACCCCGGCGATCTCCGCGGTGGTGAACTCCATGGCAAACTGAATATTCCCCAGCTCATCCCGCCGCCCGGCATAGATATGTCTGGCCACTGGGTCTGACACTATGGACAGCGCATGCTGGTTGAGGGCGCGCAGCGGCGCCAACAGAGCGCGCATCCCAAAGACCAACAAGGGGGCGCAAAGCAGCGCCAGCCAAGGGGAGATGTTGCTTAACCCAATGGCCAGCAACAGACAGACGAGGGCGAACAGGGTCAGCTTAGCGCCATAGCTGAACTTGGCATCAACGATCTCGCTGCGCTGCTCGGCGCTATTTAGGCTCTGATAGATGTCGCTGGCGCGCGCAACCTGCTCCTGACTGGCCCGGCGGCGCACGGACTGATACTCCTTGACCTGACCGTTCTCCAGCACGGGCGCCACATAGGCGTTGACCCAGTAATAGGAGCCATCTTTACAGCGATTCTTGACGACGCCCAGCCAGGGTTGCTTATCGGTCAGTCGCTGCCACAACATGGCAAAGGCGGCTTTTGGCATGTCTGGATGACGCACTATGTTGTGGGGCTGACTGAGTAACTCCTCTTCGGAGAATCCACAGATACGACAGAAATCCTCGTTGGCATAGCCAATGTTGCCCTTGAGGTCTGTGGTGGAGAGCAGGATATCATCGTCGGTCAGCGCAACCTCATTGTCTATCACGGGTTGATTATTTCGCATTGCATTTTAGTTAGTTACCCAAACGGTGACTGAATTTTGACGCCTGACAAATTTTCAACAATTGATCTAACGCAATGTATCTGTATCAAGTAGGTTACAGCTGTTGAAATTATGAGGCAGATCTCATAGGTAAGCATTATTCCGTTGCTAATTAAGTCGTTATTAATAAAGATTATTTACACCTAATCAGTTGAATTTATAGCCAGAAAATCCCTTGTTACAGCTTTTGTTTGCAAAACCTGCCTAATCCACACTATTATCATGGACTTTAAGAACGATGCGCCTGCCAGGGTGGCCCATAGCGCATTCGCCGCCGAAGCTCCAAAGACAACTAAAATAAAAACCTAAGAGTGAAATGATGAAACTAGCAGGCCACCTAAACTGATGCCCTACTTTGCCACCTACAAGAGCGTACTCCTTGCCGCGCTACTCCTCTGTTTGAGTCTTCCCGTACTGGCAAAGCATACCCCAGAGGTGCGTTGTGGCGTGGCGACCGGGTTTCCCCCCTATCAGTTTTCCATCGATGGTGAAACCACAGGGTTCGATGCCGACGTAGCCAGGCTGATCTTTCAGCGGCTCGGCAAGGCGTTTCAGTTTAGGCAGGAGTCTTGGGATCTGGTCTTCAATGAGCTCAGGTTTGGTGACATAGAGGTGATTGCCGGCATGGAAGTCAACGACCTCAGAACCAAGTTTTTCGATTTTACCCGGCCCTACTACTATCGATATGACGTGATCTTCATTCTCGAAGACAACCAGCAGATCGCTAAACTGGAGGATCTTCATAACAAGTTTGTCAGCGGCGATCGCCACTCTTACATCGAAACCCACTGGAAGGAGCTGGGCACACTGTATAACTTTCGCATCATAGCGACCCCTAGCAAGGAAAAGTCCATGGCGCTGTTAAAGGCGGGTAAGATCCAGGCGGCCATCATGCCGAAGGCCGTCGGTCTCTACCTCGCCCGGCAGATGGGGATAGGCGTTACGATACTGGACAACCCCGATCCCGGCTCGCCCGTGGCCTTTGCGGTCAAGAAAGGCAATAGCGAACTCTTGAGCCAAATTGAAAGCACCCTGCACGCTCTCATTGAAGAAGGCGAGGTTGAGCGGCTATACCAGAAATGGTTTCCGCATAGCAGCACCAAGGGAAAACCTGATAGCCGTTAGCAGCTAGCCACAGCCATTAACTATCGCGTCCCCCCCCTCGCAGAAGCCCACACAAACTCAATCTGCGGCTACACTGTCAATAAGCGAGACCAAAAGTAGACAGCTGCGCGCCGTTTCACAAAGAGGTTTTTCAAAAAGAGCCTTTTTACACAAAGCCTTTTAGCACCAGCGAGGATCCATGCTTAGCAAACTCAATCGAAGGCGCTATATCTTCCAGCTCACCGCCATCTTCAGCATGATATTTGCGCTGATAGGATTTAGCTACAACGTATGGCGCATGGAAATTAGCGAGTATAACAACACCATGCGAACCGCCAGTTTCGAACTCTTACTGCAGCTCTCTGAACTTGAGGCGATAGTGTTCGCCGCACACTATGATAAAGACCCCCATGCGGGCAATCCGCGCAAGGGCTGGATCAAGGTAAACCTGATTAACGACTTGAGCATGATCACCGAGGAGGAGGTTATCGCATCATGCGCCGACCTTAAAACCGTATGGCAAGACCACTGGCCACAAATGACCGATCAGCGAGAGAGCGCCACCCGTATCGTCGAGCAGATTGACCATACCCGCGCCAGCGTCAGACACTTACTCGCCAGCCTTGAATAGCCGAGGCGTAGGTATAAAAAAGCCACCCTGTTGGATGGCTTATTGCTTAGCTCACACGAGTGGGAGAATTAGTCCCACAAAAATTCGCGGAAATGCTTACGGCAGACAGACTCATAGCTTTCGTTACCGCCGATGGCGACCTGCTCGCCTTCTTTCATGGGGCGGCCTTCGCCATCTAGCCTCACTACCATGTTGGCCTTACGACCACAGTGACAGATGGTCTTCAGTTCCACCAGCTTGTCGGCCCAGGCTAACAGGTACTGACTGCCGCTAAACAGCTCGCCCTGGAAATCTGTCTTCAGACCATAGCAGAGCACCGGAATATCCATCACGTCGACCACATAGGTCAGCTGTCTCACCTGCTCCTTGCTCAAAAACTGCGACTCATCGATCAAGATACAGTGCAGGGGCTGACTCTTAAGCGCCTCGCGCACCATCTCAACCAGATTGTCATCGCTGGCAAATACCTGGGCATCTGTCTCGATACCGATACGAGAGGCCACCTTACCCACGCCATAGCGATCATCTATCGACGCCGTCATGACCAAGGTATTCATGCCGCGTTCGCGATAGTTATAGGAAGATTGCAGCAGTGAGGTGGATTTGCCGGCATTCATTGCCGAATAGTAAAAATAGAGCTGTGCCAAAGCGAGTAGTCCCCTGATTATTGTTATCGAGCGATTCTATCACCATATTGCGCCAATTAGCAGCGCCAAAAGGCTTAAGCATTGGGTGATGCCGCACATTATCGTGCTTTGCTCCTCCTTTATCTTCAGCGGTTATCAAGCCCGACGGCCCCCCCTAAATTAAGAGCTAAAGGCTAAAGCCTGAAAGTTTGTTGGGGGAGGCTGAGCGACAAAAGCAACAATTGTGACACATGCCGAGTTATCGCCAAAAATGCCAACCAAAACTTAACCCAACCTTAATCAAAACTTAAACAACATTAATTAGGTGTTTGATTTTAAATAAATTTAACAAAAATGAGATCTACCCCCAAAGAGATACAACCTCATGTGAATTAGGTCAAATATTCAACAAGGCTTTAACAATACACTCATTTTCGAATCGGTAGCTTAAACATCTATTTCTGTATAGATAGAAGCATTAGCGTCGGTTCAAATAATAAATATAACCAGTATCCATAAGGTTCAGTGTATGTGTTAAGACGAGTGCCCTCCCCTGCAAGCAGTCGCCCTAAGCATCACATTTGGCACTTTGGATCGAACGGAGATGAATGATGAAATTATTCACATCAAAAAGACTCGCCTACCTGGTCGCCGCAGTGCTGGCCGGTTCATTAGCGGGATGCAGTGGTGACGATGGAAAAGATGGTAAGGACGGAGTTGATGGTCAGCCAGGTATCCCTGGTACACCAGGAGACTCCTGGACTCCGCCAGTAGCGACAACATCCTTAGAAACGAATGTCAAAGTAATTAACTATGCATTTGGTGAAGGTACTATTAGTTACGAATTTGAGGTCACTAACGAAAATGGTGAGCTTATTAACGGCCTGACAAAAGCCGAAGGTAAAGTCGCGGCGCTGACTGACAAAGGCTTTATCAATAACCGCACCGAAAGCCCGATCAACGAAGTCGAAGACAATGTTCATATCGGTGGATATGGTGGGGTAAACATGGAGTCTTCCAGAACTCCCGATACCGAAGGAGCAACGCTTACGCAAATAAGCGATGGTCACTATGAATTCGTTCTCCCATTGAAAGGCGTTAATGCGGGAACCGAAGGTATTGTTTGGCTACGTGTCGGAGGCCATAGCGAATCAGGCATTGCTAGCTCAGGAAAATATGTGGTGAACAAGCCAGAAGGTGCCTTCTCGACTACCACAGAAGCCTGTTTCTCTTGCCACGTCGACTACTCCACCAGCCCTAACCGCCACTCAAGTTATGTAGCCCAAGGCATGGACGGTGAAGTCACCTTCGTCGAAGGTTGTATGGTCTGTCACGGCTCGGTAAGCCGTACTGCGGTTAACGAACAAGGCTTCTCAGTAGGCGGTTATGCCAGCAATACCCTCTCTAAGATAGGCCACATCAATCACCAAGCGTTTGAGACCGGCTTTAGTGCCATGAACTGTAGCTCTTGTCACGCCGAGCCAACCGTTAATGTCAACATCGCTGGCCCAGGCTGCACCGACTGTCACGACACTGGTGGTATTCCAGGAGATATCGTTCCTGGTAACGGCTCAGATCTGCGTAAACTACATGAAGCTAAGAGTGCCATCTCCTCTAACAAGGCAATCGCAGATAGCTACAAGGTGACAGGCACAGCACCAGCCTGGTTCGCTGATGCAGGTACTGCGGGTCAATGGTGTACCACTCTGTCACTGTTTAAGGTCGATGCCGAAACCGGTGCCGAAACCTTAGTTGACCTTCATGAACTGTTTGATGACACACAAACGATTCATAACCCTGACAAGCCAATTAACTATGTGGGTTCATATCTACACGGTGTGTATAACGACAGCGTAATTGGTCGTATTACTTCAGCGTACGATTACAGCTATGACGCCGAAGGTCGCAAGACCATGTGTTATGCAGCAGCTCCTGCGAGCCATAGTGCGCCACATGTTGTCGGCTCTACGCCTGATCTATCGGCTTGGGCAGATGCAGGCTTGATGGCATCACTACGTGTCAGCTTCACCGCCAAAGACTATATGGGTGCCGAATCTGATGTAGTGACTATCCATGGCTATACAGACGTAGCATCTCAACTCGATGGGGCGGTTACAGCCTACGAGCGTCGTCATAACGTCGGCAGCGAGTCTTGTACGACTTGTCACAACAGCGAAGCAAACTTCCACAAAAACGGTAACTTCGCCGAAGGTGGCTTTGGCTGCGTGGCCTGTCACAACAATGGTCAAGATCGCCGTGCAGGCTACTCCTCTCCGGGCTTCGGTCCTATGGTGCACAGCATGCACTGGGGTGTAGGCAGCAAGAGCCTGGATGAGGACGGCAAGGAAGTGTCTAACTCAGCCAGCGTGATCGCGCCACAGACCGGTTGTGTGGCTTGTCACGACACTGGTGTGGTTGATCTGAATGCCGTGCCAAATCAGTTCATCAAGGCGCGCGCCTATGGCATAAGCAACAAGATGGCTAGCCCAATCACGGCCAACTGTTACGCTTGCCATAACGATGACAGCGCACTGAACCACATGATGCAAAATGGCGGTACAACCACGGAAGATGTACCAGCTAGCAAGTGGTACAAGCTGAGCACCACAGAGTCTTGTGCAACCTGTCACGCCGAAGGCAGCAGCTTTGGTATTGAGAAGTACCATAACTTTAGCCGCTAACACCTGAGGTGACAGCAAGGTAATTGATCATTATCCCTAGTTCCAACCCAAAGGAGCCCTTCGCCAGGCTCCTTTTCTTTTGGCATCAGGCCCCTTTTCAGCCTGAGTTAATTTACAAACGCTAGATTATCCCAACACCCGCCCACATAAAAATAACAATCGCAATCTAAGGAAGTTGTATAGATGAAATTGAACCTTATCGCCTTTGCCGTCGTCGGCGCCTTATCAACCACAGTGCTGCTCAGTGGTTGTCAGACAAACAATGCCCACACACAGGCCGCCGCCGGCATGGAAGCGCAAAACCCGCTGATGCAAGCCAGTACGCTGCAATACCAGGCACCCGATTTTAGCCAGATCAAGGATGAGCACTTCGAGCGCGCCCTCGAGCAAGGCATCGAAGAGCATCATGCACAGGTATTGGCCATTGCCGACAACAAAGAGCCCGCCACCTTTGCCAACACTATCGTGGCGCTGGAGACCAGCGGCGAGCTGCTGACCCGCGCCTCCAAGGTGTTCTACAACCTGACTGGGTCTAACAGCAACCCCGCCCTGCGTAAGCTACAGGGCGAGATGGCCCCTAAGATGGCTGCCCACTCAGACAACATCCACCTCAACGGCAATTTGTTTGCCCGTATCGATAGCCTGTATCAGAGCCGCAACACCTTAGGGCTAACGGCCGAAGAGGTGCGCCTGATAGAGATCTATCATCAACGCTTCGTCATGGCGGGTGCCAAGCTGACCGAGGCTCAAAAGGCCGAGATACGCCTGCTGAACGAAGAGCAGTCTAAGCTCACCAACGAATTTGGTCAGCGCCTGCTAAGGCTCACCAAGGAGATCGCCGTCGTCGTCGACAGTGTCGATGAGCTAAAGGGGCTGTCAGAGAGTGATATACGCGCCGCCAAGGCCGATGCCAAAGCCGCCGGACATGAAGGCAAGTATCTGATCAATATCACCAATACCACTCGACAGCCTATCCTGGCCAAGCTGGAAAACCGTGAGCTACGCCAGCAGGTGTGGCAGGCCTCATCTAATCGCGGCATGAGCGGCGACAACGAAACCGCCTCTCTGGTTGCCCGCCTGGCACAGCTGCGCGCCGAGCGCGCCAAACTCCTGGGTTACGATAGCTGGGCCGACTATCGCCTGACGCCGCAGATGGCCAAGACCCCAGAAGCCGTCTATCAGATGTTCGGCTCTATGGTGCCCGCCGTGGTAGCCAACACCCAGAAGGAAGCCGACGATATCCAGGCGATGATCGACAAGACTGGCGGCGACTTCACCCTGGCCCCGTGGGATTGGGCCTTCTATGCCGAGAAGGTGCGTAAAGACAAATTCGATCTCGACAGCGCCGCCATCAAACCTTACTTCGAGTTTGAACGTGTGCTCAAGGACGGCGTGTTCTTCACCCTTGAGCGTCTCTATGGCGTGACCCTCAAGCCGCGCCCGGATCTGCCTGTCTACCATGAAGATGTGAAGGCCTACGAGATGTTTGACGCCGACGGCAGCTCGATGGCGATCTTCTACGCCGACTACTTTGCCCGCGAAGGCAAACGTGGCGGCGCCTGGATGAGCTCCTTCGTGACTCAGTCAAAACTTCTGAACCAGAAGCCTGTGGTGGTCAACGTGATGAACATCAAGAAGGCACCAGAGGGTGAGCCGACCTTCGTCAGCTACGACGAGGTCACCACCATGTTCCACGAGATGGGCCATGGCACCCACGGCATGTTCTCTAAGGTGACCTACCCTAGCCTGTCGGGCACGGCCGTTTCCCGCGATTTTGTCGAGTTCCCCTCGACCTTCGAAGAAGACTGGGCGGCCCACCCCGAGGTGCTGGCCAACTACGCCAAGCACTACGAGACGGGCGAAGTGATCCCCGACGACCTGCTGCAGAAGCTACTGAAATCGCGCAGCTTCAACCAGGGCTTCGACACCCTGGAGTATATGGCGGCGGCCCTGGTGGATCTCGAGTGGCACTCACTGAACGCCGACGCGCCGCTGCAGGATGTGCCGAGTTTGAGGCCAAAGCGCTTAAGAAACACGGCATCAATATCGCCGCCGTGCCGCCACGCTACAAGTCGACCTACTTCGCCCACGCCTTCCCCGGCGGTTACTCGGCCAGCTACTACGCCTACATGTGGAGCGAGATCCTGGCGGCCGATGCCTTCGCCTATGTGCAGACCCAGGGTGGTCTAAACCGCGAGATCGGCATGAAGTATCGCAAGACCATACGTGAAGTGGGTAACAGCGTCCCGCCGATGGAAGCCTACAAGGCCTTCCGCGGTCAGGCACCGACCACTGAGGCGCTGCTAAAGCGCCGTGGTCTCAACTAGGCGAATTCCCGTTAAAGGGGAATATTAACCATAAAAAATGCCGCTCCATGAGCGGCATTTTTCTTGTCTGTGTGGTATCGACAGGTCACTTATACAAATCGTAATAAATAATTGATCATTCTAGCTTGTTAAAACGCTCGATAACTGTATCAGTATTTTTAATTGTAGAATAACTACTTATCTAAAAATCCTGCTTTGTTCTCAAGCGTTTTTCCTGCGCTATTTCTGATCACATATTTACTGTGATTGGTATTAAACCGGACGGTTAGCCTTATGACGCAGCACCAGAATGCTCACCACAAACACCCCACTACAGGCGGCCAGTCCCGCGCCAACCGACTCGGTAAAGCCCAGCACGGTATAACCTACCAGGCTGATCCCCGCCACGATGAGGGCATAGGGTAGCTGAGTCAGCACATGGTCTATGTGGTGACAGTTCGCTCCGGTAGACGACAGGATAGTCGTATCCGAGATGGGCGAGCAGTGATCGCCAAACACGGCGCCCGCCAGCACTGAGGCCAGCATAGGCAGCATCATGTTGGTGTGGGTGCCCATGGCCATATCGGCGGCAATCGGTAGCATGATACCGAAGGTGCCCCAGCTGGTGCCGGTAGAGAAGGCCGTCAGACCCGCCAGCACGAACAGCACGGCAGGCAGCAGCGCGAACGGAATGTTACCCGTCGCCAGGCTCGCCATATACTTACCCGTCTCCATCTGACCGATCACCCCGGAAATGGTCCAGGCAAACAGCAGAATATAGATGGCGGGCAACATGGAGCGCGCCCCGGCCAGCACGCCTTTAAAGATAAGCGCCTTGTCCAGCCCCTGAACGGCCACCAGCACTAGGGTAGCAGCCAGACCAATCACGGCACCGAAGAAGAGCGATGAGGCCACATCCGTCTTCTCGAACGCCCCTATCACGCTGAAGGGCAGGTTTTCCGCGGCCAGCGCAGCGGCGCCGCTGTCGATCATGAAGTAGATGGTGGCAAATACCAGCACGGTAATTGGCAGGAACAGGCCTAAGATCTTACCCGAATCCGCCTCTGGCAGGTCGCTGTTGGCGCCTGGCGGCAGGCCCTTGGCCTCGTCATACAGGTTACCCTTCTGGGCGTTTAGCTCATGCTGGCGCATCGGCCCCACATCCAGCCCCATGAAGGCCACACATAGCAGCAAGACCAGGGCGAAGATGGCATAGAAGTTCATCGGGATCATCTGGATAAACACGCTCAGATGGCCGGTGTCGGCAAAGCCGTGGGCGGTGAGTATGCCGCCGATCAGCGCGATGATGTACGCCCCCCAGCTGGAAACGGGCGAGATCACGCAAATAGGTGCGGCGGTCGAGTCCAGCAGGTAGGCCAGCTTGCTGCGGGAGATATAGTATCTGTCGGTGAGCGGCCGGGCGACGCTGCCCACGACCAGGCTGTTGAAGTAGTCATCGATGAAGACCACGCAGCCCAGGAACATGGTGAGCAGCTTGGCATCGCGCTTATTACGAATATGCTGACGGGCCCAGTCGGCAAAGGCCTTGGCGGCACCGCTCACGGTAATGAGTGCGGTGATCATCCCAAGTAGGATCAAGAAGCCCAGCAGATAGACGTTCCAGCTGTTTAAGGCGCCATCATCCCACACCAGGCCCACCACCTGTTGTCCCAGGTATTGGCCCATGTCCAGCGGTGAAAAATCGGCAATTAACATTGCCCCCAGGAGGATCCCCACACCGAGTGAGAGCAGGACGCGGCGGGTAAAGATCGCCAGCAGAATCGCCACCACGGGCGGCAGCAAAGAAAGTGCCGAATCGGCATAACTCAAAGTTGTCATTGTAAAATATTGTCTTCGTTTAAATACGAATGGAGGGCAACTGAACTGGTGGGATATAGCATGAGATATTACACCTGTCCTATCAGTAGCGCTCCATAGTGATACCCATTCTCGGTATACCTTCCACTTATCAATCCAGATAAGAAGCACTATGGCAGTGCTGCCTCTATTCGATGACAGCCCCAGCGGCAAGTCTTGATCAACTCCACCACTTCGGCACCAAATCCTTTCATATTCGCTTAACGGCATCACCCTAACGAATACTACTGATATTTAATGCACCTCTACGTCTCAGGACGCCTGCCAATGTCACTATCGGCAAACGTGAGGCACATAAAAACACAAGCGGCTTTAAGGACGCTACCTCAAAGCCGCTCCACGTGATCTATATCACACTAAATTTTAGATGAACACCAAAGTGCTCACCAAGCATTTACATTTTATTAAATAAGTTCGAGTAGCTTAGGCACTGCCTCGAACAGATCCGCTTCCAGACCATAGTCGGCCACCTGGAAGATTGGCGCCTCTGGATCTTTGTTGATCGCCACGATCACCTTAGAATCTTTCATCCCCGCTAAGTGCTGGATGGCACCCGAAATACCCACGGCGATATAGAGGTCCGGCGCGACAATCTTACCCGTCTGACCCACCTGCAGATCGTTTGGCACATAACCGGCGTCAACCGCGGCGCGAGACGCACCCAGTGCACCGCCCAGCTTATCGGCCAACTGCTCGAGAATCGCAAAGTTCTCGGCGCTGCCCATGGCACGACCACCCGAAACCACAACAGAGGCCGCACCAAGATCGGGACGCTCAGACTCAGACAGGGTCTGCGAAACAAACTCGACATCGCCGCTGTACTCGTTATCCAGGGTCTGCACCGAGGCACTACCGTCCTGGGCAACCGCATCGAAGGCACTGGCGCGAACCGTCATCACCTTGATGGCATCCAGGCTCTGAACCGTCGCCATGGCACTACCGGCATAGATAGGACGCACGAAAGTATCTTCGCTGACCACTTCAACCACTTCAGAGATCTGCGCCACATCTAAAAGGGCCGCAACGCGTGGCAGTGCATCTTTACCGACACTCGAAGCCGCCGCCAGGATGTGTTGATACTCGCTGGCCACAGAAACGATCAGCGATGACAGGTTTTCGGCGATGGCGTTGGCATAAACGGCGCTATCGGCCACCAATACCTGACGCACACCGGCAAGCTGCTTGGCGCTCTCGACTGCGGCGCCACAGTTATGACCGGCCACCATCACATCGACTTCGCTACCGATCGCCTGAGCACAAGCAACTACCTTGGCGGTATCGAGTTTTAAAGTCGCATTATCATGTTCTGCTATTACTAGAATCGCCATTTAGATCACCTTCGCTTCATTCTTTAGCTTGTCCACTAGCTCCTCGACAGAAGCCACCATAATACCCGCTTGACGCTCGGCAGGCGGTGTCACCTTGAGCACCTTCTGATGCTGCTTCAGGGTCACGCCCAGGCTATCTACCGTGATGGTATCGAGCGGCTTACGTTTCGCCTTCATGATGTTAGGTAATTTGGCATAGCGAGGTTCGTTCAGACGCAGGTCTGTGGTGACAATCGCAGGCAGTGGCATCTTTAGGGTCTGCAGACCGCCGTCGATCTCACGGGTAACCACAAGTTGCTCACCTTCAACCTTTACCTCAGAGGCAAAGGTGGCCTGAGGTAGACCGGCTAGCGCCGCCAGCATCTGGCCTGTCTGGTTGTTGTCGCCATCGATAGACTGCTTACCCAGCATGATCAGCTGAGCCTGCTCATTGGCTTGAATCGCGTTGAGGATCTTTGCAATAGAAAGCGGCGCAAGCTCTTCGTCGGTTTCCACATGAATACCGCGGTCTGCGCCCAGCGCCATCGCCGTGCGTAGCTGCTCCTGCGACGCCTTAGGCCCTATGGTTGCTACCACGATCTCGGTCGCAATACCTGCTTCTTTCAAACGTACCGCTTCTTCTACAGCAATCTCACAAAATGGGTTAATGGCCATCTTCAGATTTGCGGTATCGACATTTGTATTGTCAGCGTTAACCCTGACCTTCACATTAGCATCGACGACGCGTTTTACTGGCACCAATACTTTCATAAGGCTTCCTTCTTACGTCTTTATTCTGGATAACAAATAGTGCATAGCGAAACTACCACCAACTTACGCCACTTTACGTGCTGTTGACGTTAACGTCAACAGGAAGTCGCCTGCATCTTTGTCTTACATCAAAAACAGGGTGTTTATGGGTGACTAAGAGGTCAAAATGGGACAAAAAAAGAAAAGCTGAAATAAAATTTACATTAAAGGCTCAAATATTCATTTAATTCGTTTGATAAAACCTTTTTTAGTTCCTATTATTAGCCCTGTAATCCTATTTACTATTTTATTTTTAAGCAGGACATTATAAATATGAGCGAATTTCTAGATATATTGACGCATGGTCGTCGCTTTAAGGCTGCTGTTAAAGAATTGTCGGTAGAAGATTTAAAAGATGTAGCAGTTAAGCTTGAAAAAATCATTACCGAGAAAGAGAAGCAAGCAGAAGAAGAAAGCGCGGTTATGGCCGAGCGCAATGCAAAGATAGAAGAGATTCGCCAACAAATGGAAGCTGTTGGTTTATCAATTGACGATTTAGGCGCAGTGGCTGCTAAGCCAGCGCCTAAGAAACGTGCTCCACGCCCACCAAAATATAAAATTGAAGTGAATGGCGAAACGATCACTTGGACGGGTCAGGGTCGCACACCAACCGTATTTAAAAATGAGTTAGATAAGGGTCGTTCACTCGAAGACTTCCTTATCTAAGCTTAAACATTCCCACTGTGGGATGAACGAGCAAAAAAGCCAACCTCAGGGTTGGCTTTTTTATTTGTTAGTCAGGGCTAGTTTGCTACATCCATTTGCATTCCCCCTTTCCTTTGCATTTTCTCAGCCATTATTCAGTCATTTTCCCAATGCTTTTCCGAATGATTTTCCAGCCTCCCTTTCTCAACTTATGCCGAGTGTTTGCCAAGCAGCTATTTCTCAGGAGCCTGACATAAACCGATACAGTTCAATGCTTGGAAATTGTTCATAATATAGGATAATCTTGAGCTACTTTTGATCCCAGCCAATAATAATTAAACGCCATGCGAATCCATTTCCTCTCAGTGCCCGCGAGTCTGGTGGCCTGCCTCTTGGCGAGCCCGTCCGCGATAGCAAACGCTCAGCTAACAGATAACACGCCAAAATTAACCGCCCTGTCCCATGCAACCCTGATGATCGCCCCCGGCGAAACCAAACAGGATGCCACCCTGTTAATTGAAGATAATAAAATTAAAGCCATTATCTCCAATGACAAAATACCCGAAGATGCCTATGTCATCGACATGACAGGTAAGCATATTTATCCCGGCTTTATCGACCCGTATACCAATTACGGCATCGACTTTAAATATGACGAGCAGAAAGTGGCCCGCCCGGTTTATGAAATTAAACGCATAGGTGGCAATGCCGATAATGGTGCAATTCACGCTGAAAAAGAGTGGTTTAACTATATATATCCCGACCAGGAAGCGGCCAAGCAATGGGTTGATAATGGGTTTACCAGCGTACAAACCGGTATGTTAGACGGCATATTCAGAGGCAGGGCCGCGACTATCTCACTGGCCCCCTTAAAAGCCAATGACATTATTTATCGCGCAAAATCCAGTCACCTGCTCGCCTTCGATAAAGGCAGCTCGATTCAGGATTACCCCAACTCTTTAATGGGCAGCATCGCGCTTATTCGACAAACTCTGGCCGATGCCAACTGGTATAGAGCCAATATAGATAAAGCCGACTCGGCTACTCAAGAGAAAAATATCGAATTTAATATCGCGCTGCAGCGCCTGGGTGATATAGACAAACACCCGGCCATATTTGAAACCAAGAATTTAAATAGCCTGCTGCGCGCCGCTCACTTAATGAACGAATTTAAATTATCGGCAAGCCTGGTGGGCAGCGGACGAGAATATGCCCGCATCGACGAGGTCAAAGCCACCGGCTTTAGTATCATCGCCCCGCTCAATTTTCCCGCGGCCCCCAATATTAAAGACGGCGACAAAGAGAGAGAGATAAGCCTGGCCAATCTACGCCACTGGGAGCGGGCGCCGAGCAATCCACACGCGCTGGAAAATGCCAAGATCCCCTTCGCCTTTACCCAGCATGGCATCAAGGCCGACGCCTTCTGGCCAAGACTCAGACAGGCAGTCAAACAAGGGCTGAGCCAAGAGACAGCATTGGCGGCGCTCACCACAGAGGCGGCAGAAATTGCGGGCATCTCTACCTTTAGCGGCAAGCTTAAGCCCGGCTTCATGGCGGATCTGGTAGTGACCGATGGCGACATCTTTACCCAAGGCAAAATTGTCAGCGTGTGGCTACAGGGCAGTGAGACACAGAAGGTGCCCCGCGACAGACACTGGCTCGGCCAAGGCTATCAGCTAACGCTGGGCGAGCTCACCTTAGATCTGGACTTGGTCGATGACGACAAGCTCAGCGGTACCCTGGCCAGTGGCGAGCAGGAGATAACCCTGAGCGACCTTAATTATGCCAATGAACGCCTGACCTTCAACGCCAATCTCGATGAGGCGGGTTACCCAGGCATCAGCCGCTTCACCCTCTGGTTCGATCCCCAGGGAATTCACGGCAGGATGCTCGACAACAGTAATCGCCAACACCCAATCGCGGGTGTGGTCATGGCACAAGATCACAAAGATGAATCCGAGCAGGAGAAACCTGCCCAGGCGCTCATCTCCAAACTCACTCAGCCCAACACGGCCTATGGACTCAGCGCGCAGCCCAAGACGGAGCGTTTGCATATTCAAAACGCCACCCTGTGGACCTCGACTGATAGCGGGGTGCTAACCGGCTATGATCTGCTTATCCGCGATGGTCGTATCGAGAAGATAGGTCAATCCCTTAAGACGCCTTCTGGCTACCAAACCTTAGATGCCACCGGCAAACACCTGACCGCCGGCATCATAGACGAGCATTCTCATATCGCCCTAAACGGCGGCACCAACGAAGATACCGATGCCGTCACCGCCGAGGTGCGTATCGGCGATGTGATTGACCCAGACGATATCTCTATCTACCGCGCCCTCGCTGGCGGAGTAACCACGGCGCAGATCCTCCACGGCAGCGCCAACCCCATAGGCGGTCAGGCCCAGGTGATCCAGATGCGTTGGGGCGAGAGCGCCGAGGCGATGAAACTTAAACAGGCACCGGCCAGCATCAAGTTTGCCCTCGGCGAAAACGTCAAACAGGCCAACTGGGGCGACAACTACAACCGCCGCTTCCCCCAGAGCCGCATGGGCGTGAAGTCCCTGTTCGAAGAGACTTTCAACGAGGCGCTGGCCTATGAGAAGGCAAACTCAGACTATGAGCGCCTACGCAGCAGTCAGCAACGCAAGCAGGTGGCGCCCAAGCCAAACTATCGCCTGGCGGCGGTGGCCGAGGTGCTGCGCGGCGAGCGTCAGGTGCATATTCACTCCTATGTACAGTCTGAGATCTTGATGTTCTTGCGCCTCGCCGAGGCCTATAACTTTAGGGTCGGCACCTTCACCCATATTCTGGAAGGTTATAAGGTGGCCGACGAGATGGCCAAGCATGGCACCTACGCCTCCACCTTCTCCGACTGGTGGGCCTATAAGTTCGAGGTCTATGACGCCATACCGCAAAACACCTGCCTGATGCACAACAAGGGGGTGCTCACCAGCATCAACTCGGACGACTATGAGATGCAGAGGCGTCTCAATCAGGAGGCGGCCAAGTCAATGATGTATTGCGACATGTCGCCAATTGATGCCTGGAACATGGTCACCATCAACCCGGCTAAACAGTTAGGCATTGACCAGTTCACCGGCTCTCTGGAAGCAGGCAAACAGGCCGACCTGGTACTCTGGAATGCCTCGCCGCTCTCCGTCTATGCCAAGGTAGAAAACACCTGGGTGGAAGGCCGCCGCTACTTCGACCGTCAGCAAGACAAGAAGATGCAACTCGAGGTTGAACGCGAGCGCGCCGCGCTGATCCAGGCGGTATTGACCCGGGATAAACCTGAGGTTCCCGGCGAGACGCCAGAGGATAAGCAAGAGCCCCAGTGGCACTGCGACACCCATTACAACGCCTGGGGCACAGCCCTGAGCCAAACAGCCCTGAGCGAGCATAAGGCCCACAGCCAGAACCGCGTCCACAGCAAGCTACACAAGGAGGCCATCTAATGAAGCCGACACTCTTCGCCCTTAGCCTGGGCCTCTTCTCCTGTGCGTCGCTGGCCCACGACATGGTGCCCGCCAGCGCCCAGAGCCAGCCGATACTGATCCACAACGCCAGGGTGCATACGGCCCTGAACGGTGTGCTGGACGCCACCGATGTGCGCTTTGAACAAGGCAAGATCGTCGCCATCGGCCAGCAGCTGCCGCAGACCGGCGCCAAGGTGATCGACGCCGCCGGGCAAGACCTCTACCCAGGGCTTATCGCGCTGGACAGCTCTATCGGTCTCGTTGAGGTGGAGATGATGCGCGCCAGTAACGACGCCTTCGAGGTGGGTGACAGCAACCCCCAACTGCTGGCCGTCAGCGCCTTCAATCCCGACTCAGAGCTGATCCCCACCATCAGGGTCAACGGTATCACCCACGCGCAGGTGGTGCCCCAAGGCGATGCCCTGGCCGGTCAGTCCTCCTTGGTCTCCCTCGATAGCTGGACGGTGGAAGAGGCTTTGGTGACCACGGCGCCGCAATTTCATCTCTACTGGCCCAACATCCGCTACCTCTCCAAGGACAAGGAGACTGCCGATAAGCAGCTTAAGGGACTCGATGCACAGATGAGTCAGCTCGGCGAACAGCTCGAGGCGGGTTACCGCTACTATCTGGCGGACAAGGCAGGCACGGTGCAGAAGATAGACAACCGCTGGCAGGCGGCCCTACCCCTCTACCAAGGCAAGGCGAGTCTGTTTATCCACGCTAATCGCAGCGAGGAGATAGAGCGCGCCATCGCCATGACGCGTCCCTACGGCTTTAAGTTGGTGTTTGTTGGCGGCTATGATGCCTGGCGACTGGCGGATCAGCTCAACGAGATCGGCGCCTCGGTGATCTACAATCGCACCCTCAGCCTGCCGCTACGCAAAGATGAGCCGGTGGAGATGAGCTTCAAGATCCCAGCCCTGCTCAAACAGGCGGGTATCCCCTTCGCCATCGGCTTTAGCGGCGACTGGAACGCCCGCAACCTGCCCTTTGCCGCGGGTCAGGCGGCGGCCTATGGCCTAAGTAAGGAGGAGGCACTCAAGAGCATCACCCTAGATGCCGCCAAGATCTTAGGCGTAAACGACATGGGCGCCATCGCCGTTGGGTATCGCGCCAACCTGGTACTCTCTAAGGGGGACATACTCGATCCCGCCGCGAGCAAGATAGATACTGTGTTTATCGACGGTCGCCAAATAGATCTCAATAATCGCCAACAACAACTTTATCAAAAGTACCTAAAGCGTTAGACTTTTGCTTCTAAACGACTCAAAACTGGCCGATTATTCGGCCGGTTTTTAGTTCAGCTCATTACACAGGCCAACATCATGACTAATTCCGACCTGAAGACCGCCCCGAAGACAGTCCTGCTCCTCTCAGCCCTGCTACTCGGTGGCTGTGCAGGCGAATACACCTTCAACAGCAATTTAGATGGCCAGGCCATCAACGAGTACTTCAAGGCCGGTGAGGTCGAACTGTTTCAGGACACTCAGCCCAAGGTCCCCTATGAACTAAAGGGGATGGTAGAGGGAGAGTCCTGCCAGGAACGCGCTCAGGATGTCCCCGCATCCATCGGCGAGGCCCGCACCATGGCGCGCCGCGCCGCCGCCGATAAAGGCGCCAATGGCCTTATCATCAAACGCTGCGCCCTGATCCAGGAACCGAGTAAGGCCTGCGTTAGCCAAGCCCTGTGTGTCGGTCAGGCCATATTGTTGCCCACCGCAGACAAGTAGTTTTTATCGCCCAGCGCACCAGCGTAAACATAAGTCTTTACCATGACACTCAAGCGTGAAATTGAGGCTGTGGCTATCTGCCGCACCCCCTATAAACAGAAATTTGGCATCCCCAGACAGCCAGGGCTGGTCACCGCCGCCCGCGGCTTCGTCGAGTTGCAACCACCCTATAACCATATCGATACCGTGCGCGGCCTATCCCAGTATTCTCACATCTGGCTGCTGTTTACCTTCCATGAAAACCTTAGCCAAGGTTGGAAGACCACAGTTCGGCCACCGCGCCTTGGCGGTAACGAGAAACTAGGAGTATTTGCCACCCGCTCCACCTTCCGCCCCAACGGCATAGGCCAGTCTGTGGTCAGACTGCACGCCATCCATCAACGCAAGGGCAAGGTGGAGCTTGAGATCTCCGCCATGGATCTGCTGGACGGCACGCCGATTCTGGATATCAAACCCTATATCCCCTTCTCAGATGCCATCGAGGGTGCCCTCGGCGGTATCGCCCAGGAGGCGCCGGTACTTATCGACGTGCGCTTTACCGATGCGGTGCAGCATCAGATCGACGGTCTCCCCGCGGATAAGTACCCCAACCTCAAGGCCATCATCCAAGGGGTATTGGCACAAGACCCACGCCCCGCCTACAAGAAGGCCAAGGAAGATCCAAAGCATTACCAGGTCGCCCTGTATGATCTCGACATCCTCTGGCACGTGGACGAGGCAGGTATCTTGGTCGACGCGGTGCGTCCGGTGAAACCTCAGGCGTTGGAGCAGGCGGATTAATCATGCAGGCGCCATTAGATAATCAAGTAGACTATCGCGAACAACATAAGCAGCGCCTGGCCTACATGCCCTGGCTCTACTTCTCCCTGAAGCCTAAACATCTCACCTGGGCCAAGCCTTGGCAGGAGGAGATACAGCAAGGGCTGATGGCGGTCGAAACCGTGAGCATAGGTGAGGAGTGCTTTATCGCCCCCCAGGCCAAATTGTTTGCCGAGCCAGGCCGGGACATTCAGATAGGTAATCGCTGCATGATCGCCGCCGACAGCTTCCTACACGGCCCGATCGTCATGGGTAATGAGGTAGCTATCAATCATGGTTGTTCCTTAGATGGCGGTCGCGGCAAGATAGTCATAGGCGATCAGACCCGTATCGCCAACAATGTCACCATCTACGCCTTTAACCATGGCATGCGCCCTGACACGCCAATTTATCAGCAAAGCAGCCAATCTAAAGGGATCGTTATAGGTAAAGATGTATGGATTGGTGCCCAGGCGGGCATAGTCGACGGGGTAACCATAGGTGATTACGCTGTTGTCGGCATGGGCTGTATCGTCACCAAAGATGTACCCGACTACGCCATCGTCGCCGGTAACCCGGCGCGTGTCATAGGTGACAGGCGCGATAAGAAATAAACCGCCGCACTATTTAGTCGCGCCATCACCGTGGATCAGCTTACCGGTACCATGAAAAATCACGTTGACGACTCCGCCCGCTAAATCCTTATCTTCGACGCGATTATCTGGATTATTGGGCCGCGACTCGGCGCTTTTCTTAACCCCATCGTAAAATGCTTGATCGAGGGATTTATTACTGGCGCAACCGCTCATGAGCCCTAAGCTGACACTTGCTATCAGCATGATTGTTGTGGCCTTCATCGTCTTTTCCTTTCCCCAGGTGACTCTCATCGTCATTCCTTGAATCCGCTAGCATTCATAGCGCCAAACAATGGCAAACCTAAATTCGCCAATAACTAAAAGGTAAAGCAGATTTTTTTAACAAGCAAACAAACTTAACAGATCTATGCCCCGCCATCGCTCCCCTCTTGCATCAACCTTTCTGATGCACATATGATGATTATACCAATCGTTTGCCATTACTAAGGCGGCGAGCACCACATAAAAAAACAAACATCACAAAAGGAAGTCGTCTGTGAATACCCCACGCCTCTTGGGCTTACTCGGCCTGTTGCTGCTACCGGCCGCCAGTGCCGCCCCCTTCGTCTTTGACCAAGCCAGCTACCGGCAAGATGTTCAAACCCTCGCCAGCGACCAATTTGAGGGTCGAGGCCCGCTCTCCAAGGGGGAAACCCTCACGGTGGAATACCTTGAAAATGCGTTCAAGCAGATGGGGCTCGCACCGGGCTTTGGCGACAGTTACCGCCAGAGCGTGCCCATGGCCAAGATCACCGCCGATCAGAATATGCAGCTGAGCGTTGGCGATCTGGTGTTTAACAACGGCAGCGACTTCACCGCCCGCACCGAGCAGATCCAGCCAACCATCAAGCTGGATAACAGCGACATCGTCTTCGTCGGCTACGGCATCAATGCCCCGGAATATGACTGGAACGACTACGCGGGTATCGATGTGAAAGGCAAGACGGTGATCCTCATGGTCAACGATCCGGGCTTTGCCACCCAAGACCCGGAGGTCTTCAAGGGCAACGCCATGACCTACTATGGCCGCTGGACCTACAAGTATGAAGAGGCCGCAAGACAGGGCGCCAAGGCGGTCTTTATCGTCCATGAAACGGCCCCGGCCGCCTATGGCTGGAACGTGGTGCAAAACAGCAACACCAATACCAAGTACACCCTGGTCGATAAGCAGAAGAATCGCTCGCATATTGGGGTCATGGGTTGGATCCAGCATGAGGTGGCGCAGAAGATCTTTGCCGCCGCCGGGCTCGACTATGACAAGCTCAAGCTCACCGCCGCCAAGCCGGGCTTTAAGTCACGCTCGCTAGATCTCAAGGCCAGGCTCGAGGTGAAAAATGCTATCGAGCTGGCCACCTCTTACAACGTCGCCGGTCTGCTACCAGGCAAGCAGCGTCCTGACGAGTGGCTGGTGATGCACGCCCACTGGGATCACCTGGGCAAGACAGTGCACGAAGACCAGACCCGCATCTACAACGGCGCGGTAGATAACGCCTCTGGCGTGGCTGGCGTGCTGCAGCTGGCACGTCACTTCAAGACGCTAAGCGCCACCCAACCGCCTGCGCGCTCCATGCTGTTTAGCGCCTTCACCGCCGAAGAAACCGGCCTTATCGGCGCGCAATATTTTGCCGAGAACCCGCCTGTGCCTACCAAGCAGCTGGTCGCCTTCCTCAACATAGACGGCATGAATGTCGGTAAAGGCGTCGACTACATACTGCGTTATGGCGAAGGGGTGTCAGAGCTGGAACACTATCTGGACGACGCCGCCAAGGCACAGGGACGTTGGGTCAAGGCCGATCCCAGACCGCAGAATGGCCTGATGTTCCGCTCGGATCACTTCGCCCTGGCCAAGCAAGGGGTGCCCGGCCTGATGTTTATGAGTCTGGGAGATACCGACCCTGACTATATCGCCCACAAGTATCATCAGGGCGCCGACGATTACGATCCCAGCTGGACGCTCGGCGGTGTAGAGCAAGATTTGACGCTCATCAGCGATATCCTAGAGAAGCTCGCCAACAATAACGACTGGCCAAAGTGGCTCGAGGCGTCAGATTTTAAGACGCGCCGCGCCCAGGACGGCCGCTAGCCATAGCCGTGACACTTACCGATTAAAGGAGGCCAAGGCCTCCTTTTTCATATTGTTTTTATTGAATAAAATCCCAGCTTCACCTTTCTATCTATCCCCCGCGGCCAACTTAGTTCTTTAGTCTATAAACGCCATTCTTTGCTTGTGAGAAACCTCACACTTTGAGTAGTGTGTCTTCAGACCGCTAACGACACACTCTATGCACGGAGGCTCTATGTCTGCTGTAACGACATTTGCTACTGAGAACCAACTTCCCCTTCAACTGAGCCAATTTAACGGCGACACCAGCACACCACTGATCGAACAGACCATAGGCGATTATCTGGATCAGATGGCGGCGACCCATCCCGACCAGCTGGCCATCGTCATGCATCATCAAGGGATCCGCTGGAGCTATCAGGAATATCAATCCCACATCGACGAGCTGGCCGCCGGCCTGCTGGCCATAGGCATCAAGCCAGGGGACCGTGTCGGCATCTGGTCACCCAACAACATCGAGTGGTGTCTGACCCAGTTTGCCACCGCCAAGATAGGCGCCATCATGGTGTGCATTAACCCGGCCTATCGCCCGGAGGAGCTGCAATATGCCCTCAACAATGTGGGCTGCCGCGCCATCATCTGCGCCGAGAAATTTAAGTCCAGCCACTACCTCTCTATGCTCAACGAGCTGGCCCCCGAGCTTGGGCACTGCCTGCCGGGACAACTGCAATCGGCCAATCTGCCGAGCCTGGAGTTTGTGATCCGTATGGGCGATGAAGCCTCGCCCGGCATGCTCAACTTCGACCATATCAAGCGTCCGCTCACCGAGAGCGATCGCAAGGCGCTCAAAGACACCGCCGCCCAGCTCTCCCCCTTCGATGCCATCAATATCCAGTTTACCTCGGGTACTACAGGCAGCCCCAAGGGCGCGACCCTGAGCCACCACAACATCTTGAACAACGGCCTATTGGTCGCCAAGGCGATGCGCCTTGGGCTGGAAGACAGACTCTGTATTCCCGTGCCCCTGTACCACTGTTTCGGCATGGTGCTGGGTAACCTCTCTTGTATCTCGGTGGGCGCCTCGGCCATCTACCCTGGCGACTCCTTCGATCCCCTCACCACTCTAGAGGTGGTACAGGCCGAGCGCTGCACCGCACTGCATGGGGTGCCAACCATGTTTATCGCCCAGCTGGAGCACCCCGAGTTTAAACGCTTCGATCTCAGCTCACTGCGCACCGGCGTGATGGCGGGGGCCACTTGCCCCGAAGAGGTGATGCGCAGGGTGCAAGATCTCATGTACATGAAAGAGGTGCTGATAGGCTATGGCCAGACGGAGTGCAGCCCCATCAACAACATGACCGAGATTGGCTCATCACTGGAAAAGCGCGTCACCACGGTCGGCCGCGCCCTGGCCCACACCCAGGTGAAGATAGTCGATGAGTTCGGCGAGGTGCTGCCGGTGGGTCAACCCGGAGAGGTGTGCAGCCGCGGCTACTGCGTGATGCAATTCTACTGGAACGACGCCGAGAAGACCGCCGCCACCATAGACGGCGAAGGCTGGTTACACTCGGGTGACTTAGGTGAGATGGACAGCGAAGGCTATGTCAAAATTGTCGGTCGCATCAAGGATATGATCATCCGCGGCGGCGAGAACATCTACCCCAGAGAGATCGAAGAGAAGCTCTACACCCACCCCGACGTACAGGATGCGGCCATCTTCGGCGTGAAGAGCGAGAAATATGGTGAAGAGGTATGCGCCTGGATCAAGGTGCAACCGGGCGCCAGCGTGACCGAGGAGGAGATACGCCACTTCCTCACCGAGAAATTTGCCTACTTTAAGGTCCCGAGATACATCAAATTCGTCGAGCAGTACCCGATGACAGTGACGGGTAAGATACAGAAATTCAAGATGCGCGAGATGATGTATCAGGAGCTGTATGAGGCAATCAACTGCAACTAGCGATCCCAGCTAGCCCTTCGCCAGCCTAGATTAGGCTGGCTTTTTTTGCCTGGCGCTTGATGCCAATCGAATTTTTAAGGGCTTATATTTAGAACATTAGTGCTTAGAAACTAATGTTTAGAGGCTCAGCAGATGGGCCCCCACCTTCTCAACCCGTTTCTCGTTGCGGCTGATCACATAGCCCTGGTCGATATAGTCGTCGATACACTGTTGATACTTGCCGTCTGACAGGGTTTCACCGAAGCCAAACCCGGTCCAACTCACCTCACACTGCACCGTCTCCCCCTTGTCGTTGCTCAGGGTCGCCTTCTGATAGGTGGTCTCGAGCTTAGGCACAACAACCAAGGCGCCCAGGGTCAGTGCGATGACGATAATAACTTTTGCTTTCATGGCTATCCTTAATACAACTTTCCTAAATGCAACTTTCCTAAAAATACGGCCCTTAATATAACCGCCGTTAGCGACAGTAACAGCCGTTAGCGACAGCTGACTACCACCTGCTCATCCCAGCGTCCATTTGCTGCGAACCTAGTGCAACTAGGCTTAACCGACCTGTATCCTGACATGACGGGCGCCGGCGCTCAAGCCAAGCTCCATCAGGCAGCGCTCCTCGACCTCAGACAACCCGCCTTCACACATGACCATAGGTTGGATGACCAGTGTTGGCCGCTTAAACAGCCCGAAGCAACCCAGCTGCCTTAATCCCGCTTTCAGGCACTGCTCCGCAGGGGCAAAATTGCCCACCAGCAGGCGCCGGGTGGTAAAAGGGGCCTGGGGTGAAAACGTTTGCTGCTGCGAGCCGTGACTCACAACGATACGATCGGGATAAATTTGCGCGATCACTTCCATGTTTTTCTCTACCTTGTTATCTGGCCTGTTATCTCACGTTTTATCGACCGGCTTAGCTCACTTTGTCTTGCCGATAGTTCTTGCCGATAGCCAGCTTCGAAAAGCCCAATACTTTACGCAATTTATCCATATTGATCACTAGTTGGCCGAAAAAAATCTGCCACGGCGCCAGGCCAACAAACTAGGTGACATCAAACGTCAGGGTGCTAAAATGTCGACCTATTTCATCACACAACTGGATATTGGGAATGCGAGTTAGCAAGTACCTGCTTTCAACACAAAAAGAGACCCCAGCAAACGCTGAGGTGATCAGTCATCAATTAATGCTGCGCGCCGGCATGATACGCCGTAACGCTTCTGGCCTATACAGCTGGTTGCCGTCTGGCCTACGTGTGCTGCGCAAAGTCGAAGCGATCGTTCGCGAAGAGATGAACAATGCAGGTGCTGTTGAGATCTTGATGCCCATGGTGCAGCCGGCGGATCTCTGGGTAGAAACCGGTCGTTGGGACAAGTTTGGCCCCGAGCTATTGCGTTTCCAAGACAGACACAACCGTGACTTCGTCCTGGGTCCAACCCACGAAGAGGTGATCACCGACATCATTCGTAAAGAGGTCAGCTCATACAAGCAGCTACCACTGAACCTGTATCAGATCCAGACCAAGTTCCGCGACGAAGTGCGTCCCCGTTTCGGCGTGATGCGTTCACGCGAGTTCCTGATGAAAGACGCCTACTCTTTCCATCTGGATCAGCAGACCATGGATGATACCTATCAGGCCATGTACACCGCCTACAGCAACATCCTGGGTCGTATGGGCCTGGCCTTCCGTCCAGTATTGGCCGACACAGGTTCTATCGGTGGCAGCATGTCACACGAGTTCCACGTGCTGGCTAACAGTGGTGAAGACCTGATCGCCTACTCGACCGAGAGCGACTACGCCGCCAACATCGAGAAGGCCGAGGCGCCAGTACCTACCGAGCCACGTGGCGCCGCCACCATGGAAATGAGCGTTATCGACACACCAAACGCCAAGACCATCGAAGAGTTGGTTGAGCAGCACGGTATCGCTATCGAGAAGACGGTCAAGACCATTATCGTTAAGGGCGCCAGCGAAGAGGCACCTCTGGTGGCCGTCATCGTCCGTGGCGACCATGAACTGAACGAAGTAAAAGTCGAGAAGCTCGACGCAGTGCTGGCACCATTCGAGATGGCCGGTGAAGCCGAGATCCGCGCCGCCTTAGGTGCAGGCCCTGGCTCACTTGGCCCTGTGGGCATGACCATCCCTGTATATGTGGATCACAGCGTCAACGTCATGAGCGACTTCGCCGCCGGTGCCAACCAAGACGGTAAGCACTATGTCGGCATCAACTGGGAGCGCGACCTGCCACAGGCAGAGGTTGCCGACCTGCGTAACGTCATCGAAGGTGAACCTAGCCCATGTGGCAAGGGCACTATCGGCCTGCTACGCGGTATCGAAGTGGGTCACATCTTCCAGCTAGGCACCAACTACTCACAAGCCATGGGCGCCAGCGTACTGGATGAGAACGGTAAGGCACAGACCCTGCTGATGGGTTGTTACGGTGTCGGCGTGAGCCGTATCGTGGCCGCCGCCATCGAGCAGAACCACGATGATCGCGGCATCATCTGGCCAGACGCCATCGCCCCGTTCAAGGTAGGCATCCTGCCAATGAACATGCACAAGTCACATCGCATTAAAGATATGGCCGAGAAGCTCTACAGCGATCTTAACGATGCCGGCATCGAAGTGCTGTTCGACGACCGTAAAGAGCGTCCAGGCGTGATGTTTGCCGACATGGAGCTGATTGGTCTGCCTCACGTGATCGTGATTGGCGAGCGCAACATAGACAACGGCGTATTCGAATACAAGAACCGTCGCACCGGTGAGAAGCAAGAGATCCCATTCGAGCAGATGGTCGACTTCATCAAGTCTGCCAAGTAAGACGCTTACAAGACTCGAATATAAAAAGCCCGGCATATGCCGGGCTTTTTTATTGCTCTTTTAGGGGCTTATATTTGGTACCTAAGAATGCTATCTCACCAATTATGCCGCCTGCTGCGTCTTTAAAAATGTGGCGCGAGCCTCGAGATACTGCTCGCTGGGCTGAGCCCACTGCGACTGAGGCAGAGGCAGAGGCAGAGACCACTCTGCTACCGCATCAGGCCAGGGTCTTAGCACGGCGAGGCGCAAATACCAGGCTGAAACTGAGTAAGGTAGCTGCCACCAAGTCAGCAAATGAAACAGATAATAGCCGCCCATAGTCAACCAGGACTCGCTGTAATCGCGCAGATTAATATGCAGCCAGCGCTTATTGGGGTTGGCCTTAAAGCACTGCCACAGCTCACGACGTCTGCGGCGAAAACCCAGGCTATCGGGTAAGGGGTCCACCCTTAGCCAATTCTCCTTGGGCTCCTCCATGAAGCGGCGGATCGCCTCCCAATTTTCCAGGGAGAAGTTCACTAGCATGTAGCCCCCCCTGATAGAAATTATTCAGCGCCCCGTCGTGCGCCTGATACTCCGCCAGGCGCAGGCTATGATCGTCCATCTTAATCGGTCGGCCTATGGCCGTGGCGCCCAGTGCCGTGCCGCCATGAACATAGGCCACCACAGACTCCCAGGGGACGAAGCGCGGCGCGCCACTGACAGCATCCCGATAGCAGAGTTCGCGCCGCTGACGATTAAAACGTATCGTTGGCCGCCGTCGCCGACGAATCACCTGCCAGCCAAACCCCATCAGCGCCGCCAGCATAACAATCGATAACAGTGCCAGGGTTAGCATGAGCGCCAAGCTGTCCAGCTCACCCTCTTGCATGCCCGCCGCGATAAAAATCGCGCCGAAGAGATACAAGATAAAAATGACGAAGCGCGTCTGAAGGGCAAGGTCTCTGTCGGCCTTACCCTGGCCGAGATCCTGTGTCACCTCATCGTGTTGCAGAATCAGCTCAGGGGGGAGCAAGGGGTCATCTGGGAGTGACATCACGGGCAACGGCGCAAGAAAATAAACCGGTCGACCGTTTAGCATCAGGCTATCGCCGGCGCGGGGCGCAGATTCGAGGGGAATACTCATAGTTTGATTAATAAGCTCGCTTTTTACTCAGAGAAAAAATGACCAAGAGCAGATTTCGCCGACTAGCGAATAACGTCCGGCATCTTCATCTTAAAAGTACCCGGCGATATGGCATTAACCAGAGATTTAAAACACTTCATCCAAAAAAGGGCTAGACCAAGCCAATAATAGAGTAAATAACTGGTTTGAAAATCACGTATTTTGGGCTTCATGTATTGATAGGAAAGCAGAGTCTGCTTACCATCTTTCAATTGAAGTATCAGGCCAGCTTGATGCCAGATAGCGATATCTTCGCCTACTTTAAGATATTGTGCCAATCGATGACATTTACTCGCACCTAAATCAACTGCATAAAAGTTATCTTCAAACGAGCGGATATCGAGATCATAAAAAGCTTCACCTGTCCCCTCATCGATAACCTCACTACTGCGACACTGTATGCCATGGACAGTAGTTGAATACTCATGAACATCTACCAGCTCGGCCACATGATACTTTGGCAAAACATAGGCTAAGAACACGATGTTAACTAGACAAAATATCGTAATAAATAGGATGCGATATCGTGTGGGAGCTTCTTCAGAGAATTCAATGAACACATCAAACTCATCATCTTCCCACTCTGGTATTCCTGCCTCGCATTCAGCTACCTCTCCGGCGGCTCGCCTGCGGGCAATCTCATCGGTGAGTTGTTGATACCGCTCGGGGTACTGCTGTTTGTCTATATTGTCATTAACATCAAGAAGCTCATCCAAGGTACACTTCGAATAATCGACTGACACACTATCTCCCTTCCCTAAGCTTTTTCTGATTTCCCTGTTTTCCTACCGGCAGTGCTTATCTATCTTGGCCTCTAATAACTCTTCTAGGGAATATGTTGAAAAATCCGGGGGAAAGTCAGAAACATAGTCAAAAACATAGTCCGCTGTATAGTCCATTAATATCTCACTCAATCCATATCTATGATGCTGTTTTGTAAAGCCGAAAGCTGCACTTAGTGCGGTCGCAAGCATAACCCTTTCACTCAAACAGAACAATGCTTTAACCATTCGTTGAGAATCCCAACGGGCGAGTTATACCAATCACAGTAAACATGTGATCAGAAATAGCGCAGGAAAAACGCTTGAGAACAAAGCAGGATTTTTAGATAAGTAGTTATTCTACAATTAAAAATACTAATACAGTTATCGAGCGTTTTAACAAGCTAGAATGATCAATTGTTTATTACGATTGGTATTAACTAGATAGGACGAGCAAGAATTGGCTGACTTATATTTAGGTAGAAAACTGATTAAGTCGAAAACAGACGACAAACAGAATATCCCAACGCCTGCGGGAAATGTCAGACGTTGGGAGGAACTCAAGGCTTAGCTAAGCCTGATTCTTGGCATCGTAGGCTAACGCAGCGTCTTTAAGCCGCTGTATGTCAGAGGCACATAGATATCGTTTTAGGGCGGAAAATTTTTCCTCGGGCCAGTCATAAATGTTCAGTTGCAACAACTCTTTAATAATGGCGGGTTCAAAACGATACTTCACTAACTTGGCGGGTGAGCCCCCCACGACAGCGTAAGGCTCGACATCCTTAGTGACGACACTGTTGGCGGCGATGACCGCCCCCTCACCTATCGAGACACCCGGCATGATCATGGCTCTCATGCCCAACCAGGCACCGTCACCAATATGCGTATCGCCCTTGCCAATATAGGCCTCTTCTATGTAATCCATGAAGGGATATAGGCAGAACCAATCGGCCCTATGGGTATGGTTTCCGCCCATCAAAATCACCACTTCGGCACCGATACAGACATAATCGCCGATATGAAGTTTATCTATCTCCCACCTGGGCTCCCAGTCTCGGCTGATCTTGTCGCCGTGTAGGTACCTGACCACCGACTCCTCGAAACCATTGTCCCAACAGTCGCTGTAGTAGCTGTGCTCGCCCTTTACCCTAATATTCGGGTTAGTTACAACTTGGTGTAACAATTGAAATTTTGACCAATGTTTGTCTTGCATACTAGACCTCAAGCTAATGTTTAATCGAAAAATTATTGATAAAACATCACGCTCGTCAGTGAATTCTAGGTTGCTTCAATAAAGAGTTCGGCTGCATTAAATACCTCGGTCGACTCACAGGAAAAAACCATACAAAAGCTATACAACACCGACACTAATACCGCCTAGGCGCTGATTTGAGCAGGGCTTTTCCTTCTTTGCTATAACGCTGAGCGCAATACTATGCGCTTTGATGCGCAATTTGCAATGATCCAGTTAACATCTGAAGTCATCACAACTTAACTAATTATCCTCCGAGCTCCATGATTCTGTTTTGTCGACTATTTTATTAACAATATCAGCCAACTCCCGCCCTTTTGGAGTCAATCCATAGTTAACTGTGACAGGGATTGTGGCTTGCTGCTCTCGCCAGATAAACTTTTTCCGTTTCCAATAACTTCAAACGTGAACTCAGCACCTTACTGGAGACCAATGCCAGTTGTTTTTGAATCTGACCAAACCTCATGACTGAGTTTTGACTGAGTAGGTAGACAATATGAGCCGTCCACTTTGTTGATATTAGGGAAAGGTATTTATCAACGTGACAGTAATTTTCGGGGGCTTGCGCATGCTCCATTGATACTTCCTTCATTTTCGAATTGGTTGTTGACGCTTGCATTTTAATCACGTCAGTTACCATAAGGTAATTAGTTACTTTTAGGAAGCTAATAGCTATAAGTTAGCGCTTTAAGTAACCTTGCGTCATTACCCAAGCCCAATTCAGGAAATTCTGATGAAACTGACACAAATGATAATGACCTCATTAATGCTTTTAGCCGCGAGTGTAATAGCTAAGCCATCATTGGGTCATCCCAAACCACAAACACCTGATGAACTCCATACCCTGTTTGCCCAATATTTTAAGCAAAAGAACCTCGAAGGCTTATCGACACTCTTCGCTGCTGACGCAAAATTAATACTCGATAATAAAGGACGGGCAGCTATGGGGAGAGAAGCCATTGTTGGTGAATTAGAAAAATACCTTCAAGTCGAAGGTGAAATGATTACCCTGTCAAAGTCAGTTCACATTAATGGAGAGATCGCCTTAATTAGAACAGAATGGCAAATTTCAGGGACGGATTTGAAGGGTACAGCGCTCGAAGTGATGCAATATAAAGACAACGGCTGGCTCTACATCATAGATAATCCGAATGGATACTAAAGGCGAAAAATCTTCAAAAATCCAATTAGCTCAACCACAATCTATTAATTGGCCTCTGCGTGTAGAACATCAAAATGATTGTCACCGGGATAGACGACCAATCCCACTCCACCATCGAGGCAAAATCGCTAATGTCGTAATGAAATTAAATCAGTTAGAAGTGCACTAACATCTAGCCATATTAAGCATTTGCAAGAAAGCCGTAACCATGGCTTCATGGTATATCAATTGCCTACCGTAGGTGCAGTGCATGGATGCACCAATGTCGAGATCACTTGGATGTGGTTAAACGACCTTTATGTGCAAATACATGGTTATCCGTCTCTTCGATTGAGCGACTTCTGTATCCACGACGATCAAACACCAAATCATTTTTGGACAAAAGCAAGTAGACCGTCGAATAAAGGTATTGGCTTTTTAGATTGTAACCTTTAGCGGCATAGGTTTTTACTTCGCTGATGGTAGCGTTGACCTTCATGGTTTTGAATTGCCTGCGGCAGGCTTATGTGCAAACACATTTGTGACACGGTGAGTGAAGCCTAGCTTCGTGGATACGAACGAGAGGCATGGATGCCGAACTGGCCGTTAGACAAGGAGGTTGTTCGAGCACTTCCCTGTGAGCTCTACCTCGGCATCCATGTCTCGGAAGGTCACAAATGTGTTTACACCTGGTTATCCGTCTCTTCGATTAAGCGACTTCTGTATCCGCGACGCTCAAACACCAAATCATTTTTGGACAGCAACGCGTTAGAGTATTTTATCCATAAAAATCCAATTATGGGGCGCACAAATGCTTGGCTAAAATTAGCGAAGAATGAGCACCAGCCAAGCTTTAGGCGTCCCTTCCATAATTGACTTGCTAAGTGTTTTGTACCCATGTTCTTGATTTAGTTACTTCCCATTCGGTCTTAAGAATGTTCTGCAATTCAGTCAATATTGCATCAATCGACTCATCTGTAACCTGTGAAGGATTATTGTATAATGCTAATCGCATTTGATTTAACAATATCAAGAGATTCTCAGTCTGGGAGTCGCTTGGTTTAAACAATAATACTATTTTCGAATATAGTTGATAAAACTCTGCTCGGGATTCTATATATTTTGACTCATACTTATCGCACACATCTAGATGATTCTGATTGCCTGATGGTGTACCAGACATATGTACGGAATATTCAAACTCACGTTGTTTTAACGTGTAATACACTTTGCATTGATGGAGTACTTTAGATAGTTCAGAGCTGGTGCCTCTAACTTCTTGAATCCACTGATGGCGGAACTCTGATATTTTGTTTTGATGTTCAGCGTCTTTAGCTTCATTTGCCAATTTGGTTTGCTTCTCTAAAGTAGCTCGAGATAGCCTATTTTGAGATTCAACGGATTTTCTATTGCTGCGGTATGTCACTGTCGCTGCACAAACTACAACGCAAATAGTTACCAAAAATGGAATATTAGAAAACATAATATCCATAAAGTCTTTTGACGACTGCACTAACTCAATTGGTATAGTACTTTCGGCTTTAATCAGTACATCAGAATCTATTTTTGCCACTATATTCACCTAAACAATTAACGCCCTGTTAAGGTGTGAGCAACACAATACCAATGCTTCCACATACCACCTTAACCACTAAATACAACGCATAGTAAAAATGCCACGAGTTGCGAATTACTCTTAAACAGTTTGTTATTTGTCCTTTTTCCTATGAGCTAGTCAGCAAAGGATCTTTTTCACCATTCGGTCCGACTAAACGAGTGTTAATAAGCGGAACTAACGGACGCAATGATAGCTTGTCGGTAAGATCATCATATACTCGAGTTACAGACCACTCTTGCAATTGCGAAGTTTTACCGTCAACTACAATATTCATTGAAGCTACAGTATAACGAGGAAACTTGTACTGCGGCACAGCTGACAACGAATCCATTAAAGTCAGCACATTATCATTTCTCTGAGGATCTGCCGCAGCGTAGTGAGCAGCCACTTTGTTTCGCCATAATTTAACAGGCTTGGGTAGCCACTCATTACGTTCGTTGTATATGAGTTCTTTTACTTCTTGTGCGCTCTTCTTGATGTCATCGTATTCATTTCCCTGATTGAGGAACTTCTGAATACCAAAGAGGGAGCATAAGTTCATCATGTAAATGCTGAACACATCAAAATTTGTTGTACCACAAGCAATTAAGTATGGGTCATTCATACTTAACCCACCTAACTGTAAGTGTATAGGTGGTAAAGGAAGTGGTTTCCCTCGATAGTACAAATTCAATACCTGTTCTGCTTCGTGCTGCGTTTTATAGCAATTCATTAAAAACTTTAAGTTTTCATAATGTCTAACATTACTAGATTCGCGATACAAAAGAGATTTCACTTGATTAATCGGATATTCAAGTAAATCATTACTTCCGTCATGGGATATACCAAATTTCATTTATTAACAGCCTTGATTTTTAGCTATACGACGAGCCCATCACACAACTTACAACAATACCGAATGACAAATTAACGCCCGGCTCAACTGCCGGAGGCTACTGGTGCTTTTTTGCGGGTGTTTGCAAAAAGGTGGCTGTGGCAGGAGGTCAGATTGCAGCCGCTTGTTATGCGATTTCTACGTTTCCGGCGTGTAGTCTAGCCAATGGATCACCATAACCAAACTCCCAACCTTCAGGCATTCGTTCTTTTAAGCCTAAAGTGTTATCGATATATTTTGCTTCAGCAGTCGAAATTTTTACTATACGTAAATGATCATTAATCATTGATTCGACGTCTTCAATTGTGAAGCCTTGATCAAACATTTTATTGGCATGATTTCTAATTAGAACACATGGGACAATATGCTCTCTATAATCGTTACCTTTCTTAGAAACACCATCTAGAACGAAATCATCAGGTACAAGAACTTCAAAAATTCTAGAATGAACTCCTCTGCCTTCTTCCCATTGACCATAAATTACTTGAGCAACTCTTTTGATTGCACGTTGCTTCATTTCTTCTTTTGTAAATTCCTTAAGCATTTTTCTGTCCTTGCGCATAACGCTTATTAGCGAGAATGCCGCCTATATAAATCACTTCCTACTAATATACATCGCGGCAAACTTTTTAAGCATCTGAAATTTATATCAATAACAGCATTACATAACAAGGAGAAAATAAGCAGACCGAAAACAAAGCGAGAACAGCAAGATTACATAGTAGGAAGCGAAAGGGGCGCTTTTTTGCAAAATCCCATTATACCTGTATAGATACGCAGTCTAGCGAGTAGAGTTTGGCAACCTGCCGAACACTCATCTATCCCTCCTACTCACATCAAATGAAGCCAAATCGAAGAGACGTTGGATACCGAGTGCAGATACGGCTGTGACCTTCGGTTTCAGGGATGAAACCGCAGAGCGGCCAGGGATGGCGCACAGCGTGTCACAGGCGTATCTGCACAGCCCTCGCCGGGCAGGCGTTAGGTTGCCATGAAGGTATGACTTTCAGAAATCCTCCCAGCACCCAAGCCACCAGACGCTAGCCCCTAACAGAAAGCCAAAACAACAATGCCCAACCTATTCCAAGGCCGGGCATTATCCTCAACGTCAGGCTAGGCAAAGCCTAGACCATTATCTTTGATCCTCTATCACGACCCCATCGTCCGCCAAGGCTCCTGGTGCCACCAGCGCCACCTCCCCTGACAACTGAGTCTCGGCGCGGATCGACGCCTGCACGGCGGCGATATCCAGCTGTGGCCGCGTCGTCTCATCCACCTCACACAGCAGGCGCATCACATCATTCTCCTGCTGACGGATGACGACGAGTCGCACCTTAGCAATGCCAGGATGACGGGCGCGCACCCGCTCCACCTGCTCGGGGTGCACAAATAGCCCCTTCACCTTAGTGGTTTGATCGGCGCGTCCCAGCCAGCCCTTGATGCGCATGTTGGTGCGCCCACAGGGGCTAGCCCCCGGCATAATGGCCGACAGATCGCCGGTGGCGAAGCGCACCAGGGGATAGTCGCGATTAAAGCTGGTCACCACCACCTCACCCACCTCACCCTCGGGCACAGGCGTCAGAGTACCGGGACGGACGATTTCGACGATAATCTCTTCGGCTACCACCAGGCCCTCGCCCGAGACACTCTCGAAGGCGATAAGCCCCAGGTCTGCGGTGACGTAGGCCTGCTTGACGTCGATATCCGCCGCCTCGAAGCTGGCCTTGAGGGATGGGGTTAACGCCTCGCCGGACACCAGCGCCTTAGTGATCGAGCTGGTGTCCATCCCCTGCTCCCTGCCTTTCTCCAGCAGTATGTTGAGAAACGAGGGGGTGCCGCAGTAGCCATTGGGTTTGATTGAGCCTATCAGCGCCAGCTGCATCTCGGTCTGTCCAGGCCCCGCAGGGATCACGGTGCAGCCGCAGGCCTTGGCGCCCGAATCCATGATGAAGCCGCCGGGCGTCAGGTGGTAGGCGAGGCAGTTCTGCACAATATCGCCGGGGCGGAAGCCGGCGGCGAAGAAGGCCTGGCCCATGCGCCACCAGTCATGGCCGTCACATTCGGGATCTAAAATAGGCCCTGGCGACTGGAAGATGCGGCCACTTGGCCTGTCTGGCGTCATGCCGGCAAAAGGCGGCTGCTCAGCCTGCAGGCGGATCAGGTCGGCCTTACGGGTAATGGGTAGGGTTGCCAGCGCCTCGCGGCTATTAATCTGAGTGAGATCTACCCCCTCAAATAAATGGGCAAAGTAGTCGCAATGACGGCTGGCATAGCCGAGCTGCTCGGGCAGCGCCGCCATCAGTTGCTGTTCGCGCTCGGCAGGGGCAATAGCCTCTTGGGGTTTGAAATACTCGGCCATATTGCCTCCTACAGCCAACGCTTACGGCGTTTATAGGACTTTAAGTTCTTGAAGCTCTTGCGGGTCTCGTTGCCGCCCCCCAGGTAGAACTCCTTCACATCTTCGTTGTTGAGTAGCTGGGCCTTGGTGCCGTCGAGCACTATCTTGCCCGACTCCATGATGTAGCCGTAGTTAGCGGCCTTGAGGGCATAGTTGGCGTTCTGCTCCACCAGCAACATGGTGATCCCCTGCTCGCGGTTGATCTTCTCAATGATGCCAAACACCTCTTTGACCAGCAGGGGCGAGAGACCCATAGAGGGTTCGTCCAGGCAGATCATCTTAGGTCTGGCCATGAGGGCGCGGCCGATGGCCAGCATCTGCTGCTCACCGCCCGACAGATAACCCGCCAGTCCGGTGCGCTCCTTGAGGCGCGGGAAGTAGTTGAACACCATCTCGATATCCTGGTTCACCTGGCCGTCGCGGCGGGTATAGGCCCCCAGTTTCAGGTTTTCGATCACCGTCATATCCTCGACGATACGGCGTCCCTCCATCACCTGAAACAGGCCGGAGCGCACCACGTCATCGGCATTCTTCACGTCGATACGCTCGCCCATGAAATGAATGTCACCGCGGGACACCTCGCCATTTTCCGTCTTAAGCAAACCTGAGATCGCCTTAAGGGTGGTGGACTTACCGGCGCCGTTTGGCCCGAGCAGGGTGACTATCTCCCCCTGGGGCACCTCTATGCTCACGCCGCGTAGCACCTGGATCACATCGTCATAGACCACTTCGATATTGTTGATCGAGAGAAGTGGTGTCTCGGGCTTTAACTGCACTGCTTGTGTCATAACAACTCCAAGGTCAAGAAGCGAGCCGGGCAAGCCTGACCTGCCCGGCAAATGGTAAGAGATTAGTAGCCTAACCAGTCGGTACGGCGCTCAAGGGTCACCTGATTCACCTTCTCGACCTTGATGTCGCCATGGTTAAAGTTACCCTTGTAGATGTTGACCTGGTTGATGCCGCGGTGATCCTCTGGGGTCCAGGTTGCTGCCAGGCAGACGCCCTCTAGCCCTTTAGGTACCCAGTTTTTGTGTGCGTACATGCCCTTCTTCACGTTCTCACCCGTGATACCGCCGTTGGCCTTGGCCCACTCCATCGACTCCTTCATAAAATAGGTCGAACAGACGCCGCGGATATAGTGATGCAGACGCTCCTCTGTGCCTGTGCTGTCAGACATCTTAGAGATCTCACGCACCAGCTTCATGCCGGGTACATCGTCGGTCCAGAACGGCGTCATGGTTGGGAAGATATAGTTTCTCACCCCCTCACCGGCCGCCTTAAACACCAGCTTGTCGCCGCCCCAGATGTTAGACATAAACTGGATATCGGTACCCACAGTGTCACAAGACTTGATCAGCGACTGCACCGAGCCCCCCAGGTTACCGATATAGCCGTAGTTGGTGCCCGAACTCTTGAGGCTCAGACACTGGGCCTTGAAGTCGCCCGGCTTCATGGAGATCACCACAGATGGCTGCACGTCGAAGCCCAGCTCGGTGGCGTACTCGGCGCAGGCCTCTTTAGGCGCGTTAGGGAAAGGATGGTTGGCACCGATATGGGTAAACTTAGGCTTGCCCTTACCGCCCTTGGCCTTCCAGTCATCCGCCGCCCACTGCACCAGGCCGCGACAGGCATCTGAATAGGATGCGCCATAGAAGAAGTTATAAGGCGCCGGCTTAGTGGTCTTAGGGTTCTTGCCCTGAGGGTCTGTCAAATGGCCCGAATAGGAGGCCGAGAAGATAGGCGTCTTGTCCTTGGCGGCAAAGGAGATCAGCGCCTCGGTGTCGGCCGTACCCCAGCCCTGCATGGCCACCATGTTCTTGCGCGATAGCCACTTCTTATACGAGGCGATCGCCTGAGGCACCTTGTAGGCGTAGTCTATGGTCTCATACTCCAGCTTAGTGCCGTCGATACCGCCATGGGCATTGATATAGGCCAGGGCATCACGCACGCCGTCGGCGTAGGGCTTACCCACGAAGGCGGTGGGCCCTGACATGTCAGCCAGGTGGCCGACAAAAACCGTATCCTCGGCCTGGGCAGCGCCGGCGGCAAAGGTTAAACAAGCAAGCGTGGTGCTAAGCAGTATTTTTTTAGTCATCGTTTTCTTCCTTCAACATGATCCATAAAGATTGAATGCGGTTAAGGCAGCGCTACAGCCAGGTTTAACGCTCATTGCGATTCAAACTGTGTCGGTTTTACAGCAAATTGATTTGTCTTCGCCCCTATCTGTCCTCGACTTAGTAGGCGAAGGGGTAACACTTCCAGTAGTTCTTGATCTGTCCCCAGCGATGGGCCAGTCCCTCGGGCTCGAAGATGAGGAACAGGATGATCACCAGGCCGATAGCCATCTCCTTGATATAGGCCAGGCCGTCGGTGACCATGGGCAGGTTGCCAAAGTCTGTGTATTTCATCAGGCCGACTATCCACTCTAACACCTCGGGCAGCAGCACCATGAAGACCACGCCCATCAGAGTGCCCTTGATTGAGCCCAGGCCGCCGATGATCACCATGGCCAGGAACTGAATCGACATTAAGATGGTGAAGCCCTCGGACGAGACATAGCCCAAGTAGTGGCCATAGAGGGCGCCACCTATCCCGGCGTAGAAGGAGGAGATACCAAAGGACAGCAGACGGTACTTGTTGAGCTTGACCCCCATGATCTCCGCCGACAGATAGTGGTCGCGCACCGCCACGAAGGCGCGGCCGTCACGGCTACGCATCAGGTTACAGCCCCAGATGTACATGAACACCAAGGCAAACAGGGCGATGAAGTAGAAGCTCATATCGGTATCGAAGTCGAAACCGAACAGGCTGACGGGCGCCGCCATGGCCCCGGACGCACCGCCGGTAAACCACTCGGCGCGGCCGAAGAAGTCTTGAATGATGAACTGCGCCGCCAGGGTGGCGATGGCCAGATAGAGCCCCTTGATTCGCGCCGCCGGCATACCAAACATCATGCCGACGCCCATGGTGAGAAAGCCCGCCAGCGGAATACAAAACACCACAGGGATGTTAAAGCTGGTGTTGAGCCAGGCCGAGGCGAAGGCGCCGAAGCCGAAGAAGGCGCCGTGCCCCAGGGAGATCTGCCCGGTGAAGCCCACCAGGATATTGAGCCCCAGCGCGGCAATGCCTAAGTAAGAGATCTGAATAAACAGGGTCAGAAAGTAACCATCGAGTACCAAGGGCGCGGCGCAGGCCAGCGCGATCACCAAACAGGTCACCAGGCGTATGGTCTTGGTCTCAAAAATCGTGTTGTCAGCCTTATAGCTGGTGCGAAAATCCCCGCACGGGCGCATCGCTAAACTAGACATAGAAAACTCCTTGAACTGCAATAGGGTCGAACGTAATTAGGTGTGTCATGGCTATGCTCCTTAGATGCGCTCGATGTCGCGGGTACCGAACAGGCCATAGGGCTTGAACCAGAGGATCACCAACAGCACATAGAAGGGGGCGATGTTGTACAGGTTGCCCACATGCAGCCACTGGCTGTCGAAGAACTCGGCAACGTTTTCCAGCACACCTATCACCACGCCACCGACGATGGCGCCGACGATAGAGTCCAGTCCGCCCAAGATCACCGCAGGGAACACCTTGATGCCTATGGTCGAGAGCGAGTCTGACACGCCGTTCACCATGCCGATCACCACGCCGGCCGTGGCCGAGACGGTCGCGGCAATGCCCCAGCTCATGGCAAACACCTGCTTGACCGAGATCCCCAGGCTCTGGGCTACCTGCTGGTCAAACGCCGTGGCACGCATCGCCAGGCCATGCTTGGAGTATTTAAAGAAGAGGAAGAAGGCGGCCATGATCAAGATGGCGATGATGGTACTCATCAGGTACGCCAGCTCGATGTTGAGGCCGAAGATGGCGATAGACTGGGTATCGAACACCTTAGGGTAGCTCTGTGGCGAGACGCCGAATATCCACTTGGTCAGCGACTGGAAGAAGATAGACAGGCCGATAGTCACCATGATCACCGAGATGATGGGCTCACCGATCATGGGGCGCAGCACTATCATCTGCAGCAGCACGCCGAACACCGCCATGAAACAGAGGGTGAACAGGAAGCCGACAAAAAACGGCAGCTGGAAATAGGTGAGAAACGCCCAGCAGACCCAGGCCCCCACCAGCAGAAACTCGCCTTGGGCAAAGTTAACGATCTGGGTCGACTTGTACACCAGCACGAAACACATACCCACCACGCCATACAGCAGGCCGACGATCAGGCCGTTGACGATGAGTTGCAATAAGAGTTCAAAGTTCATGATGCTCTCCTTTGAGTGGCGTCGCCCTCGAGACGATGCTGTGGCGCGATCACTGTCGCCACCTTGACTTGGGTTTGAATGCGCGACTTGGTGCCGTCCTGGAAGGTGATCACGGTATCGATATCCACATGGGGCTGGTCGCCATAGATGGCCTCGATGATCTCGCCATACTTGTCGGCGATGACACCACGTCTCACCTTACGGGTACGGGTCAGCTCGCCGTCATCGGCGTCCAGCTCCTTGTAGAGCAGCACAAACTTGTTGATCTTCTGCGCCTCAGGCAGAGTCTGATTCACCCGCTCCACCTCCGCCTGCAGCTGCTCATAGACCTCGGGCAGACTCGACAGGTTGGTATAGTTGGTAAAGGCCAGTCCCTGCTGCTCGGCCCACTTGGAGACGATGCTGAAACGGATACACAAGATGGCGGACAGATAAGGCTTGTCCTTACCCAGAATCACCGCCTCACCGATGAAGGAGGAGAACTTGAGTTTATTCTCGATATATTGCGGCGAGTACTGAATGCCCTGGCTGGTCTTGGCCAAGTCTTTGATACGGTCGATCACCACCAAATGGCCCGAGGGCTTGAAGTAACCCGCGTCCCCTGTATGCATCCAGCCATCTTTGACATCTTCCTCATAGGCGGCCTGATCGCCCAGGTAGCCGTTGAACATGCCCACCGTTTTGGCAATCACCTCACCCACCCCTTCGCTGTCGGTGTTGATAACCTTAAGCTCGGCGGTATCGAAGGCCACGCCTACCGTGTCGTAATCCACGTCATCTTCTTGGTGTATGGTGTAGGCGCCGCACATCTCGGTCTGACCATAGAGCTGACGCAGCGGCACGCCTATCGCCTGGAAGAACTTGAAGGTATCTGGCCCATGGCCGCGCCGCCTGTGGCCGCCGACTTTAAGAAGGAGAAACCTAAGCGGTCACGCAGCGCCTTCATCAGCACGATATCGGCCAGCTTAGAGCGTCGGCCATCGGCTAGTCGCTGCTCGGCGCGCTTCATGGCAAAGTCGAACAGCTTCTGCTTGAAAGGCGTCGAGTCCATCATGCGCGCCTTGACGTCGGCGAGGATCCCTTCCCACACCCTAGGCGCCAGCAGCACGAAGCTTGGACCTATCTCGCGCAGATCCGCCATCATGGTTTCCTGCTCTTCGACGAAGTTAACGATCTGACGGGCGATAAGCGCCTGGCCCACGGCATATACCTGCTCCATGATCCAGGGCAGCGGCAGCACGGAAACATAGTTGTCGCCCGGCGCGCGGGGATCGGCCCGCAGGTAGGAGCAGCAATGGTCGATAAACTTGCTGCCCTGTAGCAATACGATCTTGGGCTTAGAGGTGGTGCCCGAGGTGGTGCAGTAGATGGCGATGTTCTCCGCCTTGCCCGCATCCACCAGGTTGTCGTAGCGGCGCGGATCTGTGTTGTCCACCTCCTGGCCGATTCGATAGATCTCCTCGACGCTGATAAGGCGTGGGTCGTCATATTTACGCATGCCGCGCGGGTCACAGTAGACGATATATTTCACCGAAGGAATACTGTCGCCCAGCTCCAGCAGCTTGTCACACTGCTCCTCATCTTCGGCGACGATCACCTTGGCTTCGCTGCGATTGAGCAGATAGGCCACCTCTTCGTGCAGCGAGTCTTGATAGACACCCAGAGAGAAACAGGCCAGCGCATGGGCGGCGACTTCGCCCCAGACCCACTCGGGACGATTCTCCCCCAGCAGGGCGATGGTGCTGTGGGACTCGATACCCAGGTGGTCGAAGGCCAGCGCCATCCACTTCACCCGGTTGTGATAATCTTGCCAGCTGAATTCGGTCCAGATGCCGAACTCCTTCTCGCGTATGGCGACCTCGCTACCCCAGTTGGCCGCATTGTGGCGCAGGATCTTGGGAAAGGTGTCGAGTGAGCCCATGTCGAAGGCCCGCGCCGTCGACGCATTATTTACCTGAGTCATTAGCCAACCTCTTGTAATTGCTCGTCATCTTCAAGGCCTAAGTAGGCCTGTCTCACGTGCTCGTCGGCCATCACCGCCTCGGGCAGGCCACAGATCAGTTTCTTACCGAAATCGAGCACCATCACCTCATGGGAGATATCCATCACCACCCCCATGTCGTGTTCAATCATCACCACGGTAATGCCAAATTCTTCGTTGAGATCCAGGATATAGCGGGCCATATCCTCCTTCTCCTCCAGGTTCATCCCCGCCATCGGCTCGTCGAGCAAAATCAGCTTAGGATTGAGGGCCATGGCACGTGCCAGCTCGACACGCTTACGCAGGCCGTAAGAGAGCGTGCCGGCGATGGATTTGCGCACATGGGAGATGTCGAGAAAGTCGATGATCTCCTCCACCTGGCGGCGATGGGTCAGCTCCTCTTTCTGCGCCGAAGACGCCCAGTACAGCGGGCCGGTGAGCCAGTTGTTCTTCATCAGGTGGTGACGGCCCACCATGATGTTGTCCAGCACCGACATGTGACCAAACAGCGCCAGGTTTTGAAAGGTACGGCCTATGCCGAGATCGGCACGGGCATTGGGTCTGAGATGGGTGACATCCTGATTATCGAAATGAATCGTCCCCTTCTGTGGACGGTAGCGACCCGAGATGCTGTTGAGCATCGAGGTCTTACCCGCCCCGTTGGGACCGATAATCGAAAACACGGCGCCGCGCTCGACCTCGAAGCTCACATCGGTCAGGGCCTTTACCCCACCAAATGCGAGCGAGATCTGATCAACAGTTAAAATGGTATCTTTCACAACCCTACTCCTTTAAACGGCTCTGCCTGGGTGTTTCGGCGATGAGTCGCCCCGGCGGATGCCAGGACGAGGGTTAAACGGGTAAAAAAAGCGGGGAGGAAACCCTCCCCCAAGAGCACTTACAAGGCGTAACGCATTGAGAACTGTGCGTAGTTAGAATCGACGTTCTGGTCGTCCAGGGCGAAGTTACCCACTTCGATGCCCACGGCCAGTGCCGGTGTCAGGTTTTGGAACAGGTTAACGCTCCACTGGCTGCGATCCGCATCCGACTCGTCGGTCTCGATACGACCATACAGGAAGGTGCTGCGCAGGGTATCTGTCCAGTAGTGACGGTAGGCCGCCAGATATGAGGTGGTGGTTTCCACCTCTTCACCGATAAGATCTGGCGTCACCCCAAGGCCCACATAGCGGCCCACTTCCCCCTGGTGGAACTGGAAACGCAGGTCGTCTTTACCGAAGGTGTTGATGCGACCGGCGATAGAGCCACCGAAGGCGGTTTCGCTGTTGCCGCCCAGGGTGTTGAGCTGACGGCCCAGGGCCGAGATGGAGACGTTACCCCAGTCGCCCTTGAAGTTATAACGAGCCACTACGTCCGGCAGATCGTCGTTAGCGGTATCACCGCCATGACTCTCAGGGTTCTCGATAGAGACCTGGAAGCCGCCTATGTCGTAGCGGATCTGCCCCTGACGCACGAAGGCCAAACCGACTGTGGCACCGGCAAAGTCGGCGGTTTCCGGTATGGCGCTGGTGTTCATGAAGGTGGTCCAGGTCTGACCCACGGTTAAGTCTTTGTACTTGATGAAGGCATGACGCAGACGCGGATGGGCCGAGTTAGACACCACCTGGTTACCGCCACCGCCGAGGAAATCCATCTCGATGAAACCCATCACGTCGCCGTGAACATACTTGGTATTGAAACGAGACTCGTTGGCGAAAATACGGAACTGTGACGCGCTCTCTTCGAGCGGCGTGCCTGTGCCAATCCAGAAGTCGCGATAGCCGACATCGCCGTTAACATAACGGGCATCGACCTTGAGGTAGCCGCCGAACGACAGCTTGCCGTCGTCGCCGACATTGAAGTCATAGCCAGCCATGGCCGAACTGGCCATCAGGCCGAGTGAAGTTGCGAGCGTGAGTTTTTTTATTGTTGATATCATCTTGATTATCCCCTTTTGTGGTTGCATTCAAGATGGAGAAATGCCTCCTTTGCCTCAATTGGGAATAGGTAGTAATGCAGCGGTAGTAGGCCAAAGGGCGCAATACGTGAGACTTAGACAGTAAGCACTAATACTTAAGTCGATGGCCGTAAATGCCGACTTTGGCCCTAACTGTGATATGTTGGCTTGAATAACAAAATAAAAGGAGTGAGCCGGGATGGCGAGATAAGCTCCTGAAAAGATAGGATAAGTGACAAATGTTCCCTAACTGGCTTTTGGTCGCCATCAGCATCAGCTACATAGGCCTGCTGTTTTTAATGGCGTTTCTGGGTGACAAGTACCGCGGCAAGTGGTTTTCCGGGCAGCACACCATCATCTACTCCCTGTCGCTGGGGGTCTACTGTACCTCCTGGGGCTTTCTCGGCACCGCCGGCCAGGCCGCCAACAACTCCTTTGCCTATCTGCCCGTCTATATTGCGCCTATCTTGCTGTTTATCTTCGCCTGGCCCTTTATCCAGCGGGTGATCCGCGTCTGTCTCAAGCTCAACATCACCTCGATTGCCGACCTGCTGGCGGCCCGTTTCGGTAAATCACCTTTACTTGCGGTGGTGGTCACCTTCGTCGCCCTGTTTGGCACCCTGCCCTATATCGCGCTGCAACAGAAGGCGATCGTCAACTCTTATGAGATCTTACGGCAAGACCATCTGCTCACCTCCTGGCAGCTGGGCCTGGTGGTCAGCCTGATCCTCGCCGGTTTCACCATAGTGTTTGGGGTGCGGGCCATCGACGTGACCGAGCGACATCCGGGCATGATGCTGGCCATCGCCTTCGAGTCTCTGGTGAAGCTCATCGCCTATCTCACCATAGGCATCTTCGTCTCCTTCTTCCTGTTCGACTCCCCCATGGAGATCTGGCAGAAGGCGACAGAGATCAAGCCGATAGCAACCGAATTTACCTACCCTAACTTCATCTCGCTATTTGGCCTGCTGATCATAGTGATGTCGGCGTTTCTCTGTCTGCCGCGTCAGTTTCAGGTGTTGATCGTCGAGCTAAAATCACAAAAACATGTGCTCTGGAGCCGCTGGACCTTCCCCCTCTATGTGCTGGTGTTCGCCTTTTTCGCCACCCCGCTGGGTCAGGCGGGCAACATCCTCTATGGCGACTCGCTGCAGAGCGATGCCTATGTGCTGTTTCTGCCGGTATTCAGCGGCGATATCTGGCTGGGGCTGTTTAGTTTTCTCGGCGCCATCTCGGCGGCCAGCTCCATGGTGATCATCTCCACCATCGCCCTGAGCACCATGCTGAGTAACGAGATAGTCTTCCCCACGCTATTTAAGATCAACAACATACAGAGCAACGACTTCCACAAGTTCCGCTCGCACCTGCTTAATATCCGCAAGGCGCTGGTACTTTTGGTGATCTTCATGAGCTATGGCATGTTTCTCATCGCCCCGCCCGATACCCTGGCCTCCCTGGGTGAGGTGGCCTTCGGCGCCATCGCCCAGATAGGCCCGGCGCTGTTTGCCGCCTTCCTGTGGCGCCGGGTCACGCTGATCGGCGTGTTGGTGGGGATCTCCAGCGGTTTTGCCCTCTGGCTGGTGCTCAACCTGCTGCCACAGCTCGGCCTCTATGGCCACCCGTTTGCCGGTAGCGGCTATTCCATGACCACAATGGCGACTCTGGTGGGCCTGTTTGTCAACGTGATGGCGATCTGGCTGGTCTCCTCCTTCACCCGCCAGAGCGTGCATGAGCAGATGCAGATAGGCCACTTTATCGAGCGCCCCGAGCTGGATAAGGCGCTGCCCGAGGTGCCTAAGCATGTGAACCCCACCGAGCTCGAACTCCTGGTGGCCCGCTTCATAGGCAAGGACAAGGCCGCCCAGGGCTTCTACTCCTTCTTCTCCTGTCAGCCTCAGCCGATTCAAGATAAAAACGCCCATAACCAGGCGCTGATCTTCTTTACCGAAAACATGCTCGCCAGCGTCATGGGCTCGGCCTCGGCCCGCCTGGTACTCTCCTGCGCACTCCATGGCCGCGACATCGCCATCGAAGATGTGGCCCAGCTGGTAGAGGAGGCCTCGAGCCACCGCAAGGAGTTCAGCCGCAGCGTGCTGCACAGCGCCATCGAGAACGCCAGCGAGGGGATATCTGTCATCGATAAAGATCTCAACCTGGTGGCCTGGAATCAGCAGTATCTCAGCCTGTTTAACTACCCGGACGACCTCATCTACATCGGCTGCCCCGTGAGGCAGCTGATCGAATATAACCTCAAGTTCGGCAAGGGCTATATTCCCAACCTGGATGAGCAGGTGGAGCGGCGCCTCAACTTCCTGCGCCAGGGCAGTCGCCACGCCACCGAGCGCATCCAGCCCGACGGCAAGACGATACGCATTCAGGGTAACCCCATCCCGGGCGGTGGCTTCGTGATGATCTTCTCCGACATCAGCATGTACCGCGAGGCGGAGAAACTGCTGAAAGAGAAAAACTTAGACCTGGAAGCCAGGGTATTTGAGCGCACCAAGCGCCTGGAGCAGGCCAACCTGCAGCTGGCCAAGTCCAACGCCGAGCTGGCCGAGGCCCTACAGAAGGTAGAACAGGCGCACCAGAAGAAGAGCCAGTACCTCAAGGCCTGTAGCCATGATCTGCTACAGCCACTGTCGGCGGCGCGGCTGTTCTCCTCCGCCTTTGTCCAGGGAGGTCAGCTGTCGAACAAGCAGAAGCAGCAGATCGGCTATATCGACAACGCCCTGCAGGTGGCCAACGAGCTGCTGCTGGATCTCAACGAGGTGTCGCGCATCGAGGGCGGTACGGTCGTGCCCGAGATCACCGAGTTTGCCCTGCAGGAGGTGCTCGACTCTCTGGTAGAAGAGTTCAGTGCCATGGCCAATACCACAGAGGCTGAGTTCAAATGCATCAAGACCAAGCTCTGGGTGCGCAGCGACAAGGTGTTGCTCAGACGCATCTTACAGAACCTTATCAGTAACGCGTTTCGCTATGCCGGTGGCGGTCGCATCCTGCTGGGCTGTCGCCGCCACGGCGATACCATCGCCATCCAGGTGGTGGATGATGGCCCGGGGATCCCGGATGACAAGCAGGCGGTGATCTTCGAGCAGTTTACCCGTTTACAGCACTCGGGCCACGAAGGGGTCAACGGCCTGGGACTCGGGCTCAATATCGCCCAGGGCCTGGCGGAGCTGATGCAGCACAGGCTCACCCTGTCATCTAAGGTCAACCAGGGCAGTATCTTCAGCCTGAGCCTGAACGCCGTCACCCCGAAACTTGTCGAGGAGCACGCCAGCCAGCCGGATATTCTCACCCTCAACGGCGTACATGTACTCTGTGTCGATGACGATCCGAACGTGCTGGCGGGCATGGAGGAACTATTGAAGGGCTGGAAGTGTCAGGTCTATACCGCCTCCTCGGCGCAGCAGGCCAAGGCCTGTGTCGGCCAGTTTGCCAGTAAGATAGATATAGTGCTGATGGACTATCAGCTGGAGAACAATCAGAACGGTCTGGATCTCATGGCCGAGTTGCAGGCCATGTCCAGCCGCCCCATTCCGGCGATTCTGATCACCGCCACCATAGACGAAGAGGTGGTGCAGCGCACCAAAGAGTTGGGCTATGGCTATCTGCGCAAGATCATCAAACCCATCGCCCTGCGCGCCGTGATGAGTGCCACCCTGGCCAACAGCCTGCACAACAACTACTCGGCGCAGCCAAGCCCTCACTTTAATCTGGTAGACCCACTGACCGACTAACGAAAACGCCCCGCACCTGAAATCTACAGATGCGGGGCGCTTCAAGCTGACTCAAACTGGGCCTATTGGTCCTTAACCTCTGTGGCTAAACCTCTTCCACTTCGGCGGTCAGCGGCGTCTTATCCAGATAGAGCTGACTCATGGCGATCACCGCCTGGGTGCGGGTGTGTACCCCGAGCTTGAGGAAGATAGCGCTGGCGTGGGCCTTAATGGTTGCCTCCGACAGACCCAGTTCATAGGCGATCTGCTTGTTGAGCAGGCCATCGGCGAACATCATCAAGATCTTGTGCTGACGCGGCGACAGGCTGGCTATCTTGCTGCTCATGCTGTCCAGCGTCACCGCGCTGAGATCCTCACAGCCCGGCGGCGTCCACTGGCGTCCGGCCATCACGGCATTGATCGCCTTGACCATCTGCTCCACCGGCGAGGACTTGGGAATAAAGCCTGCCGCGCCGAAAGACATCGCCTTACCTACTGTGACTTTATCCTCCTGGCCGGAGATCACCACTATCCCGATATGAGGATAGCTATTACGAATATTGACGAGTGTGTTGAATCCATGTGCGTTAGGGATGTTCAGATCCAATAAAAGCAGGTCTGCATCCTGGTGCTGGGTTAAGATCTCATCCAGTGCCGTCACCGTCTCCGCCTCGAACAGCAAAGGCTGATCAAACTGGGTGGTTAGGGTGTTTACGAGTGCTTGTCTAAACAGTGGATGATCATCAGCTATTATTATTTTTAGTGGCTGTAACATTTTTGATCCCTCATATGTACTCATTTCCAGTCTACGCGAACCTTAGAGATTATCAAACAGGCCCAAAAGCCGTAGCCGAGGAAGCACTTGTCAGTTAACATTTACATTACAACTAGATAGCGGCATAAATTTGCTAAAGCCCATCCTCGGCAGTGGCGTCAATATAGACTTATTATCTAGGTCAGGGCGCTATTATTTGTGCTAGAGATGGCGTATTGAGGAGATGATCGGCGCTTAATGGTCCAATAACGGCCCATGGATCGCACCGAAATGCCCCATGATTTGCCAAGAATCATCTATAGACGCTGGCTTGAACATATCACACGGCTCACATATTCTAATCAATATCAGCCACGAAAATCATCGCCAAAGCGCTGGGCGAGACAGTACGCCTAGTCACTGTTAGCAAGAAGCATAATAGCGCTTCAAGACAATAAGAAAATCAAAAATTTAAATCCTAACGCACGACAACAGAAACCATTTAGAGGGAACGCAGTTGCCAGATAAGACAGCATTGGTATTAGGAGGCGGTGGTGCGCGCGCCGCTTACCAGGTCGGGGTACTCAAGGCGATAGTGCAGTTCTATCCCCGTAACCACGGCGTGCCCTTTAAGATCATCTGCGGCACCTCTGCTGGCGCCATCAACGGCACCTCGATTGCCACCCACGCCTCCTGTTTTCACCTCGGCGTACGTAAGCTAGAGTGGGTCTGGCGCCACTTTAACACCCATAAGGTCTACCGCTCCTCTTTCGGCGGCATCTTCTCTCACCTGGCACAGATGGCACTGATGGGACTACAGGATGTAAAGATCAACACAGAAGCCGGTAGCCTGTTCGACAACCAACCCCTGAGAAATCTGCTGAACAACCTGATTAATTTCGAGCGGATCGATCGCAACATTGCCAATGGCGCCCTGCACGCCCTAAGCGTAGACACCTCCTGCTATAACTCGTCGCGCTCGGTGAGCTTCTTTCAGGCCGCCAAAGAAATTGAAGACTGGAACCGTGCCCGACGTGGCGGCCAGCGCACCCATCTAAATACCGAACACCTGCTGGCCAGCTCCGCCATCCCCCTGGTATTCCCCTCGGTGAAGCTCAATCGCGGCTACTACGGCGACGGCTCTGTGCATCAGCTGGCGCCCCTGAGCAGCCCGATCCATCTTGGGGCGGAGAAGATCATGGTGATCAACTTAGAGAGTCCCCACAAGCAGGTACATAAGGAGTTCGAACATCATCCCAAGACGGCAACCATAGCCGGTCACCTGCTCGATACCATCTTCTCCGACACCCTCAACAGCGATCTCGAGCGATTGCAGCGGATCAACGGCACCATAAACCTGATCCCCGAGGAGCGCCGCCATGAGGCGTCGCTCAAGAACATAGACACGCTGGTGATTAAACCCAGCGAAGACCTGAGTCTGCTCGCCGCCCAGCACTATCATGAGATGCCCCTGGCGGTGAAGCTGCTGCTAAGGCTGATCGGCATCAACCAGCAATCGGACTCGAGTATCGTCTCCTACCTGCTGTTCGAGCAGTCATACTGTAGCGCGCTGATCAACTTAGGTTATCAGGATGCCATGTGTCAGATAGATGAGATCAAGGCCTTCTTCAAAATCCCCTAGACCAGATTAGCAAGGTGTTGCCCAGACTCGTCAGCGCTATCCGATGAACAGCCTGAGGAGTGCTGGGAGAGAATCACCTGACTGGCACATTCGGCCCACAGACGGTAGCTGCTGGCGCTGGGGTGAAAGCCATCGCTGGCCAGGGCATCGCTCGTCAACGGCAGCCTTAGCGGCAAGAGCTGGCAGGCATTCTGGTCACGACAAAACTGTTTTAAGGCCTGATTAAATCGCGCCTCTCTTCGCTGCAACACACCGGCCAGAGGCTGAGCAAAGCCAGGAAAGGCCCCCAGGGGGGGCAGTGGCGTCAGCAGCAGCCTGGCATCCGGCGAGTCCTGTAACAGTCCCTCGATAAGCGCGCCGGTCGCGCTCAGCCAGCGCTGCACGCCTATGGGCGAGAGTAGATCGTTGACCCCCAGGGAGATAAGAATGACATCGACCCGAATCGGTTCTTGCCGGATAAGGCTGAGCGTCTGGGGCGTCGTCATCCCCGACTTGGCCAGCAAGCGCCAATGCAGGCGAAAGTGGGGCTGCAACAGCGCCGTCAGCTGACCACTCAGGGCCTCATCCTGACGGGCCACGCCAACTCCGGCGGCGGCAGAATCGCCCAGAATTAGTAGCCTAAGCGGCGGTCCCTCCCCCAGCTCGCCGCAGCGTGCGCCTTCGGGTTCGGGCAACCTGGGGGTGCGCCACTTGACCCACAGGGCCTGCATCAGCAGCAGGGGAGAAAATACCAATAACAGGGTTGCTCTCATCATAGGCTTACCACCGTTTTAACCCTGAAGCAGATAGTGCTCGGCCTTCTCGATGCGCCGCGGCTTACCCAGGATGATCAATATATCCCCCGGGCGGATCAGCCAGTCCAGCTCGGGGCTTTCCACCTCGGCGCCGCTACGGCGCACCGCCCTCAGCTCCACCCTCAGCTTCTCCCAGGGAATGGCAGAGAGTGGCTGCCCTACCACCTGCGCCCCCTTAGGCAGGGCGACGGCATGCAGCAGCTCCAGGGTAAAGTCTGTCTCCTCGCCGGAGAAGAAACCATGCAGATATTGGTAGTGATTGCGCCGCTCATACTCGAGGCGCTTGAGGATACGGGTCAGGGGCACGCCGCACTGATAGAGCACCTGAGACACCAGCATCAGGCTACCCTCTAAGGTCTCGGGGATCACCTGACTGGCGCCGGCCTCCTCTAATGCCTCCATCCCCTCATCGTCACGGGTTCTGACTAAGATCTTGGCCTCGGGGGCCAGCTGACGACACAGGGGCAAGACCTCATCGAGCACATGACTGCTGGTGAAGGTCAGCACGATCAACTTGGCCTGTTTAATCTGCGCCTGCTTGAGGATCGCCCGCTTGGCCACATCGCCAAAATAGACGGGCTCGCCGGCCCGGCGCGCCTCGGTCACCCTGGTGGGGTCCCTGTCGAGCACCAGATAGGGGATCGCCTCCGTCTTCATGAAGCGTGCTATCGTCTGCCCTACCCGGCCATAGCCCAAGATCAGCACCAGGTCGCTACTCTGCTCTGGGATCGGAATGGTTTCATTGCCGCCCTGCTTGATAGACTTGACGCCATGCAGGCGCCTGGCGATATCCACGCTGTGGCGCACCAACCAGGGCGCTACGGCCATGGAGAGTACCGCCACCATCACCAGCTTAGTGCTGACGGTGATCTCCAGCAGCTGATAGTTGACCGCCAGCGCCAGCACCACGAAGCTGAATTCCCCCACCTGCGCCAGGCTGATGGCGGTCGCCACCGAGGTACGAAACGACTCCTTGGCGGCCCTGAGTAGGCCAAAGACGATCAGCGCCTTGGCGATGATCACCAACACCACCAGCAGAATCACCTGCCACCAGAAGGTGATCACTAGACTAAAGTCGAGCAGCATGCCAATAGAGATGAAGAAGAGCCCCATCAGCAGATCCCTGAAGGGACGAATATCCGCCTCCAGCTGGCGTTTATATTGGCTCTCGCCAAGCAGCATACCGGCGATAAAGGCCCCCAGAGCCATGGAGAGGCCGAGCCACTGGGTCAAGGCGCCTGTCACCAAGGCCACGACCAAGGTAGAGAGCACAAATAGCTCGTTGGAGCGCGAGCGGGCCACCTCGTCAAACACCTTAGGTAGCGCCCACTTACCCACGGCCATCAGGGCGACAAAGGCCAGTACCCCTTCGCCCATGGCCAGCAGTATCTCATGCCAGCTGAGCATCTCACCGTCAGAGGCCAGCAGCGGCATGAGAATCAGCAGCGGCACCACAGCCAAGTCCTGAAACAGCAGCACACTGACCGACAGCTCCCCATGACGCCGTCTGAGCCAGCCGCGCTCGTTGAGTAACTTCAAGACGATGGCGGTAGAGGAGAGGGCGATGGCCGAGCCCACCACGATAGACTCGCTCAGGTTAAGCCCCATCAACATGCTGATGCACATGGTTAAGACGGCAGTCACGAACACCTGGGCGCTACCCAGACCAAACACTGTACGGCGCATGGCCCACAACCTGGGCAGGGAGAATTCGAGGCCGAGAGAGAACATCAAGAGCACCACCCCCAGCTCGGCCACCGAGTGGATCTGCTGCTGGGTGAACCAGTTGAACGCAGAGGGGCCACTGATCACCCCAGTGATCAGATAGGCCAGGATCGCCGGCAAGCCCACCCGCCTAAAGAGGGCGATCGCCACTATGGCCATCATCAACATCAAAAGGATCTTAACCAGTATGCTGTGTTCCATTAACGCTCCATTCTACTTGCGCCGCCCTCAATTAAGCCTGCGCCAATTCGCCCCTTGGCGCGACCTCATAGTGTCAAGTTTATTGTCACAGTCAAAATACTGTCATCATCCAAGTTACCCCGACCTCAGACTAACTCAATGACAAATATAGACAAAATCATCATTTAGTATTAGGCACGATTTTTGCTTTATATAATCTATCTCGGGTCCGTTACATTGTGGAGTAAAGATTATGGACTTTGCCTTAGCGACAGAATTTTCGTTTGACGAATATCGCTATCAGCCAGATCACCATCACAATACAGTCGGTGCGCCTAACCTGGTCACCGTCATGCAGCAGCTGCATGAGAGCCTAGATCCACGGACGGTATTTGCCTGCTACGGCAAACTCATGGGACAACACTTGCCTGTGCAGGGAATCACCCTGTGCTATAAAGAGTATCAGCTAAGCTGGGGTGGTGAGCAAGGTTTACTAATAAAACAAAACCTTAGCCATGATGGGGTGAGCATCAGCATCGCCTATCGTCTGTCGGCGCCGCTAATCAAGCCACAGACAGAGCTGCTGTACCAGTTGCAGTCGCTGTTGCTGAGCCCTCTGGTGAACGCCATCGCCTACCAGCAGATGGCGAGACAGGCGATGCACGACTCACTCACCCAGCTTGGCAACCGCCGCTACTATGAGCAGAGTCTCAAACAGGTACTGGCCCGCGCTCAACGCCACGGCGATGCGATCACCCTGGTGGTGCTGGATCTCGATAACTTCAAGAGTCTCAATGATAAGTATGGTCACCTGGTCGGCGATGAGGTGCTGAGTCAATTTGGCCAGACGCTGAGTCAGGCGATTCGCGACAGCGATCAGGCCTTTCGCATCGGCGGGGACGAATTTGCCCTACTTATCGAAGGCGATGCCCAGGCGGCAAGCGTGCTGTGTGAACGTATCCTCGCCATGATGGAACACGACACCCTGCTGAATAAGTTTCAGGTGCAGACCAGCATAGGCGTGGCTCAGTGGCAGCTAGGTAATGAGGCCGAGACCCTGTATCTCAGGGCTGACAAGGCCCTCTATCAGGCCAAGGCGGCGGGACGTCGCTGCTACCGCGTCGACTAGCAAGCGACATAAACTAACTCAGCTAAAATCGTAGCGAAAATCGAAGTGAAAATTGTATCAAAAACTAGGCACGCGGCAGCAAAGGACGCCGCCGTGTGAGTCCTATCCCGGCGTTAGGAGAGGCTAAACTGCCAGCCGCCCTCGCCCTCAGCCGCCAGATAGCGTTTATCCACCCAGAGCCCGACCGCGGCCACTAAGTGTTCGCCTGCGAAAATCAGCGGGATCCGCCCGCGCTCCCAGGGCGGCACGGCAAACTCTTGCCACAGCTTCTTCAGCTCCCGCCCCTTGTCTCGCCCATGGGGGTGACAACGCAGCGCGCCCGGGGCACCAAAACGCAGCGTCACCTCATCACCTTCCAGACGCAGCCGAGGCCCAGTCATGCCCCACTTAGCCACTAACTTGCTGTGGCTATCTAGCGGCCAGCTTAGCTCGCTCGCACCTTGGGATAGTGTGTCAAGGCTCAGGCCTGACAAGACTTGCTCGCACCTTAGCTCAACCTCGACAGGGTCCAGATAGAGTGATTGCTGAAAACGTCTCAGCACCATAGATTTGATACGAATCGCCACCTGCGCATCTGCCTTGGCCTCAAGCTGCGCCATAATATCGGCAAGCTGAGCCGCCGAGGGCAAGGCAAAACCACTATGTTCGATGAAACCCCGCAGCAGATGGGGGCGCCAGCGCTTTGGTTCTTGCGCCAGCACGCTGAGATCCAGCACAGGCTGCCGACTATAGGGCACAGACATCAGCATAGCGGGTAAGCGAAGACTCACCTCCTCGTCGATAAGCGCCTGCTGCTCGGCGCACAGCTGGGCGCTGCGACTCGCCGTGGCGGCAAAGGCCGGCCAGCGCGCCGTAAGGGTCGGCAGCACTTCATTACGCAAAAAGTTACGGTCGAAGCGACTGTCCTGGTTACTCTCATCCTCGATATGCTCAAGCCCCTGTGCCTTAGCAAACGCCTCTATCTGGGCGCGGGAACAGGTCAGCAGCGGCCTGAGCAACAGATTATCTGGGGTAAAGGCTTGCACCTCTCCCATGGCCGCCAGCCCCTTGGGCCCAAGGCCACGCTTGAGCGCCAGCAATAGGGTCTCAAGTTGATCGTCCTGATGATGGGCGGTAAGCAGAATATCGCCAGGGGCCAGCTCACTTAACAGCGCGTCGTACCTCGCCTCGCGAGCCGCCGCCTCCAAGCTGATGCGGGCGCCGCTGGCTACGGTCACCGATTTAACCACGATAGGCAAACCATAGTCATGGGCGCGGCGCTCACAATGAGCCTGCCAGGCGCCAGCATTGCCGCTTAGGCCATGATGCACATGCACCAAAAGATAGTGATACTCGGGATGCACCTTGGCAAAACGGCTCAGCCCATAGGCAAGCACCTCTGAATCGACGCCGCCACTGTAAGCCAGCACTAACTTAGTGCCGGGCTCAGGTGCGACGCGCGCCAGCAACTGGGTCAGCGCTTTGGTCGGACAGAAGCTATCCTGCGCCATCTAGAAGAGGATCCTTACCTTGTCTGAGCCGGTCAGTGTCTCCAGCGCCAGCATCAGCTCGTCGGTCGGATTGACCCGCCACTCATCCCCCAGCCTGAACTGGGCCTTGGCGGTGGGCTGAGCATAGTTGATCACCAAAGGTACACTCCCCGCCTTCCAGGGCTCGACAGCTTGTTGGAACTGGCTGAGCCACTCGGGATTGATGCTCTCGCCATCCAGATCGACCTCGACCGCGTGGGCGAAGTGACTGCGCGCCTCGCCCATGTCGATGATGTTGCGGGCCGTCATGCGATTGCCGCCGGAGAAGTCGTCGAAACTCACCTCTCCTTCGACGATCAGGATCCTGTCTTTCTCCAGCAGTTCACCAAATTTCTCAAAAGCCTCGGTAAACAACATCACCTCGAGGCGGGCACTCTTGTCATCCAGCGTCACCAGGCCCATCTTGGAGCCGCGTTTGGTCATCATCACACGGGTAGCCACCACCAGGCCTGCGGCCTTGGTCGTCTTGCCACGCTCGGTAGGATGCACATCCTTGAGCCTGCCCGAAGTGTAGTGCTTCAGCTCCTTGAGATACTGATTGATGGGGTGACCGGTGAGATAGAGGCCCAAGGTCTCCCGCTCGCCTTCGAGCCACACCTTATCGGGCCAGGGGGTACACTGCACAAACTGTTGCTTGTTATCTTCCGGCTCGCTGTTGAGCAGGCCGAACATGTCGTGCTGACCAATCGCCTCGGCCTTGGCGTGCTGATCCGCGGCGCGTATCGCCTCTGGCAGGGTCGCCATCATGGCGGCGCGGTGCGGCCCCAGGTTATCCAAGGCGCCGGCGCAGATCAGTTTTTCGATAACTCTTCGATTGAGCTTCTTGAGATCGACCCTGGCACAGAAGTCGAACAGATCCACGAAAGGACCGTCTTCACGGGCCTTGAGAATCGATTCCACCGGCCCCTCCCCCACGCCCTTGATGGCGCCGATGCCATAGACGATGTTGAGGTCGTCATCCACGGTGAAACGGAACAGGCCCTTGTTGACGTCTGGTGGCAGCAGCGGCAAGCCCATGCGCTCACACTCGTCCACCAGGGTGACGATCTTGTCTGTGTTGTCCATATCCGCCGACATCACCGCCGCCATAAACTGCGCCGGATAGTGGGTCTTGAGCCAGAGGGTCTGGTAGGACACCAGGGCGTAGGCGGCCGAGTGCGACTTGTTAAAGCCGTAACCGGCGAACTTCTCCACCAAGTCGAAGATCTTCATCGCCAGCTCGCCGTCGACGCCGTTCTTCACCGCCCCCTCTTCGAAGATGCTACGCTGCTTGGCCATCTCCTCGGGCTTCTTCTTACCCATAGCACGACGCAACATATCCGCGCCGCCCAGGGTGTAGCCCGCCAGTACCTGGGCGATCTGCATCACCTGCTCCTGGTAGAGAATGATGCCGTAGGTTGGCTCTAGGATCGGCTTGAGACTCTCGTGTTGCCACTGTTGATCCGGATAGGAAACCTCTTCACGACCGTGCTTACGCTCGATGAAGTTATCTACCATGCCCGACTGTAGCGGCCCGGGACGGAACAGGGCCACCAATGCGATCATATCCTCGAAACAGTCAGGCTGTAGTCGCTTAATCAGGTCTTTCATGCCGCGGGATTCCAGCTGGAATACGGCGGTGGTCTCATAGCGCTGCAGCAGACGGAAGGAAGCCGGATCATCCAGCTCAATCGCCTCGATGCGCACCGGCTCTTTGCCCTGCTTCTCGAGGTGCGGATTGATCATCTGCAGCGCCCAGTCGATGATGGTCAGGGTCCTCAGACCCAGGAAGTCGAACTTCACCAGCCCCGCGGTTTCCACGTCGTTCTTATCGAACTGAGTAACAGGGTTGTGCCCCTCTGCATCACAATAGAGCGGCGCAAAGTCGGTGATCACTGTCGGGGCGATCACCACGCCCCCGGCGTGTTTACCCGCGTTACGGGTGACCCCTTCGAGCACCCGACACATGTCGATGAGATCTTTAACCTCTTCGTCGGCGTCATAGGCCTCGGGTAGCGCCGGTTCGGCCTCGAACGCCTTGGCCAGTGTCATACCGGGCTCTGCCGGGATCATCTTAGAGATGCGGTCGACGAAGCCATAGGGGTGGCCCAGCACACGGCCCACGTCACGCACCACGGCCTTAGCCGCCATGGTACCGAAGGTGATGATCTGTGACACGGCGTCGCGGCCATAGAGATCGGCCACGTGGTCGATCACTTCGTCGCGTCTGTCCATACAGAAATCGACGTCGAAGTCGGGCATGGAGACACGCTCAGGGTTAAGGAAACGTTCGAACAGCAAGTCGAATTCCAGCGGATCCAGGTCGGTGATCTTAAGGGCGTAGGCCACCAAAGAGCCCGCGCCCGAACCTCGGCCAGGACCAATCGGGATGCCGTTGTCCTTACCCCACTGGATGAACTCCATCACGATAAGGAAGTAACCAGGGAATCCCATGTTGTTAATTACGGTAAGCTCGACATCGAGGCGCTCGTCGTACTCGCCCCGGCGCTCGGCCCGCTCTGCCTCCTCAGGGAAGAGGAACTCGAGACGCTCCTCCAGACCCTTCTTAGAGACCTCAACCAGGTAATCTTCGATGGAGAGATCGCCGGTGGGGAAATTTGGCAGGAAGTATTCCCCGAGTCTCACCGTCACGTTGCAGCGTTTGGCAATTTCGACACTGTTTTGCAGCGCCTCGGGGATATCGTCAAACAGCTCGCACATCTCATCCTGACTGCGGAAATATTGCTGCTCGCTGTAGCGACGCGGCCGTCTTGGGTCTGCCAGGGTAAAGCCATCAGAGATAGCCACACGGATCTCGTGGGCCTCAAACTGCTCCGGTTGTATAAACACCACCTGATTGGTGGCCACCACAGGTAGCTCTTTCTCGCCCGCCAGCTCGACGGCCATATGCAGGTAACGCTCCTCGTCGGGGCGGCCGGTGCGGATCAGCTCGAGATAATAACGATCTGGGAAATGGGTTTGATAGAAGGCGACCAGGGAATCCACCTGACCGCGGTTACCCTTGAGCAGCGCCTTGCCCACGTCGCCATCTTTGGCGCCCGAGAGCAAAATCAGCCCCTCGCTGTAGCGTTCAAGCCAGGCCTGGTCGATCACCGCCCTGTCTCTCACATGGCCACGCAAGTAGGCGTCGCTGATCAGCAGGGTGAGGTTCTTGTAGCCCTCGTTGTTCATCGCCAGCACTGTGATAGCGCAAAACTCGTCCTCGAAGCCCGGCACCAGCATGAAGAAGTCACAACCGACGATGGGCTTGATGCCTGCGCCGTGGCAGCCGCCATAGAACTTCACCAGACCACAGAGGTTGGTGTTGTCGGTCAGGGCCAGCGCGGCCATCTGATCTTCACTGGCCTTGGCGAGAATAGGTTTGACCTTGGCCAGGCCATCAGACATGGAAAAATCACTGTGTACGCGCAGGTGCACGAAACGAGGTTCTGACATATGGAGGTTCTAATTTAGTTAGCTAGTTTTCTAATATTTGTGCGGCGAACTACTCTCTTGAAAGAATCACCTTGAAAGAGTCGCCTTTAATTGAGTCGCCCTGAAAGAGTATCAGAGTCACACACTGGGCACCAGTTAATGGCGCCCCGGCGCATCGACTCAACAGGCGTCGAGACGCTCCTTTACCGGCCTGAAGCTCCTTCGGTGCTCGGCCAATACACCATGGACCTCGAGCGCCTCAAAATGGGCCTTGGTGGGGTAACCCTTGTGCTTGGCAAAGCCATACTCTGGGTAACGCTCATCCAGGGCTTGCATCTCCCTATCACGCACCACCTTGGCAACAATCGATGCGGCGCTGATGGCCGGGATCAGGCCGTCGCCCTTGATCACCGCGTGGCCCTCTAGGGTGGCGTCCTCGAAGGCGGGTACCCGATTGCCATCGATAAGCACCCTATCGGGTCTGGCACGCAACCCAGCCACGGCGCGCTGCATCGCCAGCATGGTGGCATGTAAGATGTTGAGCTCATCAATTTCGCTCGGCGAGCAGCGCCCGACGCTGACATCCAGCGCCTTGGCCAGGATCTCCTCAAAGAGGGCGTCGCGCTTCTTCTCCGACAGCTTCTTGGAATCATTGAGTCCTTCGATGGGAGTGTTAGGGTCCAGCACCACGGCGGCGGTGACCACATCGCCCACCAAGGGGCCGCGACCCACCTCGTCGACACCGGCGTAGAAGCCACTACATAGCTCATCCACCTGCTGCGGGGTGATCTGCTTATAGATTGCCATTATTTTATCTCCCCTAGTTGGTCTCGATGAGTTCGATAACGGCCTGAGCGGCACGCGCACTGGCGTCACACCTCAACTGCTGATGCAGGGCCATAAAGGTCGCCATCAAGGGCTTATGATCGCCATCGAGCTGATTTGCAACGGCCTCGGCTATCTTGTCTGGCGTACAGTCGGCCTGAATCAACTCAGGAATGATCTCCTTGCCCGCCAGCAAATTAGGCAGCGAATAGTGAGAGATCTGCATCATCCCCTTGGCGATGCGATAGGTAATAGGCGATACACGGTAGGCGACCACCATGGGGCGCTTCACCAGCATGGCCTCCAGGGTCGCCGTGCCTGATGCGAGCAGAATAGCATCCGCCGCGGCCATCACGGTGCGAGACTGTCCCTCCACCAGATGGATGTCGAGATCCGGCGCATGGGTCTTGAGCGCCAGCTCAAACTGGGCGCGGCGCTTGGCATTGACCAGCGGGGTGACAAACTTAAGGTCCGGGTAGCGCTGACGCAATTTCACCGCCGCCTGCACGAAAGGCTCGGCCAGCTGCTTGAGCTCACCGCCGCGAGAGCCGGGCAGGATGGCGAGGTATTCATCATGAGGCGCTAATCCCAACTGCTCGCGGGCACTTAATTTATCGCTTTCCAGCGGAATATCGTCTGCTAGGGTATGACCGACAAAGGTGCAAGGCACATTGTGCTTGTCGTAGAAGGCCTTCTCGAAGGGCAGCAGCGACAGCACCATGTTAGTTGCCTTGGCGATCTTGAAGATCCGCTTAGGGCGCCAGGCCCAGACCGAAGGGCTGACATAGTGGACCGTCTTGATCCCCTGGGCCTTGAGTTTCAGCTCCAGGCCGATATTGAAGTCGGGGGCATCGATACCGATGAAGCAATCGGGCTTTAGGGCGGTGATCTCATCGATCAGCGTCCTGCGTACCTTGAGCAGGCGTGGCAGGCGCGACAACACCTCGACCAGCCCCATCACGGCCAGCTCTTCGAAAGAAAACAGGGATTCAAACCCCAGGGCATCCATCTGTGGGCCACCGATACCGACGAAGCGGGCATCCGGGTATTGCTGCTTCAAGGCCTTGATCAGACCGGCGCCGAGAATGTCGCCAGACAGCTCACCCGCCACCATGGCGAATACTTTTTGATTGCTCTGATTCATCTTCTGTTACTTGCTTATACCAATCCTAATAAATAACTGAACGTTCTAGCTTGTTAAAACGCTCGATAACGACATTAGTATTTTTATTGTAGAATAACGACTTATCTAATAATCCTGACTTGTTCTCAAGCGTTTTCTAGCGCTAATTCTGCTCACTTACCGTGATTGGTATTACTGAAAATAAAAAAGCCCGTGAATACGAGCTTTTCTTCGATAACCAATATCGTTTAATACCGATTAACGCCACCGATTAACGAATAATGCCTCGGCTTGAGTTGACCACAAAGTCCATCATCAGCTTAACCTGCTCATCCTGGGCATCCTCACCCAAGGCGGCAACCGCTTCTTCTACAGTCAAGCCCTTACGATACAAGGTCTTGTAGGCGCGGCGTACCGCTAACTGGCTCTCCTTGGAGAAGCCACGGCGTTTCATGCCTTCGCTGTTCAGTCCCCTTGGGATGGCTGGCTGACCCGATGCCATCACGAAGGGTGGGACATCTTGTAGGATCAACGAATAACCCGCAGTAAAGGCGTGGGCACCGATATGAACAAACTGGTGCACGCCCGTCATGCCACCCAAAATCGCCCAGTCGCCCACATGGACGTGACCTGCGATAGAGGCGTTGTTGGCCATGATCACATTATTACCCACCACACAGTCATGGGCGATATGCACATAGGCCATAAACAGGTTGTTAGAGCCGATACGGGTCTCGCTGTTATCCTGCACCGTGCCGCGATGTATGGTGACAGACTCACGGATCACATTGTTGTCGCCGATGATGAGTCGGGTTGGCTCGCCAGCATATTTCTTATCCTGGCAATCTTCCCCCACAGAGGCGAACTGGAAAATACGGTTACCCTTACCGATAACCGTAGGGCCCTTGACCACCACATGAGAGCTGAGATGACAATCGTCGCCGATCTCGACATCTGGGCCGATGTAGGTCCACGGGCCTATGGTAACATTGTTACCGATTTTGGCATCTGGGTGTACAAATGCTAACTTATCAATCACTTGGAAATCTCTCTGCGGGCACACATGATCTCTGCCGAACAAACTAGTTCGCCATCAACCTTAGCTTCACCTGTGAAGACGCCAATCCCGCGGCGTTCTTTAATCATCTTAACTTCGAAATGAAGTTGGTCACCTGGCTCGACCACGCGCTTGAAGCGGGCATTATCGATACCGGCAAAATAGTATAAGGCATCGCTAGATGGCTCATCGCTCATGGTTTTAAACGCTAACAGACCGGTTGCCTGGGCCATGGCCTCAAGGATCAATACGCCTGGCATAACCGGCGCCACAGGGAAGTGTCCCTGGAAGAATGGCTCGTTGATGGTGACATTCTTGATCGCATGCAGTGTTTCACCTGGCGTAAAGTCGAGGACTCTATCGATCAATAAAAACGGATACCTGTGAGGTAGAAACTTTAGGATCTCTTTGATATCCATCGTATTTAATTGATTTGACACTCAATAACTTCCTTAGCTGCCCTCGGGCAGTTAATCATCTGAATTAACGTTTTTTTCAAGCTGTTTCACGCGTTGGAACAACTCATCAAGTTGTCTGAATCTGACGGTATTACGTCGCCACAACTTGTTTTCCATCGCAATGGTAGCAGAAGAGTATACACCAGGCTCGCGAATAACACTCGTCACATTAGTGCCACCCGAGACATGGGTACCGTCGGCAATCGACAGATGCCCTGCTACGGCGCTGTTGCCGCCAATGATACAGTATTTACCTATGTTACAGCTGCCGGCGAAGGTCGAACTGCCTGCCAGCGCGGTGTTTTCACCCACAATAACGTTATGGGCTATCTGCACCTGGTTGTCGATGATCACGCCATCGTGGATCTCGGTATGATCCAGCGCGCCACGGTCGATACTGGTACAGGCGCCGATCTCGACACGATTGCCGATACGCACCCCACCGGTTTGTGGGATCTTGATCCACTGACCACGCTCGTTGGCATAACCAAAGCCATCGGAGCCGATCGCTGTGCCCGAATGGACGATACAGTCTGTGCCCAGATGCACATCGTGGTAAATCGTCACATTGGCCCAGAGTATGGTATTTGAACCTATGATGACATCTTGCCCTAGCACACAGCCTGGGCCTATCTGCACATTCTCACCTAAGATGACGTTGGCGCCGATCACCGCATTGGCGCCTATGGCGACACCTTCACCCAGTTGGGCACTAGAGTCGATAACCGCACTAGGGTGAATGGCCTCGGCGGCCTTAGGCGTGGTGTCGAGCAGCTGGGCGACTCTAGCGAATCCCACATAGGGGTCGGCTAACACTATGGCATTGCCGTTGTAATGCTCGGCCATCTTGGGCGAGAGCAACACGGCAGAGGCTGCCGTGCCTTCTAGCTGACTCTGGTATTTGGTATTTGCCAGAAAGGAGATCTCCCCCGCCTGAGCCTTCTCCAGCGTGGCGACACGGTGAATGGTCACCGTCTCGTCACCCTTGACCTCGGCATTTAGATGGGCGGCGATCTCACTTAGGGTATAACTTGTCATCAATGCTTAGCCTTTGCTCAGAGCTTCAACCACTTTGCTGCTGATATCTGATGTAGGCTTCACGTAGATCACGGCGCCGCGCTGTAGCACTACGTCATATTGCTCTTTCTCGGCGATGGCGCTGATGGCTTTCTGAACCTTAACCAATAGCTTGTTTTGCTCTTCACCGTTACGACGACGCATATCTTCGTCTAGCGCCTTACCCTTAAGCTGTAGCTCAGCCTTGAGAGACTCCATCTTACGCAGCATCTCAGTCTTCTGAGTTTCACTCATCAGCGCCGCATCGCGTTGCTGCTTCTCTAGCATACCACGAAGCTCGTCCTGCATCTTCTGCACGCCAGCCACACGATCACCGAACTCGGTTTTCAGTGTCTTGCTGACTTCTTCGCGCTGTGGTAGCTGCTCAAATACCGCCTGCATATCGACTACGGCAATTTTTTCAGCTTGTGCCGCAATAGGCGCACCCAACAAAACCAACACCATCATTGCGCGATTAAACATCTTATTCAAAATAAACTCCTTATAATCAGCAAAACTTGCCGATGACTTTTTATTTAAATTAGTTCTACTTTAGAAAGTTTTACCAATGTTGAACGAGAAGATCTCTGTGTCATCATCTTCATATTTTTTGATTGGCCATGCAAGACTAAATACCATAGGTCCCATGGGCGACAACCATTGTACGCTCATCCCCGCCGAGGCGCGGATACGTCCTGGGTCTGAATAGTCCGACAGCTTGTCAAACTGCTCAGCTGGCAGGAAGCGATAGGCGTCGTAATCGAACTCGGTATCCCAGACGTTACCCGCATCGACGAAGAAGCTGGTACGAACCGAGTTGGTGTAGGCCTCATCCAGGAATGGGGTTGGCACTATCATCTCGACACTCGCCGTGGCAATGGCATTACCACCGATAGAGCGACCATCACTTACCGTGACGCGGTTAGGATCGCCAGGCAAGGTACAGGTATCGCCGGCAGGATCCGGCGAGCAAGGCTCGCTGCCACGGTACAGGTAGAATGAACGTGGGCCGACAGAGTTAGACTTGAAGCCACGCAGTGAGCTGCTACCACCCGAGTAGTAGTTCTCCCAGAAAGGTAGGATCTGGTCATTGTCGTTAAACTGACCGTAACCGTTACCATAACCCAGGCGCGCCTTAGTCAGGAGCACGAAGCTGTGACTACGGTTGATTGGCCAGTAGAAACTGGTATCGAAATCTGTCTTAAAGTACTGCAGATCCGAGCCTGGTACCGTCATCTTACCGCTCAGGCGCTGTGATGAGCCGTCAGTTGGGAAGGTACCGCGGTTAAGCGTGCTGCGGTACCAGCCAAGGGTCAGCTCGAAGTTGTCGAACGACAGGTCGGCGTTAGGATCGTTGGCATCACGGTAGATGTTGTAGAAACGCAGGGCCTGCTCGTAGGCCGAGATCTCCGAGATACTGTTGTGACGATAACCGATACCACCGTTGATACGGTTGTATTCGTTGATCGGGAAGCCAGAATTCAGCGCAATACCGTAAGAGCTGTTCTTATAGCGCTCAAGGTTCGCTTCCTGAGCGTCAAACTCGTTCCAGTAGATGCTACCACCCAGGCTCACCCCATCTTTAGTGAAGTAAGGATCTGTGTAGTTGATGTTGACGTTCTTGGAATACTTGTTGGTATTGAGGTTGATCCCCGCCTGGTTACCCGTACCGAGGAAGTTACTCTGTTGCACACCAAACTGCAGGCTCAGTCCCGACTCGGTACCATAACCCACACCCGCGTTGAACGAGCCAGATGGCTGCTCCTTCACGGTAAAGTCAACATCCACCAGGTCATCAGTGCCCGGTACCTGAACTGTCTGAGTATCGACGGTTTCGAAGTAACCCAAACGATTCAGACGCGCCTTAGACTGTTCGACCTGAGCCGAGTTCAGCCAGGCACCTTCCATCTGACGCAGCTCGCGGCGCATCACCTCGTCTTTGGTCACCTGGTTACCGGTAAAGTTAATGCTACGTACATAGACACGCTTACCCGGCTTGATGTTGACGTTGAGGGCGACCTCTTTGGTCTCATCATCGATCTCAGGATAGGTCTTCACCTCAGGATAGGCGTAACCGAAGCGGCCCAGATACTTGCCGTACATCTCTTCGGTAAAGGTCACATCCGCGCCGTTATAGGTATCGCCAACCTTGATCGGCAAGATCTTCTCCATCACCTCTTCGCGCCCCATCAGGTCGCCAGTCAGGTTAACTTCCTTAACCTTGTACTGCTCACCCTCATCGACGTTAATGGTGATATAGAGACCCTTACGGTCAGGCGTCATCGCCACCTGAGTCGAGGTTACCTCGAAACGGATATAACCACGGTTATGATAGAAGGTCTTAATGGTCTCAAGGTCGGCCTGCAGCTTCTGCTTCTGATAGCGACGCTCGCCAAAGAGATCCCACCAGGCCACATAGTCTTTCAGCTCCAGCATGCCGATAAGCTCTGCATCGCTAAAGACTGTGTTACCCACCACGTTGATCTGACGGATCTCTGCCGCCAAACCTTCGGTAAACTTAAACTTCAACTCGACACGGTTACGCGGCAGGTTGATCACCTGCGCTTCCACCTTGGCGCCATATTTACCTACGCCATAGTAGAAGTCCTGCAGACTCTTCTCGATGCCGCTAAGCATGGTGCGGTCGAGTGACTCACCCGACTTGACGCCACTGCCGTCGAGACTCTCTTGCAGCTGCTCGTCCTTAATGTCTTTGTTACCTTCGAAGGTCACCACGCTGATGGTAGGTCTCTCTTTGACCGTCACCACCAAGACACTGCCGTCGCGACTCACCTCGATATGCTCGAAGTTGGTCGAGGAGTACAGGCTCTTGATCGCCTGCTGCAGACGCATCTCGTCAACCGTGTCCCCTACCTTGATGGGAATATTCAACAAGGCGGCACCCAGCGCGACACGCTGTAATCCTTTAACCTGGATGTCGGTCACTTCAAAAGGCTGGAATGTATCGGCCCAACCCTTCCCTGATAAAGACGCACCGACTAATAACATCGAGGCAAAAATTTTATTCAATCTCATAGAGCGCTTCTAATTATGTGTCTGTCCTTGCTCAGAGTCGGGAAAAATCATTGAAAAGGGCGATACTCATCAACATTAGCAGCAAGGCTGCCCCAAATCTGAATCCAATTTCCTGCACCTTTTCCGGTACAGGCCTGCCTGTGATCACTTCGATGAAGTAATATAACAGATGCCCGCCATCAAGCACGGGTAAAGGCAATAAATTAATAATGCCTAAATTCACGCTGATTAATGCCAGGAATCCCAAAAAGTAAACTAATCCGTAATTGGCGCTGCTTCCCGCGCCCTGAGCGATGGAGATAGGGCCGCTCAAATTCTTCACCGACACGTCACCGGTAAATAACTTGCCGATCATCTTAATGCTGACCGATACAAGTTGCCATGTTTTATCCGCGGCAACCCATAGGGACTCGCCGACGCCATATTCGAGTTGCAGACGCATCTCATCGGGCCAAGGTGCCTGAGTCGGCGCCACGCCGATCACCCCTTCCACCTTACCACCATCAATGGTACGGGCCTTAGGAGTAACATCAAATTTAAGCTGTTCGCCGTCGCGTCTGATGGTCACGTTAAGCCGCTTGTCGGCGGCGGCCTTAACCTTAGTGACAAACTGATCCCAGTCGCTATAGGCACGGCCGTCGACGGCAACCAAGGTATCGCCGACCCTCAGACCCGCGGCGTAGGCAGCGCCATCTTCGTCGACAAATCCCAGTTCAGGGGTAATGGCGGGTCTATAGGGGTTGAGACCTAAAGAGGTAATGGGCGACTCTGTCTCTGGGTTAAACTTCCAGTTGCGAGTATCGAGCTTATAGGTACGCTCCTCCCCCATCACGCCAGATAGGGGCGCCAAGGTCACATCAATGGCTTCATCGCCGATATGGCCCACCAGGGCATAGGTCACCTCTTCCCAGTTGCGCACGCTGCTATCGCCAACGGCAATGACCTGCATCGGCTTGTTGACCTTAACCACAGCCGCGGGGGAATCAGCCTGGGTCGATTCGATCACCGGCTTTATCGAGGGCACACCTATGAGGTACATGATGTACAGGGCAAAGATGGCAAAGACAAAATTTGCCATAGGGCCGGCGCCGACGATGGCGATGCGCTGCCAGACTGATTTGCGGTTAAAGGCCTGTGGCTTAAGCTCATCGGCAACGGTATCGACCCGCTCATCGAGCATCTTGACATAGCCACCCAGGGGGATCATGGCCACAACATATTCGGTACCATCGGCACCGATTTTGCGCCAGATAGCCTTACCAAAACCGATAGAGAAACGCTCAACTTTCACGCCACAGCGTCTGGCCACCCAAAAGTGACCATATTCATGGGCCGTGATCAGAATCCCAAGGGCAATGATGAATGAGCCCAAGTTCCACAAAAAGTCTAGCATTCCTCTCCTTATCTCTGCTTCTGTTGGCGCGAGCCTAAAAACTTAATTGGCGCGCCTTAAATCTTATTTGGCGTGAGCCTTAAAGCTTGGCGACTCGTTCCTGCGCCGCACGCCGTGTCAGGCTGTCCAGCGCCAAAATGTCTTCTATGGTGTCTAAGCTACGCTGCTCGACATGGCTTAGGCAATACTCATTTACCCGGGCGATATCGGTGAAACGTATCTTGCCGGCCAGGAAGGCCTCTACCGACACCTCGTTGGCCGCGTTCAATACCGTTGTGGCTTCCTGCCCCTGCTCGCAGGCATCTATGGCCAGCTTCAAACAGGGAAAGCGGTTGAAGTCGGGCTTAAGAAAGCTTAACTGTCCGACTTTGAAAAAATCTAAAGGTTCAACGCCCGCCGAAATTCTTTGCGGATAGGCCATGCAGTGAGCGATAGGGGTGCGCATGTCTGGGTTGCCCATCTGGGCCAGCACGCTGCCATCCTTATACTGCACCATAGAGTGAATCACGCTCTGGGGATGCACCACCACCTTGAGTTGGTCTTTGGTGGCGTTAAACAACCAGCGAGCCTCGATATACTCGAGCCCTTTGTTCATCATGCTGGCAGAGTCGACCGAGATCTTGCGGCCCATCGACCAGTTAGGATGTTTGCACGCCTGTTCTGGCGTCATCTGACTCAGGCTATCGAGATCCGAGCTGAGAAATGGTCCGCCGGAACCTGTCAGCAAAATATGTGAGATACCCGCACCGGCCAAGTCACAGGCGCCAATGGCCTGCTGAGCAGGCTCGGGCAGACACTGGAAAATGGCGTTATGCTCGCTGTCTACAGGTAACACCTTGGCGTTTGAGCCCTGCATCGCATCGATAAACAGGCGACCCGACATCACCAATGATTCTTTGTTGGCCAGCAGCACTCTTTTACCGGCCTTAACCGCCGCCAGTGTCGCCGGCAAGCCCGCCGCGCCGACGATGGCCGCCATGACGCAGTCGACCTCGGGGAGCGCAACGATGGCCGCCAGCTCATCTTCACCAGACGAGACGGCAATCGCCATATGCCGCGGCAAGCGACGCTGCAACTCGGCCGCCGCCTGTGGGTCGACCATGTGGGCGATCGATGGATTGTGCTTGATACACAAGTCCAGCATCTTATCGACGCTCTTATGGGCAACCAGGGCAAATGCCTTGTAGGCCTCAGGATTTTGCTCGATAACGCTCAGGGTACTGGCACCGATAGAACCTGTGGCGCCCAGAATCACCATTTTCTGCATGGTTACATCCAAAATGCGATATAAATTAGGGTAAAGATAGGCAGTGCCGCCGTCAGGCTGTCGATGCGATCCAGCACACCACCATGACCCGGCAATATGGTGCCCGAGTCTTTAATCTCGGCCACCCGCTTAAACATACTTTCAGAGAGATCCCCAAGGGCAGAGACCAGGGCAACAAACAGGGTAACACAGATCACTAGCCCCAGCTCCTGCTCAGGGGAGACCATCATGACACCGGCCACTACAACCATAGTGGTCACCAGGCCACCGAGAAGCCCCTCGACGGTTTTTGCCGGGCTGACGTTTGGCATCAACTTGTGTTTGCCCAGGGCCTTGCCGGCGAAATAGGCGCCTGAATCGGTCGCCCATACGGTCAGCATCACCAGGAACACCAGGGAGCCGCCATAGTAAGGCATGCTCGCCGTGCTCAGGGCTTTTAGCGCGATCAACGCAGTGAAACAGGGAACTAAGGTCAGCTGGCCAAACATGGACTTGAGCATATGGCTCTTGGCCCACAACGCCGAACTTTTAGGGAAACTCAGCACCAAGAGGAGTGAGATGGTCCACCACATGGCGCCAATGAGGGTGATGGCCAGATAGACGGGGTGCATTTGCCCCTTAAACCAGATCTCTTCGGTGGGCACCAAGAGGTTTAACGCCACCAACAAGATGCCTATGGTCAGGGTGAAACTCCACTGGGTCACATTACAGCGCTTGTCTATGATGCGTCCCCACTCTTTGGCAGCGATCAAAAATACCGCCACCAAGGCCCATGAAAAATACTCCACAGGGAAAAAGAAAATGGCTCCCATCACCAATGGGATCAACCATACTGCTGTTATTATTCTATGTTTTAGCAAAACTTTCCCTCTTATATTTATTACTCAGCCTGCAAAGTCTCAATTTGAGAACCCGTCAATCCAAAACGGCGCTGCCGGGTAGCAAATACGGCTACCGCATCTTTAAAGGCTTGTTCATCAAAATCTGGCCACAACACATCAGTAAACACTAACTCTGCGTAGGCCGCTTGCCATAACACAAAGTTACTAATGCGAAAATCGCCACCGGTGCGAATCATTAAATCAACTTCCGGTTGATTTTGCATGCTTAAATGCTGACTTAGCGCCTCCTCGGTGAACTGACTGCTGGTCATTTCACCAGATTCCACCTTTTTGGCTAAGGTTTGCGCCGCCTGCACTATGTCCCAACGACCGCCGTAGTTAGCGGCCACATTGAGAATTAAACCATCGTTGTGAGCCGTCTTCTCCATCGCCGCGGCGATCTGCTTCTGCAGTCGGGCAGAGAAACGGCTGGTGTCCCCTATGACGTTGAGCCTTACACCGTTTTTATCCAGTAGTTTTATTTCTCGTTGTAAAACGGTGAAAAACAGCTCCATCAAGAGGCTGACTTCTTTCTCGGGTCTGCGCCAGTTCTCACTGGAAAATGCAAACAGGGTTAACGAACCTATCCCCATCTCTCGTGCCATACTCACGGCGCGACGAACAGTCTTCACACCGGCCTTATGACCCACGACACGGGGTTTGCCCTGTGCCTGTGCCCAGCGCCCGTTACCATCCATGATGATAGCCACGTGCTTGGGGATAGACTGTTTTACCAGCTCTGCGAGTGCTTCATTAGATAACTCAGAGCCAGATTGAGATTCGATTGACATCTATTACAACCCTTAAAAATAGCAAACGCCGTGTAGTATACCCCTACACGGCGTGCGAACTCTAGTAACGAAACAGGGAGATTAGACTTCCATCAACTCTGCTTCTTTTGCCGCCAAGATCTCATCGATCTGCTTGATGTGAGCATCAGTAAATTTCTGAATTTCATCTTCGGTGCGGCGTACATCGTCTTCGGTACACTCTTTCTCTTTCTCTAACGCTTTCACGTCAGAGTTAGCGTCACGACGCACGTTACGTACGGCGATACGACCGTTTTCAGCCTCGGCGCGAACGACCTTGATCAAGTCTTTACGACGCTCTTCGGTCAGTGCAGGCAGTGGAATACGGATAGTCGTACCGGCAGACATTGGGTTTAGGCCCAGATCTGAACTCATGATCGCCTTCTCAACGGCTGCAATCATAGTGGTATCGAAGACTGTGATTGCCAGTGTACGAGAATCTTCGATCGATACGTTACCCACCTGCTTAAGCGGCGTTGGCGTACCATAGTAAGGCACCTTGATTGAATCAAGCAGACTTGGGTGAGCACGACCAGTACGTACCTTAGCCATTTGATTCTTAGTCGCTTCAACACACTTCGCCATGCGGCTCTTTGCATCTTCTTTGATTTCGTTAATCACGTTAAATATCCTTAAATTCGTTCGTATCGGGTTATTTATTCGGCAGTCTTACGGCTACTTCTGATAAGCGTACCTTCATGGTCGCCCATGATAACACGTCGTAGCGCACCAGGCTTGTTCATATTAAACACTAAGATAGGCATATCGTGATCTCTTGCAAGGGTAAATGCCGCAAGATCCATCACTTTCAATTCTTTTTCTAGGACTTCGCCATAACCCATCTCGTCATACTTCACCGCTTCAGGGTTCTTGACCGGGTCATCTGAGTAAACACCATCTACCTTAGTGCCCTTGAGCACCACTTCGGCTTCGATTTCGATACCGCGTAAACAGGCGGCAGAATCTGTGGTACAGAAAGGATTCCCCGTACCGGCAGCGAAGATCACTACTCGGCCAGATTTAAGCAGGCTAATCGCTTCGGCCCAGTTATAGTCGTCACACACACCTTTCAAAGGGATGGCCGACATCAGACGGGCATTCACATAGGCTCTGTGCAGCGCATCGCGCATCGCCAGGCCATTCATTACGGTTGCCAACATGCCCATATGGTCACCCACCACACGGTTCATACCGGCTTGTGCCAGGCCTTCACCGCGGAACAGGTTACCGCCACCAATCACAACACCTACCTGAATACCAAGCTCGACCAGCTCTTTAATCTCTTGTGCCATGCGATCTAGCACCTTGGGATCGATGCCAAAGCCCTCTTCGCCCATCAGGGCCTCGCCACTCAGTTTGAGAAGAATACGTCGAAAAGCAGGTTTTGGATTTGTGCTCATAGTTGTTTATCCTGATAAATGCCGATGGGTAACGTGCCAATTATATAGGAAAAAAAGCGCTCTGCAGCAATCTAATTGGCATAATAAAACCGCAGCGAATGCTGCGGTTTTTAGGGTATCTTACAACTGGCTATTAAGCCTTAGAAGCGGCGATTTGCGCTGCTACTTCAGCGGCAAAATCTTCTTCTTTCTTCTCGATACCTTCACCAACTTCTAGACGAATGAAGTTAGTTACTGTAGCGCCTTTCTCTTTTAGGATTTCGCCAACAGTCTTCTTAGGCTCCATGATGAAAGCTTGACCAGTCAGTGATACTTCACCGGTGAACTTCTTCATACGGCCAGAAACCATCTTCTCAGCGATCTCAGCAGGCTTACCTTCGTTCATTGCGATTTCGATCTGAACGGCTTTCTCTTTTTCAACAACTTCAGCTGGTACGTCTTCTGGGTTAACGTAGTCAGGCTTAGAAGCAGCAACGTGCATAGCAACGTGCTTCAGAGTCTCTTCGTCAGCTTCGCCAGAAACAACAACACCGATACGGTCGCCGTGACGGTAAGAAGCTTGGTTAGCACCATCGATGTACTCAACGCGACGAACGTTGATGTTTTCACCGATTTTAGCAACTAGCGCAACACGAGTTTCTTCGAACTGAGCTTGTAGATCGGCGATAGTCACCTTACCTGCTGCAGCAACATCTAGAACTTCGTTAGCAAATGCTAGGAAGTTAGAGTCTTTTGCAACGAAGTCAGTTTGACAGTTAACTTCTAGAAGTACTGAGAAACCTTCGCCTTGCTTGATCAGGATAGTACCTTCAGCAGCGATGTTACCCGCTTTCTTAGCAGCCTTAGCAGCACCGCTCTTACGCATGTTTTCAATCGCTAGCTCAATGTCACCATTGGTTTCAGTTAGCGCTTTCTTACAATCCATCATGCCAGCGCCAGTACGCTCGCGTAGTTCTTTAACTTGGGCAGCAGTAATTGCCATTGTTAAATCCTCTATAGGTAACTCTACAAATCAAATGTGAAAAAACAGGGGCCTGTGGGCCCCTGTTCACCAATTATCTATCTTGGTTAATAAGGGCGATGAAATTCATCTCGCCTTTATTATTCAGCTTCTACGAAACCGTCTTGCTCAGCTTGTACCGCTAGGTCTTGACCACGACCTGCTTTAGCAGCCGCTGCTACTGACTCAGCATACAGACGAATTGCACGCATAGCGTCATCGTTACCAGGAACGATGTAGTTGATGCCGTCTGGAGAAGAGTTAGTATCAACAACAGCAACAACTGGAATACCTAGGTTGTTAGCTTCTTTAATAGCGATATGCTCATGGTCAGCACCGATAACGAAGATAACGTCAGGTAGGCCGCCCATGTTCTTGATACCACCAAGAGACTTTTCTAGCTTCTCAAGCTCACGAGTACGCATTAGCGCTTCTTTCTTGGTCAGCTTGTCGAAAGTACCGTCTACAGACTGGCTCTCAAGATCTTTTAGACGCTTGATTGATTGACGACTGTTTTCCAGTTAGTCAGCATGCCGCCCAACCAACGGTTGTCAACGTAGTATTGATCACAAGAAATAGCAGCTTCTTTGATCGCTTCGCTTGCAGCGCGCTTAGTACCAACGAAAAGTACTTTACCTTTCTTAGATGCTACGTTGCTGATGAACGCTAGTGCTTCATTGAACATAGGCACAGTGTGCTCTAGGTTAATGATGTGTACACCGTTACGAGCGCCGAAGATGAAAGGCTTCATCTTTGGGTTCCAGTAACGAGTTTGGTGACCGAAGTGAACACCGGCCTGAAGCATGTCGCGCATTGAAACTGTAGTCATTTTTTTACCTTAAAAAATTAGGGGTTAGACCTCCACGCATCCCATATCTCCGACCTAAATAGGCACCCCGAAGAACGTGTCGATACGTGTGTGATTTAGTATTTAGTCATAGCCATGTATAATGGCCGCCACATTCGCTCTGAGATGGGGTAACAATGCACCTCATCGACAAGAGTCAAACATAACGGCGCGCTTTATACCATAATATCGGCGCCAACACAAATTTTTAGCGCCCTGAGGCGCCCCGAATTCGACTACCGACACAACAGAGAAAGCTTAATGAGTATAGTGATAAAAACCGCCGAAGAGATCGAAAAAATGCGCGCGGCAGGCAAGCTGGCCGCCGAAGTATTAGAGATGATTGCCCCCCACGTTAAGGCAGGGGTCACCACAAACGAACTCAATGATATCTGTGCGAAATATACCGAAGAGCAAGGCGCGATTTCGGCCCCGCTGGATTATCACGGCTTTCCTAAATCTATCTGTACTTCCATCAACGAAGTGATCTGCCATGGTATTCCCAGCGATCGCGCCCTCAAAGATGGCGACATCATCAATATCGACATCACAGTGATCAAGGATGGCTACCACGGCGATACCTCAAAGATGTTCCTCATCGGCGATGTCAGCGCGAAAGACAAGCGCCTGTGCCGTGTGGCACAAGAAAGCCTATATGAGGCGATCAAGAAGGTACGTCCTGGCATGAAACTGGGCGAGATCGGCACCATCATCGAAAAGTATATCAAGAGCAAGAAAACCGGCCTGGAGAAATACAGTATCGTGACCGACTACTGTGGCCATGGCATCGGCGCCGGCTTCCACGAGGAGCCACAGGTGATGCACTATAAAAACAATGACAAGACGGTACTGCGTCCTGGCATGTGTTTCACCATCGAGCCGATGATCAACGCCGGTCGTCACACCAGTGTATTGGATAAGGACGATAACTGGACCGTCACTACCTCCGACGGTAAAAACTCGGCCCAGTGGGAACACACCCTGCTGATCACGCCAACTGGCGTGGAAGTCCTGACTCTACGCGAAGAAGAAAACTTCCCCCGCATCATCAACCACTAATCGCACACGCAGCTAAATTGTGGTTTACTCCCATAGCAGGCCATCCGGCCTGCTATGCTCGCTCTGAGGTTAAGGACTGCAATGAACACTGCGCTAACAGCTAAGAACGCCCTAAAACAACAAAACCAAGAACTCCTAGAACGTTTCAGCGCCGGCGAATCTGTCACCGCCCTGGTCAGCCAACGCTGCCGTTTCGTCGATGAACTCCTCATTGCCCAGTGGCAAGCCCATCAACTCGATGAAACACCCATCGCCCTGATCGCCGTCGGCGGCTATGGCCGTGGGGAGCTGCACCCGCAATCCGATGTGGATCTGCTGTTCCTTATCCAAGGCGCGCTCGCCCAGAGTGACGAAGCCAAACTGAGTCAATTTATCGCCTTCCTCTGGGATTCGGGTCTCGAGGTGGGCCACAGCGTGAGAACCCTGGATGAGACCATAGCTCAAGGCAAGGCCGATATCACCATAGCCACCAACTTGCTCGAAGCCAGATTACTCTGCGGGCCCCAGGCCATGTTTAACACCCTGTATGACAAGGTGCGCGAAGGTGACTTCTGGCCCGCCAGCGACTTTTTTGTCGCCAAGCGCGATGAACAGGTCATGCGCCACGCCAAGGCCAGCGCCTTCGATCTCGAGCCGAATCTTAAATCTTGCCCTGGTGGCCTGAGAGACATCCAGACCATCACCTGGGTAGCGATGCGCTACTTCGATGCCAGCTGCGCCGAGGAGCTGGTCGCCCATGGCTTCCTCGAGCAGGATGAACTCGAGGAGCTGCTCGAGTGTCAGGGTTACCTGTGGCAGCTGCGCTTTGCCCTGCATCTGATCTCGGGGCGCGACGAGAACCGCCTGCTGTTCGATCTGCAGCGCCAGGTAGCGGAGCTTCTTGGCTACAAGGATGAGACCCAGCTTGCGGTCGAGCAGATGATGAAGCGCTACTACCGCACCGTGCGCCGGGTGATGGAGCTCAACCAGATGCTGCTGCAACTCTTTAAGCGCGCCACCTTGGGCCACACCAAGGAGCTGGAGATCCAGCCCATCGACGAACAATACCAGCGCCGCGGCAGTTTCATCGAATCTCTCCAGACGGACCTGTTTAAGGACCCAGTGGAGATCATGCGGGTATTTTTACACGCGGCCCGCAACTCCAACATCAAGGGGATCTACGCCCCTACCCTGCGCAGCCTAAGACGCGCCCGTCGCGCCCAGCAGGCGCCGCTGATGGACAATGAGGACTGCCGTAAGGTGTTTTTAGAGATACTGCGTCATCCACGTGGTATCGCCTCACTCTCCTTGATGCACCGCCACGGCATCTTATCGGCCTACCTGCCCGCCTGGCGTAATATCGAAGGGCAGATGCAGTTCGACCTATTTCACGCCTACACGGTCGATGAGCATACCCACAGACTACTGCTCAACATCGACAGGTTCTCGCAGACGGAGCAGAAGGATGAGTTCCCTCTGGGCTCCATACTGATCAATCAGCTGCCCAAGAAGGGGCTGCTGGTGCTCGCGGCCATCTTCCACGATATCGGCAAGGGACGCGGCGGCGATCACAGTAAGCTAGGCGCCGTCGATGCCCAGGACTTTTGCGATCGACATGGCCTCAACAAGCATGATGGCCGCCTGGTCAGCTGGTTGGTGGAGAATCACCTGGTGATGTCGGTGACCGCCCAGCGCCGGGATATTTCCGATCCCGATGTGGTGGCCGAGTTTGCCGACCGGGTGCGCGACGCCGTGCACCTGAGTTACCTCTACTGCCTCACGGTCGCCGATATCTGCGCCACCAACGAGAAGACCTGGAACAACTGGAAGGGCTCGCTGCTGCGCGATCTCTACTTCTCCACCCAGAGGGTACTCGCCCGGGGCAAGGAGAAGCCGGTGGATATTCGCGCCCGCGTGCGCGAGCATCAGGCCAAGGCAAAGAAAGAACTGCTGCGCCGCGGTATCAAGGAGAAGAGCCTGGATACCCTCTGGCAGCGCTTCAAGGCCGACTACTTCCTGCGTCATCAACCCAATCAGGTGGCCTGGCACGCCGAGGCGATACTCAAGCACAAGCATGACGAGGCCCTGGTGCTGATCTCCAAGCACACCACACGTGGGGGGACCGAACTGTTTGTCTACAGCCAGGATAAGCCTAAGCTGTTTGCCACAGTGATGGCCGTGTTGGACAACAAGAACATCAATGTGCACGACGCCAATATCATGACCTCAAAAGATGGCTACGCACTGGATTCTTTCGTCATTTTAGAGCAAGATGGCAGCCCGGTGTCGCAGATCTCCCGTATCCAGGGGATCAAGAAGGCGTTGGTGAAAGCACTAAGCAATGACACGGCAAAACTGCCAAAATTTAAGAAGCTACCGCGTAAGATGAAACCCTTTAGGGTACCGACGCAGGTGAGCTTCCTGCCAGCGCGCAAACCAGGCACCAGCATGATGGAGCTGATCGCCCTAGACAGCCCAGGGCTACTGGCTAAGGTGGGGGATATCTTTTATCGCTGTGAGATCACCCTGTTAGCGGCAAAGATCACCACCATAGGCGAGCGCGCCGAAGATTTCTTTATGTTGCAGACACGAGATGGGCAGCAACTGAACGAGACACAACAAGAGGCGCTCAGTGAAGCACTGGCCAAGGCGCTCGATACGCATAACCAAGTTTAATCAACAGACTATTTTACGATAATTGGGAGACGTTAATGGAGGCTTTACGCCAACGTATAGAAGCAGCTTTTGAAGCTCGCGCAGATATCACCCCTACCACAGTCGAGCCGAGTGTTCGTGCCGACGTTGAAAAAGCCATCGCCATGCTGGACACTGGTGAAGCACGCGTTGCCGAGAAGATCGACGGCCAGTGGCATGTGCATCAGTGGCTGAAGAAAGCCGTATTACTCTCTTTCCGCATCTTCGACAATCAAGTGATCGACGGCGCAGAAACCAAGTTCTTCGATAAAGTACCGATGAAATTTGCCGACTATGATGAGGCGCGTTTCAAGCAGGAAGCGATCCGTGTGGTACCACCAGCTGCGGTGCGCAAAGGTTCTTTCATCGGTAAAAATACCGTGCTTATGCCTTCCTACGTTAACCTCGGCGCCTATGTCGACGAAGGCACCATGGTAGACACCTGGGCAACCGTAGGCTCTTGCGCCCAGATCGGTAAAAACGTTCACCTGTCAGGCGGTGTCGGTATCGGCGGTGTATTGGAGCCTCTACAGGCCGGTCCAACCATCATCGAAGATAACTGCTTCATCGGTGCGCGCTCAGAGATCGTCGAGGGCGTGGTGGTCGAAGAAGGCAGTGTTATCTCTATGGGGGTATACATAGGTCAGAGCACCCGTATCTATGATCGTGAAACAGGCGAGATCCACTATGGCCGTGTGCCCGCGGGCTCGGTCGTAGTTTCAGGCACCCTGCCATCTCAATGTGGCAAATACAATTTATATGCCGCCATCATAGTGAAGAAGGTCGACGCCAAGACCCGCGGTAAAGTGGGTATCAACGAGCTACTGCGCATCGTCGATTAAGCACTTTCGCGCCTAATCTAGAAAAGCCAGGTGATCACCTGGCTTTTTTATTCCTTTAGGGATAAACAGACACATTCTGTTACTCCCAGACACAGTCAGATCCACTCCTCATATACCGATACATTTCGCGACAAATCGCTAACAGCTTTTCACTACATAAAGGGCTTTACTCATAATCGATCCCAACGGAAATATGCTAGGAGCACAAAATGAAAAAGTTACTAACGATTGCCGCCATCGCATTAGCCCCACTGGCTTTTTCTTCTCAAGCCGCCATGTCGCCTCAGATGGAAAAAACCTTAGTTGCCGTATGCAAGGCCGGTGCAAGCAACAACATGGTTGAATTTAGCAGTACACTCAGAGAGTATCGCATCAATAAGCAGCGCGTGTTCCCACGCCTAGTATGTAATGATCAGAGCTTCCATCAGTTTGCCCTAAGCAACGGCGCCGATCGCACCGCCGCCAAGATTGCCCCATACGCCCTGGGTACTGTGACCATTAAAGATATCGCCATGAATTATGGTGACCAAGATATCTTAGCCGTTAACTTCTAAACCAATAGCTAACGAGTCTAAGACAGAAGCTACGCTAGATTGCCGATAAAAAAGAGCCTAAAGGCTCTTTTTTATTGGGGTTCGCTGATAAGTAAGCTCGCTAAAACACCACCGTCTTATTGCCGTAGACAATCACCTCTTCTTGCAACACCAGTTGCAATGCCTTACTGAGGACGCTCTTCTCGACATCCCGGCCACATCTGGCCAGCTCCTCGGCGCTGTAACTATGATCCACTGGGATCACGTCCTGCTTGATAATCGGCCCTTCATCCAGACAGTTATTGACGAAATGGGCCGTGGCACCGATGATCTTCACCCCTCGCTCCCACGCCTGGCGATAGGGAGAGGCGCCAATAAAGGCTGGCAGGAAAGAGTGATGGATATTGATGATACGATTGGGGTACTGCTCAACAAATTCAGGGGTCAATACCCGCATAAATTTCGCTAACACCAGGTAGTCTGGGTCATATTGCGCTATGACTGCTAGCATCTCCTGCTCATGTTCATGGCGGGTCTTGCCCTCGTGAGAGACACAGTAGAAAGGCACATCAAACTTGTCGGCCAGCGGCTTGAGCGTATCATAGTTGCCAACGATAGCGGCTATCTCCACATCCAGACCACCATAGTAGGCCTTCATCAGGATATCCCCGAGGCAATGCGCCTCCTTGGTCACCATCACCACCACACGCTTCTTGCCCTTGACCACCAGCTTACGATGTCGCTGCTCAGGAAGCACCTCATCGATATCGGCCAAGAACTTCGTCTCATCGAACACACCTTCCAACTCTGTGCGCATGAAGAATCGCCCCTGAGCATTATCGACAAATTCACTATTCTTAACGATATTGAGCCCGTGAGCATAACAAACACCTGTGATCTTAGTGATAAGTCCTGGTGCGTCGGCACAATCTGTGATTAATACTCTCTGTTGCATCTTCTCTACCTCTTAATGTCAAATTCTCACTATTTGTGCCTATCCAGATAGCGTTGCAATAAACGCCTGATACTCTCCGCTTTCGTGCCATAAACCAGCTGAACACCGTTTCCGACCAACACCACCCCCTTAGCCCCCAGCTGATTCAGCTGAGCCTTGTCCACCAACTCGGCATGCTTCACGCTGATACGCAGCCGTGTCAGGCAGGCGGTTAATTCATTGATATTATCCTGCCCCCCCAGGGCGGTGATCATGGAGATCAGGCCGGCCCGCTGGCCGCTCCCCGCCTCCATGCGTCCCGGCGTCTTGAGGTTAAAGGCCAATATGGCGCCGCGAAACACCAGATAATAGATAACCGCCGTGATGGGACCGAGGATCAAAAACCATTCTACATTTCTCGACTGTCCCAGCAATAGACTGAAATCGACTAAGCCATGGGAAAACACCACGCTGTGGTGGATATCCAGTGAAATCGTCACCGCATAGGCAATCCCTGTCATCAGGGCGTGCAGAATAAACAGCAGCGGGGCAACAAACATGAAGGCAAACTCGATGGGCTCGGTAACCCCAGTCAGCCAACAGGCGGTGGCCGCCGACAGCATGATGCCAGCCACCCGATTGCGCTCATGTTTATCGGCGCAGCGCCAGATGGCCAACGCCGCCGCGGGCAGCCCCCACATCTTAATCAGGTAGCCACCAGCTAGGTTACCGGCCTGCGGATCTCCCGCCAGGTAGCGGGCCACCTCTCCCCTTACCCATTCATCACCATTAAAATATTGCCCCATCTCCAGGTAGAAAGGCGCATTCCAGATGTGATGTAACCCAAGGGGGATCAGCAGGCGTTCCACCATGCCATACACGGCAAACGCCGAGGCGGGTTCCTGATAAACGGCCCAGTTAGAGATCAGCTCAATCCACTGTGAAAGCAAGGGCCACAACAACAGAAATAGATAGGCCAATAAAATAGCCATAGGCAGCATCATCAGGGGCGCCGAACGACGCCCTTCAAAGAAAGAGAACACTGCAGGCAAGCGTATGCGCTCGCTATGTTTGACCGCAAAACAGGTAAAGGCCCCCACCATCATGCCACCGGCAATCCCTGTGTCTATGGTGGCTTGCCCCAAGATCATCTCGGTGGGTAACTGATGGATCTTCGCCAGGGCCGACAGGCTAGAGAAAAATACCCCATAACCGAATACGGCGCTAAAGGCGGCAATCCCCTGATCTTTGCAGAAACCTATGGCTATGGTGACGGCAAACAGCATGGGCATCATGGAGAAAACCAGGTTGCCCACGGTCCACATTAGGGTGGCAAGATCGGCCGAAATAAAGGGGATGGGATTAGTCGCCAGGCCTATCATCACGCCCGCAGCAGGCAAGATGGCGATAGGCAGCAGCAGTGCTTGGCTCAGCCGCTGGGCAAACTTAAACCATTGACGACTGATCCGACTTAATCGGCCGCGCGGTCGTTGATGAGTTGGGTCCATTGGGTTAACCATGCTTTTGCTTCTACTTCCGGCTCCATCGTCTCACAGGCGTCTATCTTAAGCAGTTCGCCTATGCGTGTGCCGCCAAGCTCAGTCAACAACTCATCGAAACGTATGCCGGCAAAACAGAAGGTCTCGTAACTCGAGTCCCCCAGCGCCACCATGCCATATTCGAGTTTAGGCAGATAGGGCGCCTCGCCCCTCAGGGTCTCAAACCAAGGGCTGATATCATCGGGCAGATCGCCCTGGCCCGTGGTAGAGGTCACCACCAGCAGCAGCTCATCTTCGGGTGGTACGAAACCATTGAGCGTCTCAGGCGTCATCAGAGTAACCTGGATATCTTTGGCCATCAGCTCTTCTTGCAGGGTCTCGGCAACAAACTGCGCATTGCCATAGACAGTTCCATATACCAGATTCACTTTTCTCATGTTTTACTTAGCCCTTAGCGCATTATTTACTTATACTCTAAACATACTTTATTGAAAGCTTGATAGCTACACTAGGTTATTGAGTTTCAAGGATCAATTAGATGCGACACTCGAGCCGACAGAAACATCTAAAGCATGTTCACCGCAGCGCGCACATCAGGCGCATGTGTTATTTCAGAACCGTTCAGTCCCTCTCGCTCAATCCACATCCCCCATCAGAAACAGACGCCCCCGAAGCGAAGCTATCGCCCCTATCAGCAATCAAATCGGCCTGCGCACTGGTAAAGTAACCACAGGCCCTTAGCCTTGAGCAACAGACGTTTTGCTTTGAGACATTCTGTTTTCGAGGCCAGATGTTAGACGCTAGACGTTAGACGTTAAAGGTTAAGCATCACAGATAAGCTGCGCAGCTTCGCCGCTCAGCAGTGTATCGTCCCACCCCAGTAGCTCAAACAGCGCCAACCATTCACTCTCTAACTCAGTCTCTACCGCAATTCGCTCGCCGCTTCGCGGATGATTAAACTCCAGCTTCTTGGCAATCAGCCACAAACGATTGATACCGCTATGCTCACGCATAAAACGGTTCTGTTTGCCGTCGCCATGAGTAGTGTCACCTATGATGGGGTGGCGCAGATGTGCCATGTGCCGGCGCAGCTGGTGCTTACGCCCTGTATGTGGTGTCAGCTGAACTAGGGCATAACGACTGGTGGCGTATCGGCCTGAGGGATAAGGGATCTCACAGTTGAGCAAGGGGCGATAGCTGGTCTGCGCCTCCTGCGCTGCCTTATTGGGATCGACATCTTTGTCGCCCAGCTCATCGAGTTCCTGCTTCAGAGGATAATCCAGCAGCCCAGACTCGTGCATATTGCCCCTGACCAAGGCGATATAGTGCTTTTGGACCGACTTACTGGCGAACTGTTCGCACAGCTGATTGGCCATCTCACTGCTCTTGGCAAACAGCAATACGCCAGAGGTTGGCCTGTCGAGACGATGGACGGGGAAGACGTGGCAGCCCACCAGATCCCGCGTCATCTGCATGGCAAAATATTTCTCCCGCCTCGCCAGATAACTGCGGTGTACCAGCAGGCCGGCAGGTTTGTGGATAGCAACCAGGTCGTCATCTTCGTAGAGGATCTCGATTTTCGGTACCATTTCGGCTGTGGTGCTGTCATGGTCACCGGCTAGTAGCTCGGTAAGATTTTCCATAGGTTCAGGATTAATTGGATCCACTCAAATGCTCATCTAATTGATTAATAATGTTGATTAAAGCTTGCATCTCGCCCCGCCCCTGCCACACATACTCGGCCATGGGGCCTAACGCTATCTGACTGGGTAGCGCGCCATTGACCGCGATGATCTCGTCCATCTTGGGCAGAAAGATAAACTGTAGCCACTGCTCAAAGGCCATGGACTCGCAGGCAAAGGGGGTCGGGTCGGCCATCGCCTCGGCGGAGGGCGGCTCGTCTTGCCAAAGTTGCAGTCGTTTCAATTCGGCTTCGATAAGCCTTAGCTGTTTTTCGGTATAGAGAGACACACTTTCCTCGATGATATCTTTCGCCGCGGCGCCTAGGCCTGCGAGCTAATTCGGCCGAAATTGTACCATCTCACCTGACTTCTCCCTATAATAAGCGCCATTTAATCTGTTCCCTGTAAGTAAAACGGCATTCAAATGACTGAAATTACGACCCTGACTAAATTTCTCACCACGGCTAATACCCAGTTCCAGGTCTATGATCTCGGCCGCCGGGTACAGCATATCGACATGATGGCCTTCTCCCAAATTGAGGCCCTCCAGGCGCCTTATCCTTCGCCTATACAAGGTCATGCGCAATTTGCCATCGTCTTCTGGGACAAGTCTAACCAACACTTCATCTGGTTCCTCAAGTTACCTCTGGATGAACGTGGCCTGCTCTCGCCGGCGCCGAGAACGCAGTTTATCCGCATGGTGATTGAGGCCCTAGGCAGCGACCCGACTCAGGCTTTATCCGAGAAGCAGCAAGACAAGCTCGCCAACCATCCCTTTGCCTTCAAACCCAGCGCAGAGAAGCTGGCGCTGTTCAACGCCTTGGTACGTAAGCAATTAGGCCTGCCCGCCTCGGCGCAATATGAGTTTGCTTATCAGTATCTATCGGGGCAAGTTGCAGCCGAGCGTTGGCAGGATGTGGGCTTACAGGGATTGGCCGACATCTGCGTGCGCGCCAGAGAACTCGATCATAGTGAACAACTACTCAACGCCTTTGAACACAGCGCTGACGAAGTCAAGATAGCCCTGTGCCAACAGCTAGAGCACATCCCCCTCGTGGCGCCCTTAGCCGAGCGGCTGCTTGAGGCGTTTTATGATGCCAGTGCCCAGCAGAGGCTTTATTACCTGCGTGCACTGGCGTCAGCACCCGCCCAGGCACAACAAGCGATACAGTATCTGGACGAGCAAGATGCGCTCGACGATAACGCCCTTATCACCATAGCAGGCAGAAACTGGACTGCGTTAAAAGACGATCGGACTCGCAAGATCTATCTCGAGGCCCTAGCAAAACAACCCCAAGGCTTCTTTAACCAGATCTTTGCTGATATTGTGGCAATTCCAGCGATACGAACTCAACTCTTGATGGCATTAAGAGACAGTGAGCGCAGCCAGGCCCTCGCCAATGCCATAGGTGGACTCTTTAAGGTGACAAAAGCATGATGACAGACTTTTTAATGATCGCCGCGCTGGTGATCATTGCCGCCTTCTTCTGGCAGCTAAGACAGATGGCCGAGCTGAGCCGGATGTTCGCCAGCAGTGAATGCAAGAAGCAGCGAGTACAGCTTCTGGCTATCGCCATGGAATCGGCCCGCCCCAGCGTTGGCGGCACTAGCGGACTCACCTGGAAAGCCAAGTTCTTGATGGAGTTCAGTACCGATGGTATCAATCAATATCGTGCACATATCTGGATGCATGGTAAGAAGATAGAAAAAATTCAGTGGCCCATCTTTCCCGAGCCGGAATGGATGGAAGCGCCAGAGGCAAGAGGTTCGGTCGGCGGCAGCTGTGGCAGTCGCGGCGGTTGCAACTCTGGCGGCTGCAAATAAGCCATCAAGTTCACCTCTAAGGCTGAGCCACAATAGTGCTCAGCCAGCCGCAATGCCTTAATCAAGGAGCTTTGCTCAAGATACTTTAATCAAGGCGTCTTAATCGAAACGCCTAAATCAAGGCGACTAAACCGAGAAGCCTCTGATGACAAATAAGGCTCACGGAAAGAAATTCTCTATATGGCGCAGATAAAGAAAAAGCGCGGCTCAATTAAGAGCCGCGCCTTCTATCTTTTTCGCTAAGCAATCCAGCTATTTAAGTGCTCCCTGCTCCATCCTTGCGAATATATGCTCCTTGCATCTTCCTTGGTCCTTCCATTCCTTGTACCTTTTAGCACTTGCGTACTTAGGTACCGTCCCTTTACTTGGTCATCCATTTACCAAGTTTGCTTAATCCTTAAGCATGTCCAGTCTCGTCCTTGGGATTCCTTTCCTACACTCCTTGTCATCTGCCATCCTAGGCAGATATCCATCATCCTTGAGTGTTTGGCCTTCCCTAGTTGTCGACTCTTCCGTGAGTTGCCATCCTTGTACCATCCTTGCCACCATCATCCTGATGATGATTAGGTCGTCCTGACCCTTCCTTTTCCATTCATCCTTGAACACTGTTAATTCTAGCGCCCTTGTCGCCCAATAATAGAGATGGAAAAAGTTCTGCTTGGCTGGTCACATTATTGCCATCTCAACAAAAATAGATAAATAACTGAATTTAATGACAAATAAAGACTAATACAGATATAGATAGCAGGTTATCAGCTTTATCTCGCACATCAATGTAAGAGATGTCTCACACGGCGGCGGGCACTTTCTGCGAGTTAAGGCTAACACCTGCAAAACCTTTCGTTTCGTGCGCCCAGGCCAAGGGCTGAGACAGCCCAAAACGATTAGCCCAAAAAAGAAAAGGCGCACCATAAGTGCGCCTTTCTATACTCTTGTGTTAGCCATCCTGCTATCACCTTGCTCCCTGCATCATCCTGATCACATCGGCTTCCTGCCGTCTCCAATTCCTGAGACATCCTATCTTTTTCTTCCCTGGGTGGTCGACTCATTCAACCACGCTCCCACATCCTATGGGCTCCGACGCTTCCTGCCACTATCCTTTTATGCATACGCTTACCTGTTCCCTGGTAGCAGTCCTTTGGTTACACTCGTATCCCTTGAGTGAAAATCCATTTCGCGATGATCCGTATCGCCTATCGTCCTAAAGCATCCAGCTCTCGTCCCTGATAAGATTCTCGCGTCCTCGACAATCTTGCTCTTCCTTGGCCTGCTATTCCTTAGCTTTGGCTATCCTTTGCCTTCACATTGCTTAAGTAAACTCCTTAACTTAATTTCAGTATACTGGGCGCAGCGCCAGAATGTACGCCTCTGAAAACAACCTTAAACCGATTAAATTTCAAGCAAAGCGAAAGTTAAGCGTAACACGTTGAATATAAAAACCATTTAAGTGTCCACAGGAGAAAACAGGGGAGATATAAGGAGGAAGACTCACATACTTGTAAGCGATCTCTCACAAACAGCTTGGCAAATTGTGAGTCGCCTGTGCCATAGTGCGAATTTCAAAGAGCTTCTCTGAATCAATTTAGCGCCTCTAGGCCAAGCGCTTACCCACCCACCAGTTTATTAACTAGGAGCCACGCGCTTAATCCGCCGCGAGATAACTGACATCACTTAGACCACCTTAAGACAGGCGTTATTGACCAAGCAGTCATCGACGCCCGGTAAGCCACTGGGCCAACATCACCCAATCGGCAATGAAACTGTAGAAGGGGTACTCAAAGGTCGCGGGCCTATTTCGCTCAAACACGAAATGCCCTGTCCAGGCCGCACCATAGCCCAAGACGGGCAGCAGCCACAGCATCCAATATTTGCCCAGCACAATAGCCATGACTAAGAGTGCGAGCACCGACAGGCTACCGACATAATGCAAGGTGCGGCACCAGGGATCTCTATGCTGCGAAAGATAAAACGGATAGAAACCCCGAAAGCTGCTATAGCGTTTACTCAATTTCGGTGCTCCGATAGAAAAGCAGCTCCCCCGGCACGCCACCGATGACCAGGCGCTCGATGGGCGCAAAATCCATGGAAGAAAATAGATGAGCATGCTCGTCCTGTGTCACGTATACCCCTACGCCTTCTAGCTCGGGTTGCTCGTCACACCAGCTCATTACCGCCTGAATCAAACGCTTACCTAACCCCTTATGCTGCTCGATCGGGGTGACGGCAATGAACTGCAATATGCCGCATTGAGTGCTGGGCAGATGTTCGAGGATCGAAGACTCTTTCTTCATCAGCGCCTGGGTCGACTGCCAACCGGCGCTTAACAACATCTTGAGGCGCCAATGCCAATATCTGGCCTCCCCTAAAGGCACCTGTTGGGTCACGATACAGGCCAAGCCAATCAGGCGTTCCTCCTCAAACAGGCCGATCAAAGCCTGCTCCTCTTGCCAGAGAGTATGCAGTTCCTCGCGAATAGCCCCACGCAGCTTCTGTTCATATTGCGCCTTGTCTCCCTTATGCAGGGCGGCAATAAAGAAGGGATCATCATGGTAGGCGTTATAGAGAATCGAGGCGGCGACACGTAGGTCTTCGGCGGTTAAATAGACAGCTTTATAGGTTTCATTAACAGGTGGGGTAGCTGTTGTCATCATTGCTGTTATTCCTTGATCTAGATCAACATTGTCCAATGTAACAAGCTCGTAAAAAAGTGCAAACTTTAATCGATTCGAAACTTTATCAATTTATTGCATACTAAATAGGAGCACCTCATTACTACTAACAAGCGAGGGATAAGATGGATATAACACAACCCGATCTAGCCAGCTTATTTGATCAACTCGGCCTGCCGAGCGACCCCGATGCCGTAGAGGCTTTTATCAAGCAACATTCCATCGCCGCGGAGATCCATATTGCCGAGGCGCCCTTCTGGTCTCAGGCCCAGAGGCACTTTTTAGCCGAGGCCTTAGCAGAAGATGCCATGTGGACAGAGGTGATCGATCATCTCGATGCCCAGCTTAGAGCCTAGGCTATAGGCCTAAAGTATCACCTTATAGCGCAACGAACTAAGGCCGCCAAAAGGCTTAACAGCAAAAGACCTAAACAAAAAAGGCAAGCCAACTTGGCTTGCCTTTAAAGGTTAACTTATTCCATTACATGTTGTGGTAGGCCTTCTCGCCCCAGCCCACGACGCGGTTATCCGTGATCACGATAGGTGTACACTCATCCTTGGTGGTCGTGCCATCTTCGCGCGTACGCTGGGTACGATAGTAGAGTACGTTGATCGTCTTATCTTGCTTGGTATAGGCCTCGTTAAAATCAGCTGTGCCCATCAATGTCAGCACCTGATCGCGGGTCATCCCCAAAGATAACTTAGACAGATTAACGCGGTTCTGCTCCTGCACGCGCTCCCAAGAATTGCCTGTGCTCCATCCCTTGTCGCCTTCGCCCACATTCAATACACACCCAGATAGCGCTAAACTGGCGGCGCCTAAGACCAATGCTGTTGTTAATTTTGTTTTCACTTTCACGTCCTGTTTATCTATTATAACTGGATTCAGGTAAAGCAAAGCTTATGCCAAACAGATATATCCTTATTTATCAAAACGTTAAGATAAATCTGATTTTTAATTTATGTCAGCCAGGCTAAAAAGTAAGGAATTTCACCAATCATGAGTCCTCTCGAACAGGTGCTGGTCGCCGCACGAAAATTGAGTCTGGCGGGTAAGCCCCCCAGCCTGGCCTTAATCAAGGCGAGTCTCGGCAACTCGCTTCCCATGCCCATACTGGTACAAGGGTTACAACGCTTTAAATCAATGTCGGCCGACGAACAGGCGGCGATAGTGGTCAGCGCAGCGGCACCTGCAGCAAGTATTCAGAGTGCAGAGGCGGCGCCGAGTCTTGCCCAGCTGGCTGAGCAGGTCGCTAAGCTCACTGCCAATCAAGAGATCTTGATTAAACGTATCACCGAGCTCGAAGCCAAATTAAACGACAAGGGTGATTGCTGATGCACGTGGTGGAACTCAGATTCGAGTGTTTTGACAACACCACCATCACGGCCGCTGAGCGTGCCATTAATGGTCTGCTCGAAGCCTACCGCGCCAATGGTCAGGTATTGGGACGCGAATTTGCCGTGGCCTTCAACGAAGGTGAATTCAGGGTACGTCTGCTGTTACCGGAAAAGAGCAGCCTGGCCAAACGTTTCAACAGCCCCTGGGTCAACTATGCCCTCGAAGAACTCACCGAGGCCAAACTGTTGCATCCAAGAGAAAAATATATCGGTCAGGATATCAACTCTGAAGTCAGCAGCACAGAGACACCCAGCTGGCAACTACTCTACACCAGCTATGTGCATATGTGCTCTCCCCTGAGAAATGGTGATACCCTGCAGCCCATTCCCTTGTATCGGATCCCGGCGACCTTTAACGGCGATCACAAGCGGGTGATCAAGTGGCAAACCGAATGGCAGGCCTGTGATGAATTGCAGATGGCGGCGGCCACTAAGGCAGAGTTTGCCGCCTTAGACGAACTGAGTCAGTGCGACAGCGACCTGTTTCGTCGCGGCTGGGATCTGCGTGGACGCATCGAATACCTCACCAAGATCCCTACCTACTACTATCTCTATCGTGTAGGGGGCGAGAGTCTGGCCGCCGAGCAGCAAAGACCCTGTCCACGTTGCGGTAACCCCCATTGGCTACAGGAGACACCACTGCTGGATCTGTTCCACTTCAAATGCGATAACTGCCGCATTGTCTCCAACATCTCCTGGGATCACCTTTAATCAATACGTCTCTGCAAATGGTCACTTCAACCAAGGCGTCTCTTCACCGCTATGTGCCTTTGTGAGCTGACTATTTTTTAACGCTGAGCTTAGCCCTTAGCGCGCAGATGGCGCCACATGGTCTTGAGTCGCTGCCAGATCCCGGGATGATCTGTCTCGGGCATAGCGACTTCGACCGGTTTCTGCGGCGGACAGACTCGCGGGCTAAGAGAAGCAATAAAATCCTCCAGGCTATCGGCCAGTTGACGATGAGGCAGCTCACCCGGGATCTCTATCCAGACGCTGCCATTCTCATTATCCACCACCAACATCTCGTCGCCTTCCCCCAGCACGCCGATAAACCAGGTCGCAGGCTGTTTCAGCTTCTGTTTCATCATCAGGTGGCCGATAAGATTTTGCTGTAAGTATTCAAAGTCTTGCTGATTCCAGGGCTGTAGTAGCTCCCCTTCGCCAAAGTCTGAGTCAAACATCAGCGGCGCCGAAAAATAGCGCCCATAGAAGGCCTGTATGCTCGGATGCAGTTTGATGGAGAGCGCATGCTCTATGTTGTCAAACTGCCCCTGGCGTTCACGTCTTACCGCCTGCCACTGCACCGAGCGCTCGGGCGACGCTTCCACCTTTTCCTGATCGCACGCCAGGACGCAGATTGAGGCTTCCCCTAAGGGGAAATAGCGGGGAGATTCCCCCAGTTTGTCGCTATAGGCTTGATGATAAAGCGTAAAAAATTGATCCAGTGCAGGCAAAGAAGACACTTAGCAGTTACCCGAATTTTAAGTATAATGTGCGCCTATTTTGACATGGAAAAACGATTGATGACACAGGTTCATGACCCTTATCGCGACGCCCCCGCGTTGTCCAAACTGACCTTAGGTAAATCGACCGGCTATCAGGCCCAATACGATGCCTCCCTGCTACAAGGCGTGCCGCGCCAGCTCAACCGGGATGCCATCGCCTTAGGCGATACCCTGCCCTTCCATGGCGCCGACATCTGGACCGGCTATGAACTCTCCTGGTTAAACGCCAAAGGCAAGCCCATGGTGGCCATTGCCGAGTTTATCCTCGACTTCAACAGCGACAACCTGATCGAGTCCAAGTCTTTCAAGCTCTATCTCAACAGCTTCAACCAGACCCGCTTCGACTCCATCGAGCAGGTTCAGCAGACTTTAGCCAAGGATCTGTCGGCCTGCGCCGGCGGTGAAGTGGTAGTGAAAATCATCGAGCCAAAGCAGTTCGTGCATCAGCGCGTCGTAGAACTGCCAGGCACCTGCATCGACGATCTGGATATCGAGATCGACAGCTACGAATTTTCTAGCGATTATCTTATCGACAGCACGGATGACAAGAGCGTGGTGGCCGAGACACTCACCTCTAACCTGTTGAAGTCTAACTGCCTGATCACCTCTCAGCCCGACTGGGGCAGCGTGATGATCCGCTACCAGGGCCCCAAGATAGATCGCGAGAAATTGCTGCGCTATCTTATCTCTTTCAGGCAGCACAATGAGTTTCACGAGCAGTGTGTCGAGCGTATCTTCGTCGACCTCAAGCGCCTGTGTCACTGCGCCAAGCTGACCGTCTATGCCCGCTACACCCGCCGCGGTGGCTTAGACATTAACCCCTATCGCAGCGACTTCGAAAATCCACCGGAAAACCATCGACTGGCGCGTCAGTGATCTGTTGAATGCGTAAATAAGCCCGCACTAAGCGGGCTTTTTATTGCCCTGACGATGCTGCGCCTGTAGCAGGCTCACCAGCGTCTGGCGCAACCACACATTGGCAGGATTCTGCGCGAGCCGTTTTGACCACAGCATATAGATATTCAGTGGCTTGGTCTCAAAGGGGGGCTCGAACACCTGCAGCTTAAACAGTTCGGCATATTCCCTGGCGTAAGACTCGGTCACTATGGCCAGGGCATCACTCTTCGCCGCTGTGGCTATCATGCTCAATAGCGAAGACTGCTCACAATACACCTTTCGCTCCGGCAGCACCTGGGTCGTCAGCATATCCACCACCTTGAGGTTAAAACGCCTGAGGTTGAAGATGATATGTTTCTCCGCAAAATACTGCTCAAAACTCAGACTCCCCTGAATGCGCGGATGCTGCTGGCGCGCCACACAGACGATGCGCTCTTGCAATATCTGGGCAACGTCGAAGCCGGCTTCCTGTGGCTTAGAGACATCGATAGCCAGATCCACCTTTTCAGTTTGCAGATCTTTCAAAAAATCCTGCTCCTGCACCGGCGCCTCTTTAAAGATGATCTCCACCCGCATCTCACTGAGGTGTTCCTCAGCCGCCGCCTGAAGCAACTCTATGATGGTGTCGTTGGCATAAACGGTGAAGGTTCTCTGGCTCAACTTAGGGTCGAAAGCCTCCAGGCCTGCAACCAACTGCTCAACTTCAGCCAAGGGTTCGGCGAGATGCCGATACAGATTCAGCGCCGCGGCCGTGGGTTTAACGCCTCTTCCCACGCGCACAAACAGGGCTTCGCCAACCCTGGCCTTCAGGCGGGTGATGGCATTACTGACCGAGGACTGAGTGAGATCCAGTTCCTCTGCCGCCTTGCTAAAGGACTCGGTACGACAGACGACGGCAAACACCCTTAACAGGTTTAAGTCTAATGGTTTACGTTGCGGCATAGGCTCGAATACTATTTATAATATAAATATTACAAAGCAGGTTACCCCTAATTATTTAACAGCTCAAGCGCCATATACTGACCTCATCGATTAAAAAACCAGCTAAGGGTCAGACCATGAAAAAGACACCATTAACGCTTTGCCTGCTCGCCGCACTATCCATCAACGCCCAAGCCGCCCAACATGAACACGACCACATCAGCGTCGGTTATCAGGGTAAGGCCGCCACTGCCCACACCAAAGAGGCTAATCAGGCACTGGCACAGCAACTCAACTTTGCCGACACGGCCGCCTTCGAGGCGTCTAGTGCCAAGCTGATTGCCGAGTTGGATGAGACGACTGCCGCCATCCTGCGCGCCGACTTTACCTTTCTCGGCGACGAGGCGCCAGACACCATCAACCCTTCGCTGCATCGTCAGGCAAGGCTCAACATGGTCGCCAACGGACTGTACGAAGTGCGTGATGGCATCTATCAAGTCAGGGGGACAGATCTCGCCAACCTGACCCTTATCCGAGGGAAAACCGGCTGGATTGCCTACGATGTCTTGCTCACCAAAGAGGCCTCAATGGCATCGATAAAGTTTGCCATGAAGCACCTGCCCAAAGATGGCGACCTCCCCATCGTGGCCATGATCTACTCGCACAGTCATGCGGATCATTTCGGCGGCGCCAGGGGCGTGCAGACGCTGTACCCAGACGTCAAAGTCTACGGCTCTCATAACATCACTAAGGAGATCGTCGACGAAAACGTGCTGGCCGGCAACGCCATGAGCCGCCGCGCCGCCTACCAATATGGTGCCACCTTAGGGAAACATGAGCACGGCATCGTCGATGCCGCCCTCGGTAAGGGGATCTCCAAGGGGGAGATCACCTTCGTCAAACCCGACTATACGCTCAACGCTGACGCTAAATGGCAGACACTGACCATAGATGGCCTGGAGATGGTCTTCATGGATGCCTCTGGCACAGAGGCGGCATCGGAGATGATCACCTACATTCCGTCGATGAAGGCGCTGTGGTCGGCTGAGCTCACCTATCAAGGCATGCATAACATCTATACGCTGCGCGGCGCGAAGGTGCGTGATGCACAAAAATGGTCTAAAGATATCAATGAGATGATTAATGCCTTTGGGGATGAGGTGCAGGTGCTCTTCTCCTCCCATTCGGCGCCCATCTGGGGTAACGGCGCCATTAATGATTTCTTACGCCTACAAAGGGACAACTATGGTTTCATCCACAACCAGACCCTGAGACTGGCCAACCAAGGCGTCAGCATTCAGGATATCGGCGATGCGATTCAAGAGGTGCTCCCCGCCGCCATCGAGCAGGCCTGGCATACCAAGGGCTACCACGGTACCTATAGCCACAACGCTAAGGCGGTATACAACATGTACCTGGGCTACTTCGACATGAACCCGGCCAACTTGAATCCGCTGCCGACTTCGCCCGAAGCCGTAAAGTTTGTCCACTACATGGGGGGCGCCGAACAGGTGATGGCGAAGGCCAGCCAAGACTATGCCCAGGGTGAGTATCGCTTCGTCGCCACAGTGCTTAACAAACTAGTGACCGCAGAACCAGACAATCAGGCCGCTCGCGATCTGCTCGCCGATACCTATGAACAGCTGGGCTACCAGGCCGAAGGCGCAGGATGGCGTAACATCTACCTGACCGGGGCCCAGGAACTGAGGATGGGAATTCAACCTGGCACGCCAAAGACGGCATCGGCAGATGTGCTCAGTGAGATGGATCTCTCGACCCTGTTCGACTTCCTGGCGGTGAAGATAGATAGCCTCAAGGCCGAGAAACTGGGCCGGATCAGCCTGAATGTGATCACCCCAGACGAGTCGAATGTCCTCTATGTCGAACTGAGTAATGGCAACCTAAGCAACATCCAGGTTAACCAGCCCAAGGTCGCCGATGCCACGCTCACCATCAACAAAACCGACATCACCCGGATATTGCTAGGTCAAACCCAGTTAGCTAAGCTGCTACAGCAGGGAGAAGCCAGCATGACAGGCGATCAGCAGGCCTTTAACAAAGTCGCCTCGACCATGGTGCAGTTTGATCCCAACTTCGAAATCGTCCCGCTAGGAAAACGCGAACATAAACATGATACACAGCCATAGTTTAGTATCTTACTAACTCGATTTAATCAAACGCCAAACTTAGCCGGTTTGGCGTTTATCTCTTCAACTCGGTTAATGCAAAAAACATTATTAAGTATTTACTAAAAATACCACTTTAGAGATACCTCTAAATTAGTATAACCTCATGATCTTAATCACAATTATTGACACAAAAACTTAATCACCGTGTAACATTGTTTTAGATCAACAAATTGATCCTTTTGCAGTCCTATAACAGCTGGTGAGCAATGACCAAACAAAAGGATCACAATTAATGAAACTTCATGCCCTCAGCCTTGCCGTGCTTGCCAGCTTATCCGCCTCTGCCCTTGCAACAGAGAGCGTCGATCCGCTGAAGAAGGCCTTTATCGACGATTCTAAGGTAAACGTACAATTTCGCCTGCGCTATGAAGATGTGGATGTCGCCAATGTTGACGAACAAAATCAGACCACACTGCGTACCCGCCTGACCTATCAAACCGGTGATATTTATAAGCTATTTGCCTTGGCAGAAGTGGATGATGTGCGCTCTACCGATGATGAGCCTCTCATTGCCGACTACGAATATACCCAGATCAATCAGGCCTTCATCGGTTATCGAGGCCCGGCTAACACCCTGGCTCAATATGGTCGCCAACGTATCTTGCTCGACAACCAACGCTTCGTCGGTGGTGTAGGCTTCCGTCAAAATGAGCAGACCTATGACGCCTTCTCGGTAAAAAATACCGCCGTTGAAGGACTCACTGCTTACTATGCCTATGTGAATAACGTTAATCGCATCTTCCCCGAAGGTTCCGGCAAAGACGAGCACAAGAACGAGACTCACCTGGTTAACGTTAACTACAAAGGGCTAGAGTTCGTTAAGCTCAGCGGTTATGTCTACCTGATCGATAACGTCAATGTTGCCGCCTTCTCGACCGACACCTATGGTGTGCGCGCGACCGGCGATATCAAGCTAGATAAACTTAAGTTCAACTATGAGGCAGAATACGCCCAGCAGTCTGAAGCGGGCGACAACCCTGTAAGTTACTCGGCCTCATACTACAAGCTAGGCGCTGGGGTTAACTTCGACGCATTCGGCGCTAAAGTGGGCTACGAGGTATTGGGTTCAGACGATGGTAAGGCTGGCTTTATCACGCCGCTGGCGACTCTGCACGCCTTTAACGGCTGGACAGATAAGTTCCTCTTCGGCGGTAAGGGCAACTGGGAAAACGGTATCGTAGATACTCATCTTATTGTGACCGCAAAGGTTGCGGGCCTGAAACTACTCGCCAAGTATCACAAGTTTGACTCTGACTATGGTGATGTCGACATGGGTAAGGAATGGGGCGTATCGGCTACCTATCCTTTCGCCAACCACTATAGCGTGGGTCTGAAATATGCCAGCTTCAGCGGTGCCGATGAGGGTTATGCCTTCTCTAACGACACAGACAAGCTATGGCTAACCTTCCAGGCTAAGTACTAAACCAGAAATACTTAAGTTAGAAGTACTAAGTTAGAAGCACTAAGCCAGCAGTACCAAGCCATTTTCCTATCGCCCAGGGCGGGCGATAGGCGCTAGTACTCCCTGAGTTGCAACAGCTTTGCAGGAATACCAATTTTAACCTTGGTTTTCCTGCTTTTTTCTGTCTGCCGCTATCTGTTCAGGCTGCTTCACTCTATCAAAGCCTAATAAACCCAGACTATATCCTAGGGTCTGTTGATCTTTGCCGTTTGTTTTTGCAGCAGTTTGAAGGTGATTTATACAAGGCAGAGTCCGTGTATTGTAGTTATTCTACATGAGCGGGCGATAACGCCGTAGAAATGGCCTACAAAAGCTGCCCGAAGGGTTCATCTAAACGCGCCTTGCCCTTTGTTGCCTGCTATTTACATAAAATAACTATGCCGCGCAGCATACGCCTTGAGCAAAATGCGTTTAGATCGAACAAAAATTAAACCTGAAAGATAAACAGACCCTAGCGCTAAGAATAAAGGCTAGTCGGCCAGCAACAAGGCCTGTGCACTCACCATCTCACAACGTAACGCCAATGGCTGTGTCGAGGAGAGACTCAGCGCAAAACGATACTCATCATCGAATTGCCCTAGGATACTTTGCCAGCCCGCAGCAGGCCGAGCCAATTGCTGGCTGTCGCTTGCATCGGCTTGGTCAGCATTTTCTCGGGCGAGAAACAGGCTCACCGCCTCTTCTATCCAGGCTTGTCGGGCCGCTAAGCCATTAAAATTTAGCGCCAGATGCGGGGCATCACACAAGGTGAAATAGAAAGACTTGAGAGAGAGCGCTAGCCCCAACCCCTTGGCCTTGATGTATGACTCTTTCAATGCCCAGAGATCGAAGAAACGCAGACGCTGCCGCTCAGATGGCAAGGCCAGCAGGGCGTCTCGCTCCTGCTGGGTAAAGTAATGGTTAAGGATGGCGTGAATGTTAGTGTTAGTGCGTAGACGCTCGATATCGACGCCCAGTTCCAGCGCCCTGACCTGTTGCTCTGGCCCTAAAACTCCTGAGTTAAAGGACTTAGATGCTAAGGACTTAGATGCTAACGGCTTAGACGCTAAAGTATTAGTCGCTAGCGTATTAGGCGATTGAGCGATCGCCAATAGCATATAATCGCCGCTGTGACTCAGGTTAAACACCAGACGACTACGCTGAAAAAGTGCCTCGTTCAGCACAGGCTTGCCCTTATCCAGATAATCGAAACGCCACTCTGTGGGGGCGATAACATCATCGGCTTCAGCATTCAGGCGCTCATGGGCCTGCGACAGTAGCTGACGCAGATAGCATCTGACCAAGAGTCCCTTCTCTCTGGCGGACGCCATTCGATAACGCGTCACTTTCTGCTGCTCATCCAGCGGCAGGGTGTCAAGCAGGCGCGCCTGCTGCTCGGCGCTGAAACCGGGCAAATTCAATGGGCAGAGATAGAGATGTACGGGAATAGCGTCCCCAGCGACCTTGTTCAACTCGGTTAATGTCCTGCTTGATAAGTTGGCCAAGCCTACCATCGACGGCTTAGGAGCACCACCTGAGCCGCTAAAATAGGCCTCTCTTTGAAACCTGGCTTCGATGCAAACCAGCTAAAAGCTCCACTTGAGCTGCAAATAGCCTAAGGTGGACGCCGACTGGCCGAAGAGGCTCGCAGTCGAACCATCGAAGCGTTGTGCGATCAGGCTAAGCTGCCAATCATCCGCCAGCGAATACTGATAGGTGACGCCCACAAAGAAGGAGCCATCATCATAGTAGCTGGCATTGCTGCTCAGGCGGCTGAGGGGCGTGATGTCAAAGCCGACATCCAGATAATAGGTCCAGGTCGTAAAGCTCAGGGTACGCGCCGAAAGCGGCAGATTAAGATAGAGTAAGGCACTGTCGACAGCCACCGGAGATGAGATATAGAGCGCGGCGCCCAGCAGACGCCAGTTTGCCTCAGAGGCAAAACTGTAATCCATCTCAAGCGTCGCCACAGTGCTGGCCCTCAGCGCCTGTGGCTGCATTTTATCCTGAGCCTGAGTCTGAGTTAGTCTCTGTGAGTTACTTAACTCGGGTGAAAGCCTCGCTCTACCCGAGTCATCGATAGGGTCAAAATAGCTCAGCTCTCCCCGTAGCCCGGCGCCCCAAAGATCGCCGGCAAACCCGCCACCGAACACCCTGTCGTCACGAGTCTCGCCGATGATCAGCTGCCAATCCCAGCCGAGGTTATAGCCAAAAATATCATCGCCAAGAACACTATGTCCGAGATAGCGCCCGGCATACTGGCGATTAGTACGCTCAGCGTTAACGGGCGTTAGCCCATCATCCCCCTGGCTATAGACAAGCTCCAGTTGACTGGCGTAACCCAGTTGACGGCTAAGCTTAATGGCATCGACGCCCCGGCGCTCAGGATAGTCGACATCATAGATGGAATAGGCGTTGAAGATATCATTAGGATTCCACAGGGTACTCATGGCCCAGTTGACCCTAAAGCGGCCTGTGGTTAGTTCCCACTTATCATCGAACTGCCAGCTCAGATAGGCACGATCAAGTTGGCTATTGCCGATCCAGTCACCACTCTCGAGCCAGTTGGCCGACAGTTCCCAATAGCCGGGATCCCTCGAGATCAGGTCGCCATAACCCGGCAGGCTGGTGGTGTCACCCGCCATGAGACGGTTACGCAGCCCCACGTTCACCCTGACTCTTTGCCAGCGATACTCGGCATCGATACGATTGTGCAGCAGGCCGTCCCACAGCTTATCGCCCTGCTCTGGCGCGACCATAGAACCCAGATAACTCACATAACCTTTGACCTGCCAGGGCTGCTCGGGCGCAACGCCGGGAATGGGCGAAGCTAATGCCACGAAACTCGACTGAGCCGCGAAGAGGCAGACGACGGCAGCCAAGCATGGCCTTAGCCTTAGCAAAAGCATAAGCACTCAGCCGCCCGATTCATTGACGGCGATCCTCCACCAGGCGACCATCTTCAAACACTATCACCCGCTTGGCTCTGGCGATCACCCGTGGATCATGGGTCGAGAAGATAAAGGTGGTGCCCTCCTGCTCGTTTAAGCTCTGCATGATATCTAAAAGCTCGGCGGTGCTCTTGGCGTCCAGGTTGGCCGTCGGTTCATCGGCCATCACGAATCTGGGTCTCGGGGCCAGGGCACGCGCCACCGCCACCCGCTGCTGTTGGCCGCCCGACAGCTTGGCGGGGATCTTGTCCTTCTGGTCGCTCAGCCCCACCTGAGTCAGCAGCGCCATGGCGCGCTCGCGGCACTCGGCCTCGCTGTGGCCCTGCAGCTGCATGACAAACTCCACATTCTCCAGCGCCGTCAGTACGGGCAGCAGGCTGTAGTCCTGGAAGATGAAACCCACATGGTCGCGACGAAAGGCGATCAGCGCCTGCTCGCTCAGTCGGGTGATATCCTCACCGTCAATCAACACGGCGCCGCTGGTCGGGCTATCTATTCCGCCTATCATGTTGAGCAGCGTCGTCTTGCCCGACCCGGAAGGCCCCATGATGGCGACGAACTCCCCCTGGGCTATGGTGAGATCCAGCGATTTTACCGCGGCCACCGGAAAGTCACTCTCGGGGTTATAGATTTTCGTTAGTGCTTGAATCGCTATGGTCATGAAATACGCCGACTCCTTTCTCTAATGAGTCTCACCCAAATTTTCCCCAACCTAATGCTTCTGCGCCATGGCATCCACCGGGCGCTGCTTGATGATCTGCCGCGCCGGATAGAGGGCGGCCAGCAGGCTCACTCCCACCACCATCGCCAGGGTCAGAAGATACTGATCCATAGCGACCTGAGGATAGAGGGTGGTCGAAACGCCAAACGCGCCGAGTCCATCGGCCATGCTGCCAAGGGGAATGCCTGTCTTACCCAGCAGCGCAATTACCATCACACTCAGCAGCAGGCCTAGAAAAGCCCCCGTTAGCCCAAGCAGCAGAGACTCCAGCAGGATAAGCCCCATTATCTTACGCTTCACCATGCCGATGGCCATCAGCACACCGAACTCCCGCGTGCGCTCAAATACCGCCATCAACATGATGTTGGTGATCCCCAAGCCTAATGCCGAGATGAAGATCACCAGAATCACCGCGTTGCTGGTGCCCATCTGCGCGATAATGGTCGCCAGCATGGGCTGGATCTGCTGCCAGTCGCGCACCCTGTCCTGCGGTGCCAGGTCGCTCGAAAGAGCCTTGGCAACCGCCCTAGCGCGGCTATTGTCTAAACTGTCGCTGTTACTCAGGCGAATCGCTATCTCATGCACGCCATCTAGGCCAGCAAGCTGGATCAGATCCTGACGGCGCACATAGGCGTTGGCCTCATCGAAGGTACTGGAGGGCGAGCGATAGAGGCCCGCCACCCGAAACGCCGCGCCGCTCACCGCCTTGTCGGCATTGCTGAAGGTCAATACCACCTTGGAGCCAAGCCTTAACTTGAGTCGGTTCGCCGTCTTTTGTGAGATCACTATGGGATGGCGGCCAGCGAGGTCGAGCCAGTCCCCCTCAGTGATATGCTCGGCGATGGGCGTTACCTTGGCCTCGGCAGCCGGGTCGACCCCATTGATACGAATGCCACGACTCGCCCGGGGTGAGGCCAGCATCCCCTGCACCAGAAAACGCGCCGAGACGCCTTGCACCTCGGGAAGCTCGGCCAGCCTGGCCAGTACAGGTTCGGGCGCACTTATCCGGCTATTGATGTCCGGGTCGAGCAGATAGTCCTTGTTATGCACCTGCAGGTGGCTGGTTTGCCAGGCCACGGCGTTATCTATCATGTTGGCGTACATGCCTGTCATGAAGCCTATCATCACCACCACGCCCACCAGACCAAACACCATGGCGCACACCATGATGCTGGTGCGCAGCCGATTGCGCCACAGGTTGCGCCAGGCCAGCAGAGCCAACATGGGCAGATGCCAAATAGCCTTATCCTTGGTCATCATCGCCTCCTTTAAGCGCCGCGACCACCACCAGCCGCTGGGTTCGCCACAGGGGATAGCAGAGGCAGATTGCCATCAGGCTCAGTATGATGATCACCTGATTGCGTACTAGCGACAGCGACACCTTCATCGGCATCACAGGCTCCCAGCCCATCTCAAGCATCATCTTGGCGGTCTCTCCGGTGAGAGAGATGGGATGGAAATAGAAATAACCGATAACCACGCTGCTCAGCCCCAGACCTAGGGCTACTCCTAAGGCGGCAATTAACAGCGATTCGATCATCACCAGGCGCAGCAAGGTCAGACGGGCCATGCCGGTCGCCAGCATGACGCCAAATTCGCGCCTGCGCTCCAGTGTCATCATCAATATGGTGGCGAACAGGGCGAAGCCGACGATGAGATAGAGCAGGCAGATCATAAACAGGCCGCCGGCCCTATCCAGGGCGATCTGCTGCGCCATCTCTGGAGCCAGAGACTGCCAGTCGCGCACCTTCACCCCGCCGTCATAGCGCGCAGACAATTGGTGGGTCAGACGTTCTACCTCGTCCAGTTTGTCGCTATGCAGCACCCACGCGGTCACCTGATTGCCGGTGGAAAACAGCTCTTGCGCCGTGCCGAGCGGCATATAGACCAGCTGATTATCCAGCTGCGCCAGGGGAAAATGCAGTATGCCGGCAATGGGGTAGACACCGGCCGCCGTCTGACCGTGATAGCCCTGCCCGTAGAGCACCAGCTCATCGCCGACACCCAGCTTGAGATACTCTGCCAGTCCTTGCCCCAGCAGCACCTGCTTAGCACCAGGACTTAGGTAACTGCCCGCCACCAGCTTATCCGCGATACCAGAGTAGTCGTTCTCAAGCTGGGGACGCACGCCGTACACCACCACGCCCTTAGATCGCTCCTCGCTGGAGGCCAGCAGGAAAGATTCGATTCTGGGCAGGGCGTAGCTGATGTGAGCAAGGCCTTTTGCCTTGGCGATAAACTCATCATCGCCGGGCAGCAAGTCTTCGATGCTCTCTGTGGTGGCATACTCGGGCGATTGCAGCTGAATGAGACCGGTGGAGAATCGGGCACTGTTGTCGATGTTGTGCTCGTAACTGCCCTCTTGCATGCTACGCATGAACAGAGACAGAAACAGCGCCAAGGCCAGGGCGAAGGCGGTCAGCAGGGTGCGCCGCTTCTGCCGCCAGAGATTACGCCACGCCAGCTTAATCAACATGCCTCATCCCAATCCTTGTGCCAAAGGGTAAATCCAAGATTAGTCCCGCAGCGCCTTCATCTGCTGCTGCGAGAAGAAATCGTCGCCTATGTCGAAATCAAATGCCGCCTCATGGGTAATGAGTTCGGTGCGCTGGCCCGGCTTATCGGCGGGGCTCATCACCATCTTGGTGGCCAGCATGCGCCCGCCCATCATCTGGATATCCGAGGTGGTCAGGGTATTGACCGGTTCGTCGAACTCATCGAAAAACTCCGCCCGGCGTTGTAGGTAGTGACTGGAGGAGATCCACAAACGGATGCGGCTCCAGACCACGGGAGCATCGGGCTTGGCGATGGCGTCGATGACGAAACAGTCGTCCCCTTCTATCGCCTCGTGCTTCACCAGTTGATGGCGATAGTCGACCACGATAGAGGACTGATTGATGAGGTCATCATTGGTAAAGTCAGAGCCCATCCAGGACTGACTCAACATGGAGGGGGCTATCTTGATGATGCGCTCGATGGCGGGCACCCAGTTCCACATCTCACGGTAGCGTTTAAGCGACACGCTCCCCTTGTCCTTCGCCGGTGCCGTCACCAGCACTAGCGACAACTCCTGCCCCTTGGTCCAACTCTTCATACTCATGGAGCGGGTCCAGCCGGGACGCACTATATTCATGGTGGCCACCACATAGCTGGACTGGCCACGCATCTGCTCGTCGGCGCGGCGCACTATCTCCCGCGCCTGCTCGGCTAAGACCGCCTCCTCGGCTGCCGCTTTTTCCACAGCCATAGCCTCCACGGGCAAAGTTTCCACGGCCATGGCCTCCACCGCCCTAGCCTCTGTGAATAAAGATAGCGGCGTCGTCCACACCAGCGCCAGGCCAAAGATGCCGACTAACCAAGGTCTTACTGCTTGCATGTCAACGTCCCCTGTTGATGTGTAAATGCTAGGGCCTGTTTATCTTTCGCGTTCATTTTTGCAGCATTCTGTATCACTTTTATACAAGGCAGAGCGATTGTCATGTAGTGCACTACATCAATGAGCGATAACGCAGCAGAAAAATGATACAGACGCTGCCCGCTGGGTTCGTCTTGAGCACGTTCAACGCTTTGTTACTCGGCTTTTATATAGAATAACTATACTACAAGCCTCATGCCGCGATTTGAACGTGCTCAATTAGAACAAAATTTGCTCTCAAAAGGTCAACAGGCCCTAGGCTAACCACTTAAACTCTAGCCTATAACCTGTTGTCTTAAAATGAAACATACAAATACTGACGCTTAGACATTCACCCTGTCACCATGGCTCGGTGGCGTCGAGGTCACCAGAAACTCCAGCACCTGCTCGCCGCCGTTACGCAAGCAATGTGCCTGACCCGGCGCAACATGCATCCCCTGGTGGGCCGTGAGTCTATGCTCTGTGCCTTCTACCTCCAGCAGCGCCGTACCCGACAGGATAAAGAAAAACTGCTCCGCCGCGCCGTGGTAGTGGCGCTGCTCGCCACAGCCCACGGGTACCCGCTCCTGGATCACGCTAAGGGCCTGGCTTTTCACCAGATGCCAGCCATCGCAATTGTCACCCCACAGATAATGCTCGGCATTTTCCCGGCTTATCGACGTCATCCCCGCTCTCTCCCTAATGGCTCTTGATGAACACAAGCTCTTGGTGGCTCCAAGTTCTAAATGACACCAAGCTAATGCCGATACGCAGTGGGCGCAATAAAAAAGGAGAAACGGGTTCTCCTTTTTTACTCACATAGGCCTAAGTCATTAATATGCCTTTAATGCGAGTACGCCTTTAATGCGCCTTGGCCGCCGAGATCAGCTCCCGCTGCACATGGTCCGGCACCACATCGTAGCGGCTGAAGGTCATGGCAAACTGACCGTCGCCCCCTGTGAGGGATTTCAGCCGGGTCGAGTAGTCATCGACGGTTGCCAGCGGCGCCTCGACCTCCACCTCCACCTTGCCGTTACCCTGAGCCTGGGTACCACAGATAATGCCGCGGTTGGCACTGATATCGCCTGTGATGTCACCCACATGTTCCTGAGCCACCTGTACTTGCATCTCGACGATGGGCTCTAAGATCACAGGGTTGGCCTCGTGCACCGCATCTAAGAAGGCCTTCTTACCCGCCATCACGAAGGCGATCTCTTTCGAATCGACGCTATGGTGCTTACCATCGAGCAGGGAGACGCGCACATCCTGCATCGGGAAGCCAGCCAGGGCACCGCCTATCATCGCCTCCTTGACGCCCTTCTCGACCGCGGGAATGTATTGACTCGGCACCGAGCCTCCCACCACCTTACTGACAAACTCGAACCCAGCCCCTCTCGGCAGCGGCTCGACGGTGAGTTCCACCTCACCAAACTGACCGGCACCACCAGACTGCTTCTTGTGGCGATAGCGCGCCGTGGCACTGCGGGTGATGCTTTCCCGGTAGGCCACCGCGGGCACATCGGTTTCCATATCCACATTGAAGAGGTCGTGGGCCTTCTCCAGGGCGATCTGCAGGTGCAAGTCTCCCTGGCCTTGCAAAATCGTCTGCCCCTCGGCCTCGTTCTTGGCGATATGCAGGCTAGGATCTTCCACCACCAACTTGTTGAGCACCTCGGCAATCTTCTGCTCGTCGCCACGGCGCTTGGCGGACACCGCCAGGCCGAAGATAGGCTGAGGCAGTACCAGCTCAGGCAGGTGGAACTCATCTTCGTCGTGACTGTCGTGAAGCACGGCGCCTACTGTCAGTTCATCCACCTTAGAGATAGCGCAGATATCGCCAGGCACCGCCGAGGTCACGCTGATCTGCTTGTCCCCCTGCAGCTTAAACAGGTTACCCACCTTGATGGGTTTACGACCATCGCCGATAAACAGCTTCATCCCCAAAGAGATGGTGCCCTGGTAGACCCTAAACACCCCCATGCGACCGAAGAAGGGGTCGATGGCCACCCGAAATACATGGGCCAAGGCGTGATCGTCACTGGACTGAGTCACATCCACTGGCACGGCCGACTCCCCCTGCCCCTTGATGAACTGCGGCGGATTGGCCTCTAACGGGTTGGGACTCAGCTTGATGATAAGCTCAAGCAGCGCGCCAATTCCCACCTGCTGCTCGGCGCTGGTGAAACATACAGGCACCAGGTGTCCCATACGCAGTGCGGTCTCAAGCGGCACGTGGAGCTGCTCGGGAGTCAGGTTCTCCCCCTGCTCTAGATAGAGCGCCATCAGCTCGTCATCTTCCTCGAGCACGGTATCGACCAGCTCGTCGCGGGCGCAGGCCACATCGTGAAACAGGGCCTCGCCCTGTAGCTCGGGCTGGGGATGTAGGTAACAGTCAATCACATCGTCCAGGGCGGCATTGGGCAGATTCACCGGCAGGCAGCGATGGCCAAACTTGGTCTGGATCTCATCGAGCAGGCCCGCCAGCTTGGCGCCGTTACCATCGATATGGTTAATGGCGATCAACACCACCTTTCCCTGAGCCCTGGCGGCCTCGAAGGCGCGCTGGGTGATGGTCTCTATGCCGGTGGCGGCATTGATCACCAGGAGCACGGACTCAACACCGCTCAAGGGCAACAGCGCACGACCGAAGAAGTCGGGCAGACCCGGGGTGTCGATGAAATTGATATGATGATTGTCGAAGTCGAGATTGAGGAAGGAAGGTTCTAGGCTATGTCGATGGTCTTTTTCCTGGGCAGTGAAATCAGCATGATTTGTGCCCTTGTCCACCCTGCCTTTTTGAGCGATCGCCTCGCCCTGGAACAGCAATGCCTCTAACAGGGTGGATTTCCCCGCCCCAGTGTGTCCGAGCACCGCCAGATTCCGGATCTGCTCCGTGGTAAACTCAGCCATATAGGCCTCCTTTGAACTGTTATATCAAGAGGTAACAGCACCACGACCTCATTACCTACCACTCAAAATCGTGTTAGCTGCAAACAAAAACAAAGTGTTGTGATCGGTCTATTAACAAACAGTATAGGCCTGTCACTCTGCCATGCTTTTGATCGAGATCACGCTTTAACTCACAGGGTCAATTTAGCTAACACCCATCACAAACAGCGAACATACGTAAGCTAAAATTGCAGGCATCAATGACTTTTAAGTCCCAGGTGATTGTATTGCCCCGCAAGCTACTGTAGTCTGCTGCTCTATTAACGTCAGTTCAGACGGACAACGCGGCATTTTGCAAGATCTCAGCGAACTGCGCAGGCACTTGTCCCAATAGATTATTGAGGAACGCCCTAACCAGTATGCTTGAGAAGCCTCACCACAAGACGCAGCGCAAAGACTCGCAAGCCGGGGCGCGAAAACTCAACGCCAGTGAATATAGGCACAAGAATGCCACCACCACCCCTGAAATGCGCCAGTTTATTCAGGCGTCGGATCTGCCGGTGAGCCAGCTGGCCAGGGTGCTCAACATCAGCGAGGCCACGGTGCGCAAATGGCGTCGACGCGACTCGATAAATGACACGCCCAACACCCCTCACCACCTCAACACCACCCTGACCCCGATGCAGGAATATGTGGTGGTTGGGCTGCGCTATCAGCTCAAGATGCCCCTGGACAGGCTGCTCAAGGTGACCCAGGAGTTTATCAACCCCAACGTGTCCCGCTCAGGCCTAGCCCGCTGTCTCAAACGCTACGGCGTGTCGCGCATTCACAATATCGAGCGTCCCGAGGTTCCGGAGCATTATTTCAACCAACTGCCCATCGCCCAGGGCAGCGACATCGTCACCTATACCCTAAACCCAGAGACCCTGGCCCATACCCTGGCATTGCCACAAGCCGACGGCGACAGTGTGCTGCAGGTGGCCTCGCTCACCCTGCCGCCACAACTGGCCGATGCCGAGCCAAGCTCTGTACTCTTGGGCATAGATCCTCATAGCGACTGGATCTACTTAGATATCTATCAAGACGGCAATACCCAGGCCACCAAGCGATACATCACCCATCTGCTTCGTCAGGGGCCGTTTCATCTGCGTAAGCTGTTAGTACGCAACTATCACACTTTCTTACAGCGCTTCCCTGGTGCCACCATGGCACAGTTAACACCCGGCGCTGACATACAGACACCTGAGCATCAGGTAGCAAGCGGAGACTCATAATGAGCCAGACCGATACATCAAAGACGCCAAGCGATCAGCGCCTCAACAAGCGACTGAAAGATATGCCTATCGCCATCGTTGGCATGGCCAGCATCTTTGCCAACTCACGTTATCTCAACAAGTTTTGGGATCTGATCTGCGACAAGATAGACGCCATCACAGAGGTGCCAGACACCCATTGGCAGGTCGATGACTACTACGACAGCGATAAGAGCGCGCCGGATAAGAGCTACTGCAAACGCGGCGGTTTCATGCCCGAGGTCAACTTCAACCCCATGGAGTTTGGCCTACCGCCTAACATCCTCGAGCTGACCGATACTTCGCAGCTTTTATCTCTTATCGTCGCCAAGGAGGTGCTCGCCGATGCCAGGCTGCCCGAGGGTTACGACAGAGACAAGATAGGCATCACCCTAGGTGTGGGTGGCGGTCAGAAGATCAGTCATAGCCTCAACGCCAGACTGCAATACCCAGTGCTCAAGAAGGTGTTCAAACACAGCGGTATCAGCGACGCCGACAGCGAGATGCTGATCAAGAAGTTTCAGGATCAGTATGTTCACTGGGAGGAGAACTCCTTCCCAGGCTCGCTTGGCAATGTGATCGCCGGACGTATCGCCAACCGCTTCGACTTAGGCGGCATGAACTGTGTGGTCGATGCCGCCTGCGCCGGCTCACTCGCCGCCATGCGCATGGCACTGAGCGAACTGGTCGACGGCCGCGCCGAGATGATGATCACAGGTGGCGTCTGTACCGACAACTCCCCCTCCATGTACATGAGCTTCTCCAAGACGCCGGCCTTCACTACCAACGAGACGGTACAACCCTTCGATATCGACTCCAAGGGGATGATGATAGGCGAAGGCATAGGCATGGTGGCGCTAAAGCGCCTCGAAGATGCCGAGCGCGATGGCGATCGCATCTATTCGGTGATCAAAGGCATAGGCGCCTCATCTGACGGTAAATTTAAGTCTATCTATGCGCCGCGCCCAGAAGGCCAGGCCAAGGCGCTCAAGCGCGCCTACGATGACGCCGGGTTTGCCCCCCACACCCTGGGACTGATGGAGGCCCACGGCACAGGCACGGCCGCCGGTGATGTGGCCGAGTTTAACGGTCTCAAGTCTGTCTTTAGCGAGGGCTGCGAAACCACCCAGCATATCGCCCTGGGCTCGGTGAAATCGCAAATCGGTCATACTAAGTCTACCGCCGGCACGGCGGGACTCATTAAGGCGGCGCTGGCCCTGCACCACAAGGTGTTGCCACCCACCATCAATGTGAACCAGCCTAATCCCAAGCTGGATATCGCCAACTCGCCTTTCTACCTCAATACCGAGACGCGCCCTTGGCTACCACGCCCAGACGGCACGCCGCGCCGCGCCGGCATCAGTTCCTTCGGCTTTGGCGGCACCAACTTCCACTTCGTGCTCGAAGAGTATCAGAGTGATCATGGCCGCGATAATGGCGAGCTTACCCGTTTCCGCCAGCGGGCCCTGCCGCAGAGCCTGCTGCTTAGCGCTGCCGATAAGCCGGGACTCATCGCCACGATGAAACAGCTCATTGCAGATACCGACACACAATCTCTGCAGGCCTTGGCAGGTCAACATCCGGTGCGGACGCTCGATACAGAAGCGCCGCGTCTTGGCCTGGTGGTCAGCGACACAGAGACACTCAAGGCCCAGCTTGGACAGGCGCTTAGCCGACTGGATACCAGCGATGAGGCTCACTGGTCGCTGCCCGGCGGCGTGCACTATCGCAGCGCCAGCCTAGCTAATGCCAAGGTGGCCGCGCTGTTTGCCGGCCAGGGTGCCCAATACCTCAACATGGGCCGCGAGCTAAGCTGTCACTTCCCAGAGATGCGCGCCCAGTTTGTACTCGCCGACAAGGTCTTTGCCGCCAAAGGCAAGACCCCTGTGTCACAGCTGGTCTATCCCCTGCCCGTCTTTGATCAGGCAGAGCGTCAGGCCCAGGAGGCCCAGCTAACCAACACAGCCAATGCCCAGAGCGCCATCGGCGCCATCTCCATGGGGCAATACGCGCTGCTCAGCGCCGCCGGCTTCAAGCCCGACATGCTGGCAGGTCATAGCTTTGGTGAACTCAGCGCCCTGTGCGCCGCCGGGGTGATAAGCCTTGAAGACTACTACCAGCTGACGTTCGCCCGCGGCGATGCCATGGCCAGCAGGCTTTCGGATGATGCCGATAGCGGTACTCTTTTTGACAACGGTACAATGTACGCCATCATCACCAAAGAGCGCAGCGATATCGCCCGCCTCGAGGCCACCCTCAAGGCCTTCGACGGCGTCAAGGTTGCCAACTACAACGCGCCGACCCAGCTGGTGATCGCCGGTCCAACCGAATCGACCGCCCAGGCGGCTAAGGCCCTCGGCGAGCTCGGCTTTAAGGCGATCGCCCTACCGGTATCGGGAGCCTTCCACACGCCATTGGTGGGCCACGCCCAGAAGCCGTTCGCCGAGGCGATCGACCAGGTGAAATTTACCAAGCCGGCGCAGCCTGTGTACGCCAATGCCAGTGGCGCTCGCTACACCAATGTTGCCAAGACCATCAAGAGCGAGTTTAAGCAGCACATGCTGCAATCGGTGCGTTTCAGCGAGCAGCTTGAGGCCATGTACCAGGATGGTGCGCGCATCTTCGTCGAGTTTGGCCCCAAGAACATCTTGCAGAAACTGGTGGAGAATACCCTTAGCGACAAGCTGGGCAGCCTCTGCGCCATCAGCATGAACCCGAATCCCAAGGGCGACAGTGACCTGCAACTTCGCCAGGCCGCCATGCAGCTTGCCGTCTGTGGTATTGCACTGACCGAGATAGACCCCTACCGCGCCGACGCGCCAGCGGCCGAGGCCATCTCACCCATGAATATCACACTCAACGCGACCAACTACATCAGCCCGGCTACCCTGGCTAAGATGGAAAAATCCTTGACCACTGGCAGCATCACGCCACAGACCCAGGTGCAAGAGAAGATAGTGGAAGTTGAAAAACTGGTCGAAGTCGAAAAAATTGTAGAAGTAGAGAAGATAGTGGAAAAAACGATCCCCGCAGCCCAAGCGCCACTGGCCAATGGCACTCATACGCCAGGAACTCATGCGCCTGGTACTCATGCCCCAACCACTGAACAGATGGCGCCTGCTGCAAGCAGTGATGCCCTGACGGCGCTATTCGCCGCCCAGCAACAGACGGCCCAGCTGCATCAGCAGTTCCTGACCATTCCCCAGCAATATGGCGAGACGGTCACCCAGCTGATGACGGCTCAGGCACAGATGGCCGCCGCCGGGGTCGCCATTCCCGACAGTCTGCAGCGGGCCATGGAACAGTTCCATCAGCATCAGGCGCAGACGCTACAGAGCCATACGCAATTCCTCGAAATGCAGGCCCAGAGCAATCAGAGCGCCCTGCAACTGATGGGACAAGCGCCCGCAGTGCACGGCGCGCCGCTAACGACACCTGCTGTGGCGCCTCAGCCTATGCCGGTACAAAAGCCAGTAGAAGCGCCTGTCACCCAGGCGGCTGCTCAAGCGACTCCCCAAGCAACTCAGGCACCTGTGCTTCAACCAACGCTTGTTCAAACACCTGCCATTCAAACGCCAGAGCTTCAAACGCCAGTGGTACAACCCGCCGTGGTGCCGTCGGCAATAGTGCCGACAGCAGAGGTTCAGGCACCAAAGCAAGGGATGGCGAGCCAGCCTGCCGCAGATTCAGCCAATGCAGATGCCATCAAGCAGACCATGCTGGCTGTGGTCGCCGACAAGACGGGTTATCCCACCGAGATGCTGTCGCTAGAGATGGACATGGAAGCCGACCTAGGTATCGACTCTATCAAGCGTGTAGAGATCTTAGGCACTGTGCAGGATGAGCTGCCAAGCCTGCCGGAGCTCAGCCCTGAGGATCTGGCCGAGTGCCGCACCCTGGGTGAAATTGTTGCCTATATGAACAGCAAGCTGCCAGCCGCTGGTGCTCACACCCAACAAACCGCCGCAGGCGCTATAGCCCAACAGGAAGCCGCAGGCGCTATTCAACAAACCGCCGCGGGCGCTGTAGCCAGCCAAGAAACGACAAGTTTATCATCTAAATTAGTGCAGCAGACCATGCTGGCCGTGGTCGCCGACAAGACAGGTTATCCTACCGAGATGCTGTCGCTAGAGATGGACATGGAGGCCGACCTCGGCATCGATTCCATCAAGCGGGTGGAGATCTTAGGCACGGTACAAGATGAGCTGCCGAGCCTGCCCGAACTGAGCCCGGAAGATCTGGCCGAATGCCGCACCCTGGGAGAGATCGTTAGCTATATGAACAGCAAGCTGCCAGCCGCTGGCGCTCACATTACAGAAACCGCCGCAGGCGCTGTAGCCACTGAAGCTCAAAGCCCAGCAGCAGGCTTATCATCTGAGTTAGTGCAGCAGACCATGCTGGCCGTGGTCGCCGACAAGACGGGTTATCCGACCGAGATGCTGTCGCTAGAGATGGACATGGAGGCCGACCTAGGTATCGATTCCATCAAGCGGGTGGAGATCTTAGGCACGGTGCAGGATGAGCTGCCGAGCCTGCCCGAGCTCAGCCCAGAGGATCTGGCCGAGTGTCGCACCCTGGGTGAGATCGTCAGCTATATGAACAGCAAGCTACCAGCCGCCGGGGCTCACACCCAACAGCCAGCCGCAGGCGCTCACATTACAGAAACCGCCGCGGGCGCTACTCAACAACCCGCCGCAGGCGCTGTAGCCACTGAAGCTCAAAGCGCAGCAGGCTTATCATCTGAATTAGTACAGCAGACCATGCTGGCCGTGGTCGCCGACAAGACGGGCTACCCCACCGAGATGCTGTCGCTAGAGATGGACATGGAGGCCGACCTCGGCATCGATTCCATCAAGCGTGTAGAGATCTTAGGCACGGTGCAGGATGAGCTGCCGAGCCTGCCCGACCTCAGCCCGGAAGATCTGGCCGAGTGCCGCACCCTGGGTGAGATCGTTAGCTATATGAACAGCAAGCTGCCAGCCGCTGGCGCTCACATAGCAGAAACCGCCGCAGGCGCTATAGCCACTGAAGCTCAAAGCGCAGCAGGCTTATCATCGACGGGCTTGTCATCTGAATTAGTGCAGCAGACCATGCTGACTGTTGTCGCCGACAAGACGGGCTACCCAGCCGAGATGCTGTCGCTAGAGATGGACATGGAGGCCGACCTCGGCATCGATTCCATCAAGCGGGTGGAGATCTTAGGCACGGTGCAAGATGAGCTGCCAGGCCTGCCCGACCTCAGCCCAGAAGATCTGGCCGAGTGTCGCACCCTGGGTGAAATTGTTAGCTATATGAACAGCAAGCTACCCGCAGCAGGCGCTCACATTACAGGAACCGCAGCAGGCGCGTTAAGCAGCCCGCAGGAAAATGGCGCGGCTCAGGCTCAGGTTCAGGTTCAGGTTCAGCCACTCTCGGCCGAGCCGTTAACCGAGTTACCACCTCACAGCGAGGTCGCGCTAAAAAAGCTTGAAGCGGCGAAGCCTGATGCCGAGGGTTTCGCCGCCAATGCTACCCTGGTGATCCAAGATGACGGTCACAACGCCGGGGTACTGGCCGAGAAACTCAGTAACCAGGGACTCAAGGTCGTAGTTGTGCGCCTGCCCGAGGGGCTACCTCAGTCACCGCTGAGCAGTGCCATCGCCACCCTGCAGCCGCAGGGACTCGATGAACAAGATGTTGTGCAGGCAATTGATGCGATCACCTCAAGCCATGGCAGCATCACAGGTTTTGTGCATCTACAGCCTCAACAGGAGCTAAAGGCCGACTCGGGGCTGCACCTGACCGAAGCCGGCTTTAGCCACCTAAGCTCGGCGTTTCTCTGGGCTAAACACCTGCAGGCGCCACTGAGCACCCAGTCAGGCCGTCGCTGCTTTATCACCATCAGCCGTATCGACGGTGGCTTTGGCTACCTTAACGCCGACCAGCTGAATAAGAGCGAGCTCAATCAGGCGGCGCTTTCGGGTCTCACCAAGACCCTGAGCCATGAGTGGCCAGACATATTCTGCCGCGCCTTGGATCTCGCGCCAAACATGAGCGCGGCGCAGCTGGGCGATGCCCTACTGGCCGAGTTACAAGATAGCGACACGGCCCTCAATGAAGTCGGCATTAGCCTAGATGCCGATGGCGAGCAGTGCCGTCATCGACTGCAGCCGGGTGAAGCGGCGATAAAAACCGCAGAATCCCAGCTAGATAGCTCAGATAAAATACTGGTGACCGGGGGCGCAAAAGGCGTGACCTTCGAATGCGCCCTGGCACTGGCCAAACGTTGCCAATCGCACTTTATCCTGGCCGGTCGCAGCGAACATATCGCCAACAAAGATCTGCCGAACTGGGCACAGGGCAAGGCGATCGATGAGCTAAAACAGGCCGCTATCGCCCACCTGATCGCCAGCGGTGACAAGCCGACGCCTAAACAGGTCGATGCCCTCATCTGGCCGGTAAAGAGCAGCCTTGAGATCCAGGCCGCCCTCAACGCCTTCGAGGCAGTGGGTGCATCGGCTGAGTATCTGGCGATGGATGTCAGCAAGGCAGAGGCTGTCGAGCAGGCCCTCGGCGCCATCAACCAGTTAACGCCAATCACAGGCTTAATCCATGGTGCAGGCGTGCTCGCCGACAAACACATTCAAGACAAAACCTTGGATGAACTGACACGGGTCTACGGCACTAAGGTGGCCGGGCTCAAGGCGCTGCTGAGCGTGATCGACCCCGCCCAGCTCAAATTGGTGGCACTCTTCTCCTCGGCGGCCGGTTTCTATGGCAACACGGGCCAGAGTGACTACGCCATGGCCAACGAGATCCTTAACAAGGCGGCGCTGCAACTCGCCTCGCAAAGCCAGGCCAAGGTGATGAGCTTCAACTGGGGTCCCTGGGACGGCGGCATGGTCAACCCGGCGCTGAAGAAGATGTTTGTCGAGCGCGGCGTCTATGTGATCCCGCTGCAGGCGGGTGCCGAGCTCTTTGCCACCCAGCTACTTGGCGACAGCGGCGTACAGCTGCTGATCGGCAGTGACATGCAGGGCAATACGCAGACGCGCGACCAAGCAGATGAGGCAAGCACTGTAAAAAAGCCTGATGCGGATGAGGTGCACGTCGCACAGCATCCGCTGCTGCCTGTCACCCTAGAACGCCAAATCGACCCGACGGCCGTCGCCTTCATCAATGATCATTGCATCGGCGGCAACCCCGTACTGCCGACCGTTTGTGCCGTCCAGTGGATGCGCGAGGCTGCCAGGGCTCACTTTGGTGCCCCGGTTAAGGTGCAGGACTACAAGCTACTCAAGGGGATCATCTTCGACACCAGTGAGGTCAAACAGCTCACCCTAACCTTGACCCCAGTGGCGAATGACGACCTAAGCCAGGGCATCCACGCCCTGATCAGCTGTGATGGCCGCCCGCAGTATCAGGCAGACCTGATACCACAACCAGAGCTGGCTAGCCTGATACCGGCAACAGAGCAAGATCTCGGCCGGTTAGCTTCTCCCGAACTATTGTCTCCCGAGCTAGCGTCCCCAGCGTTAGCATTCGCTAGCAAAGCGCAGGGGGAAAAAAGCCAAGAGAGCATCCCGGCGTCACGCCTCTACGGCGATGGTACCCTGTTTCACGGGCCGCGCCTGCAGGGGCTCAGCCAGGTGAGACACTGGGACGAGCAAGGGCTCATCGCCGAGACCCGTCTACCCCAGATCAAGCCAGGTGATTGCGGCGAGTTTGCCCCCGAACTCACACTTGCGGGCAGTCAGCCCTTCGCCGAAGACCTGTTGCTGCAGGCCATGTTGGTATGGGTCAGACTCAACTATGGCGCCGCCAGCCTGCCATCGACCATAGCAGGCTTCTGCAGCCTACATCCTATGTCGGCGGGCGAGCGCGGCATCATCAAGCTAGAGGTCGTTAAGGCCAGCAACAGGAGCCTGCTAGCCAATGTGGCCCTCTACCACGAGGATGGCCGCCTGAGCGCATTGATGACGGGCGCCAAGGTGACCATCAGCAAATCCCTCAACGCCGCCTTCCAGCCCCATGGTCAGTCGGCGGTTAACGAGGAGACGGCCCAGTGACTCATATAAGTGCTAATACAAGCGCTCATACTAGTGCTCACGCAAGTGCCAAGCCCAATGAACCGGCGCCATCGGTGACGGCAGACGCCGAGGAGCAGAGCAAGGCGCCGCTGCGTCTCGCCCTGCTGCTGCAATCTGCCGGCAGCGCTCTGCCTGCAGAGCTGCAAGGCGAGGTCCCTGTCGAGCTCGTGATTAGCGGCGCAGATAATTTGGCACTGTGCTTGTCCCAGGCCGCCGAGTACGCCTCTGAAGACAAATTGGTTCGTATTCAGGCGGCAATACAAGAGACAGGCCACAGCCTGCTGCTGATGCCGGCGCTCAAGGCCGCCAAGGCCAAGCTGCATCCCCACGCCAACCTGGCGGGACTGTATCCGGGCTCGAGTCAGCAAAGCGCCCTCGAAGGGGCGCTGAACCAGGCCAAACGCACCCAGGCTCAGCTGGATCTTGTGCGCCGCCTCGAAAATATTGATCCGCTTGCCGCCTTCGATAGCCTATGCCAGCTGATCGGCGATATCGCCCAGCGAACCATGACGCGAAGCGATGGCCATAGGCACTACTGGTTTACCGAGCCCCATCAGGGACGGGTGGCAGCCATGACGCTATCGAGCGCTCATTCACAGGAGCCATTGGGCCATTCACAGGAAGAAGCCCAGAATCAGGCACAGGAAACGCCTGAACTGGCACTCATCCTGACCCAGGGCACCGGCCGCCTCAAGGCGCGCTCCCTACTCAGTGCTAGTCAGCTGTTCTTCCTCATTCCCGGCAGCAGCGAGGCGGCGCTCAACCAGGGGCTCTGGGCCCTGGCCGCCGCGCTGGACAGACTCGAGGCAACCGACCATAAAGATAGTCAGTCCCATGAGCGGCAGATTGCCCTCATCGAGATGATGCAGCGCAATCTAGACGCCTTCACCACAGGCACGCCAACCCGCTTCGTCATCTGCCTGCAGGCAACTGATATCGACGCACTCAAGCAGGAGATCACCTGCATGAGCGAGGCACTGGCCGGTGTCTGCAAGGAGAAGGGCGAATATCGTACCCCATCGGGCAGCTACTTCAGCGCCGCGCCGCTGGGACAGGCCAAGCTGGCCTTCGTCTATCCAGGGGTCGGCACCGTCTATCCTGATATGCTCAGCGAGCTACACAGCTACTTCCCAGCCCTCTATACCCGCTTGCAACAGCAGGGAGATCTCAAGGCGATGCTGCAGGCCGACAGCCTTTATGCCGGCGAAAATAACGCTGGCAATAACAGCACCAGTCAGCCGATGCCACTGGCCAATATGGCGATTGCGGGGGTCGGCGCCAGCTACCTGCTAACCAAACTACTGATGGATGAATTTGCGGTGCAGCCGCAATTTGCCCTGGGCTACTCCATGGGCGAGGCGGCCATGTGGGCCAGCCTGGATGTCTGGCAGGCACCCCATCAACTGATCAACAAGACGTTGAGCGATCCCCTGTTTACCCAGGAGATCTCTGGCCCCCTCGAGGCGGTGCGCCGAGCCTGGCAACTGAGTGCCGGCGAGAGCATAGAGTGGAACAGCTTTCTGGTGCGCTGCCCCGGCGAGCAGATAAGCGCCCTGCTGGAGCGCTACCCCAGGGTCTATCTGGCGATCTTACAGGGCGACACCTGCGTCATCGCCGGTTGCCAGCATAGCTGTGAGGCCTTGTTGAAGGAGCTCAACAAGCGCGGCATCGCCGCCAATCGGGTCACCGCCATGCACACGCCGCCCGCCGAGCCGCTCGCCTCCGAGGTGGCGGCCTTCTATCGCCAGCCACTCCTGACTGAGGCGGCAGACCATGAGATCAAGTTTATCAGCGCCGCGACCCTGTCTCGGGCGCAACAAAAGGGGCGCGATGAAGCAATCAACGAGTATGGCCCCCTAAGCAGCGAAAGCATCGCCGAGTCGATAGCTCAGACCTTCTGTCATCGACTGGATTTCGGCAAGCTTATCCATAGCGCCAGCCGTCAGGGCGCGGCGCTGTTTGTCGAGGTGGGCGCCGACAGGCAAAACTGCACCTTAATCGACAAGATATTAAAGACGGAAGAGGCCCCCCATGTGAGCGTGCCAGTCAATGCCAAGGGCAGCAGCGATATCATTACCCTGCTCAAGGCGCTGGGGCAACTTATCAGCCACAGGGTGCCCCTTAGCCTCACAGTGCTGCAACTTGGGCTCAAGCGCCAGCTTGCCCTCATCGATGACCTAAAAGCGCAGCAAGCTAATACACGAGCTAGTACACGAGCGAGTACACAAGCTAAGACGCATGGTGACACGCCCCATGCAGCTCCCCCATTTCAAGAGGATGCTTAATGCCTTCACACCAAGCGCCTTCTCCTAAGGCAAGCGACGCGGCAGATAACCGCGGCAAGATAGCCATAGTGGGTCTGGCCAATCTCTATCCCGATGCCAAGACCCCTAAGCAGTTTTGGCAGAACCTGCTGGATAAGCGTGACTCTCGCTCGCAATTAAGCGACGAGAAGCTCGGCGCCCGCCTGGACGATTATCGCGGCAAGCAGGGCGAGGCCGATCGCTTCTATTGCGACAAGGGCGGCTATATTCAGGATTTCCATTTCAATGCCTACGGCTACCAACTGCCCCCGGAGCAGCTGCAAGGACTGGATGACAGCCTCTTGTGGGCCCTGGACACCAGCCGCAATGCCCTGCTCGATGCAGGTATCGAGCTGGACTCGCCCCTGCTGTCGCGCACCGGCATCATCATGGGCACCCTCTCGTTTCCGACGGCCAAGTCTAACGAGCTGTTTCTGCCCCTATACCATAAGGCGGTAGAGAAGGCGCTGAGCGAGAAGCTGGCCTGCCCAGACTTTCACCTAAGCCCCTTCAAGGCGCATCAGAGCAACCACACCCTGGACTGTGCCAATGGCGCCATCGCCCACAATGCCTCCAAGCTTGTGGCGGATGCCCTTGGGCTGGGCCGGGTCTCCCTGAGCCTGGACGCCGCCTGCGCCAGCTCTGTCTACTCCCTCAAGCTGGCCTGCGATTATCTCAGCAGCGGTAAGGCGGATCTCATGTTGGCGGGCGCAGTGTCCGGCGCCGACCCCTTCTTCATCAACATGGGTTTCTCCATCTTCCACGCCTATCCGGATCATGGCTTCTCCGCCCCCTTCGATAGCAACACCAAGGGGCTGTTTGCGGGGGAAGGCGCCGGTGTGCTGGCACTGAAACGCCTGGAAGATGCCGAGCGCGATGGCGATAAGATCTACGGCCTGATTGCGGGCATCGGCCTGTCGAACGACGGCAAGGGGCAGTTTGTGCTCAGCCCCAACAGCAAGGGCCAGGTCAAGGCCTTCGAGCGCGCCTATCGCCAGAGTGGCTTAGCCCCTAAGCAGATAGAGGTGATCGAGTGTCACGCCACAGGCACCCCGCTGGGGGATAAGGTAGAACTGGCCTCCATGGAGCAGTTCTTCGCCCCTCAGCTAGAGGGTGCAGCGCCACCGCTTATCGGCTCTGCCAAGTCTAACCTGGCGCACCTGCTGACCGCCGCCGGTATGCCGGGGATCATGAAGATGATCTTCGCCATGAATCAGGGCGAGCTGCCGCCAAGCATCAACCTGAGCGAGGCGATCGCCTCACCAAACGGCCTGTTTGGCAGCCACACCCTACCAAGGGAGGTCACCCCCTGGCCGGTTAAGGTCGAGAATACAGCTCGCCTGGCCGGGGTATCTGTATTTGGTTTCGGCGGCTGTAACGCCCACCTCTTGCTGGAATCCTATGATCAGGCGGCCGACTCAGCCGCCAAGCTCGCGCCGCAACAGGCCCTGGCGCATCGAGCAGCAAGTACAGAGACTGCGCCCACTCGGCCCGAGCTGATGATCAGCGGCCTCGCCGCCCACTTCGGCCCACTTGCCGACATTCAGGCCATGGATGCCTGCCTCAAAACAGGCCGCGATCCCGCCATCTCTCTGCCAGCAAGACGCTGGAAGGGACTGGAGCAACATCCTGAGCTACTGGCGCAGTTCGGCCTGAACCATGTGCCCCAGGGCGCCTACGTCGACAGCTTCGAACTGGATTTCCTGCGCTTTAAGCTGCCCCCCAACGAGGATGATCGCCTCATCGGCCAACAGCTGATGCTGATGAAAGTGACCGACGAGGCCATTTGCGATGCCGGGCTGCAAGCCGGACAGAAGGTCGCCGTCCTGGTCGCCATGGAGACAGAGCTGGAGCTGCACCAGTTCCGCGGCCGGGTCAACCTGCACACCCAGCTCAAGCAGAGCCTGGATACCATGGGCGCTACCCTGAGCGAGGCGCAATATCGCGAGCTCGAGGCCCTCACCATGGACAGCGTCCTCGACGCCGCCAAGCTCAACCAGTACACCAGCTTCATCGGTAATATCATGGCCTCGCGCATCGCCGCCCTGTGGGACTTCAGCGGCCCGGCCTTTACCATCTCGGCGGGTGAGCAATCTGTCGCCCGGGCCATAGATGTCGCCGAAAACATGATGCAACATGAGCAGCTCGACGCCGTGGTGATCGCCGCAGTGGATCTCTGTGGCAGCCTGGAACAGGTGATACTGAAAAATGCCATCGCCCCGGTGGCCAGCCCGGCCAACCCCGAAGGTTGGCGACTGGCCGAGGGTGCCGGCGCCCTGGTGCTGGAAACCCAGGCGAGCCAAGACGCTCGTGGCGCCAAGGCCTATGGCCAGCTAACCGGCCTGCATTTTGGCGCCCAGCGCCAACTCGCCCGCCTTGGCGATCAGCTCCTGAGCCAGAGCATCACAGCGCAAACCAAAAGCGGCACGACGGCCGAACAGGTCGGCCTCACCGATCTCAACGCCGCGCCTGGCAGCCAATACGGCGAACAACAACTGATGGCCATGCTGCCGCTACCCGCGGCCAAACAGGTAGCAAGCAGTCGGCGACTCGGTCACAGCTTTGCCGCCGCCGGCATGAACAGCCTGATCGCCACGCTGCTGACCATGGCCCATGAGGATGCACGTCAGGCCATTTCGGTTACTTGCAGCGAAGATCAGGCCGCGCTTATCCAGCTTAGCCAGAACCAGACCCAGGCAAGCGCTCTGACCGAGCGTCTAGCCCAGCCGCTACCGCAACCTGAGCGCCGTCTGATAAAACGGGTCAGCCTGGGCGGGCGGGATCTGGTGGAGCACATCATAGGGTCGCCCCTGAGTCAGCAAGCCGAGATACAGGCGCTATTGCAAAACGGCCTGTTGCAAGGCGCAGGGGGCTTAACAGGAAAGCCATCTCGGCATCAGCCTCCGCAAAAATTCAGCTACCTAGGCGAGAGTAACACCGCCTATACCGCTAACGAATCACAACATGCACCCGCTCATTCGGGTGCAGCAGGTATGTCACACACTATGAGTCCAAAAACAGCTCAAACGCCGGGCCTTCAGGCAAGCGCAACCGATAACGGCGCCTTTTCACAGCTTCAGCATCAAGCCGCTCTCTATCAAGCGCAAAACCAGCAACTGGCGCGTCAGGCCCACCTCGCCTACCTCAAGAGCCGGGAAAGCGGGCTGAAACTGGCCGATAGCCTGCTCAAACAACAACTGGCTCAGGCGCAGAGTCACAGCGCTGCCCCTCAGACGTCCCAGGCGCAAGCCTCGACGCAGCACTCAGTGCCACAATCAGCGCCACAATCGGCACCGCAGCAGACGCTACAGTCAGCAGCAACGACACCACTACAGCCGAAGCATCATCTGGTCGCCCCTTACCGCGCTCCCGTCCCCGAGCATAAGCCCTGCATCTGGGATTATCATGATCTGGTGGAATACGCCGAGGGGGATATCGCCAAGGTATTTGGCCCAGAGTATGCGGCGATCGACGGCTATTCTCGCCGGGTGCGCCTGCCGACCACTGACTATCTGCTGGTATCCCGGGTGACCAAGCTGGACGCCAAGCTGGGCGAATATAAGCCCAGCACCATGACCACAGAGTACGATATCCCCGTCGATGCCCCTTATCTGGTGGATGGCCAGATCCCCTGGGCGGTCGCGGTCGAATCGGGACAGTGTGACCTCATGTTGATCAGCTACCTGGGCATAGATCTCGAGAACAAAGGCGAGCGGGTCTACCGACTGCTGGACTGTACCCTCACCTTCTTAGGGGATCTGCCCCGCGGCGGCGATACCCTGAGATATGAGATTAAGATCAACAACTTCGCCCGCAACGGCGACACCCTGCTATTCTTCTTCTCCTACGAGTGTTTCGTGGGCGACACCATGATCCTCAAGATGGATGGCGGCTGCGCCGGCTTCTTCACCGACGCCGAACTGGCCGACGGTAAAGGGGTGATCCGCACCGAAGAGGAGCTGCTGGCCCGCAGCCGCGCCGCCAAGCAGACCTTTAATCCCATTCTGGACTGCCCACGCACCCAGTTCGATTACGCCGACATCCACAAGCTGTTATCGGCCGATATCCAAGGCTGTTTCGGCCCGTCACATGCAGGCCCGGCGCAACCCTCACTCTGCTTCGCCTCGGAGAAGTTTTTGATGATCGAGGCGGTCAGCAAAGTCGAGCGCAGCGGCGGCGCCTGGGGACTGGGTCTGTTAGAGGGCCACAAACAGCTAGAGCCGAATCACTGGTATTTCCCTTGTCACTTCAAGGACGATCAGGTGATGGCCGGCTCGCTGATGGCCGAGGGCTGTGGCCAGCTGTTGCAGTTCTACATGCTGCACCTTGGCATGCACACCCAGACGCAAAACGGTCGCTTCCAGCCACTGGAAAACGCCTCCCAGAAGGTACGTTGTCGCGGCCAGGTGATCCCACAATCGGCCCAGCTCACCTACCGCATGGAAGTCACAGAAATAGGCTTTAGCCCGCGCCCCTACGCCAAGGCTAATATTGATATCCTGCTCGATGGCAAGGTGGTGGTCGACTTCCAAAACCTGGGAGTGATGATCAAGGAAGAGGCCGAGTGTACCCGCTATCCTGAGCTGGAAAGCCGCGAGACAAGCAGGGCGCCCAAGGCCAATCAGCGCGACTCGAGCAGTGCACCGCTGATGGCTAATGCTCCGCTGATGACTAATGCCCCGCTGATGGCTCAAATCCCCGATCTCAATGCCGAGCCCAACAAGGGGGTGATCCCGCTGACTCACGTCGAGGCCCCGCTTATCCCGGATTATCCGAACCGGGTGCCCGACACTGTGCCTTTTACCCCCTATCACCTGTTCGAGTTCGCCACCGGCGACATCGAGAAGTGCTTCGGCCCAGAGTTTGCCATCTACCGTGGCATGATCCCGCCGCGCACCCCCTGCGGTGACTTGCAGCTCACCACCCGGGTCATAGAGGTCAATGGCCAGCGCGGCGACTTTAAGCGCCCTGCCAGCTGTATCGCCGAATATGAGGTGCCACAAGATGCCTGGTATTTCGATGCCAACAGCCATCAGGCGCTGATGCCCTACTCTGTGATGATGGAGATCGCCCTGCAGCCAAATGGTTTCATCTCGGGCTATATGGGCACAACCCTGGGCTTCCCCGGCCTCGAGCTGTTCTTCCGCAACCTAGATGGCAGCGGCGAGCTGCTGCGCAAGGTGGATCTGCACGGCAAGACGATTGTTAACGACTCGCGTCTGCTCTCTACCGTGATGGCGGGCACCAATATCATTCAGAGCTTCAGCTTCGAGCTCAGCACAGATGGCGAGCCCTTCTATCGCGGCACCGCCGTCTTCGGCTACTTCAAGGCCGAGGCGCTTAAAGATCAGCTGGGGCTGGATAACGGCAAGACGACGCAGCCCTGGCATCAGGCCAAGGGGATAGCGCCAGACATCATGGTCAACCTGCTGGACAAAGACGGGCGTCATTTTACCGCGCCAGCTAGCCAGCCCCATTATCGTCTGGCGGGCGGTCAGCTTAACTTCATCGACAGTGTCGAGATCGTCGATAACGGTGGCAGCCACGGCCTGGGCTACCTCTACGCCGAACGCACCATAGATCCCAGCGATTGGTTCTTCCAGTTCCACTTCCATCAGGATCCTGTGATGCCCGGCTCATTAGGCGTTGAAGCCATCATAGAAACCATGCAGACTTATGCCATCAGCAAAGACTTGGGCGCCGGGTTCAGCAACCCGAAATTTGGCCAGATCCTCTCCAACATCAAGTGGAAGTATCGCGGCCAGATCAACCCGCTCAACAAGCAGATGTCGATGGATGTCAGCATCACCTCGGTCGAGCGACAGGCAGACAAGCTGGTGATCACAGGCAACGCCAGCCTGAGCAAGGATGGCCTGCGGATCTACGAGGTCAGCGACATCGCCATCTGCATCGAAGAAGCGTAAAACTCGAAATGAATTGAGAGAATGCCGAGCCACAGCCTCGGGCTCGGGCTCGGGCTCGGCGCTCACTCTAAGCAAACATCATAAGAAAATCGGTCGATGCGAGCGCACCATGCCAGATCAAAGGTGCATGGCGCCGCCATCGACCCAAGACGAAAAAGGTCTTTTATTAGATGAATCCGACTACTGCAAACGAGCAGCTCTCTCCCTGGCCCTGGCAGGTGAGCGACAGCAAGGTAAGCTTCGACACCGCCACCATGGCCGCCCAGCTGAAGGATTTCAGCCGCGCCTGCTACCTGGTCAACGACAGCGATCTGGGCGTGGGCATCGCCACCGAGGCGAGCCTGATGACCAATCATGACACCAGGGCACAGGCCACAGGCCACCCGGTGAGCGCCTTCACCCCAGCCCTGGGTACAGAGAGCCTGGGCGACAGTAACTTTCGCCGGGTACACGGCGTCAAATACGCCTACTATGCCGGCGCCATGGCCAACGGCATCTCATCGGAAGAACTGGTGATCGCCCTGGGTAAGGCGGGGATCCTCTGCTCCTTCGGCGCAGCAGGGCTTATCCCTAGCCGGGTAGAACAGGCCATCGCGCGGATCCAAGCCGCGCTGCCAAACGGCCCCTATATGTTCAACCTGATCCACAGCCCGAGCGAGCCTGCACTGGAGCGTGGCAGCGTCGAGCTGTTCCTCAAGCATAAGGTACGCACCGTCGAGGCCTCGGCCTTTCTCGGGCTCACGCCGCAGATCGTATACTACCGCGCCGCTGGCCTGAGCCGCGACGCCAACGGCCACATCGTCATCAGCAACAAGGTGATCGCCAAGGTGAGCCGCACCGAGGTGGCCGAGAAATTCATGCAGCCAGCGCCTGCCAAGATGCTGCAAAAACTGGTCGACGAAGGCCTGATCACCCATGATCAGATGGCCATGGCACAGCTGGTACCTATGGCCGACGACATCACTGCCGAGGCAGACTCGGGCGGCCACACGGATAACCGTCCTCTGGTCACCCTGCTGCCCACTATCCTGGCGCTCAAAGAGGAGATCCAGGCCAAGTACCAATACGCCACGCCCCTGCGGGTTGGTTGCGGTGGCGGTGTAGGCACCCCGGATGCGGCCCTGGCGGCCTTCAACATGGGCGCCGCCTACATAGTGACAGGCTCCATCAACCAGGCCTGCGTCGAGGCGGGTGCCAGCGAACACACCCGCAAACTGCTGGCCACCACCGAGATGGCAGATGTCACCATGGCACCGGCCGCGGATATGTTTGAGATGGGCGTCAAGCTGCAGGTGGTCAAACGCGGCACCCTGTTCCCGATGCGCGCCAACAAGCTGTATGAGATCTACAGCCGCTACGACTCGATTGAAGCGATCCCGGTAGATGAGCGCGACAAGCTAGAGAAGCAGGTGTTTCGCGCCAGCCTGGATGAGATCTGGGCCGGCACGGTCGCCCACTTTAACGAGCGCGATCCCAAGCAGATTGAGCGCGCCGAGGGCAATCCCAAGCGCAAGATGGCACTGATCTTCCGCTGGTATCTAGGGCTGTCGAGCCGTTGGTCAAACACCGGCGAGCCGGGCCGTGAGATGGACTATCAGATCTGGGCAGGTCCCGCGCTGGGCGCCTTCAACCAGTGGGCCAAGGGCAGCTACCTGGACGACTACAGCAAGCGTCACGCGGTCGACTTGGCCAAACACCTGATGTATGGCGCCGCCTATCTGGCCAGGGTTAACGCCATCAATGCCCAGGGCGTCAAGCTGCCAGCCGAGCTGCTACGCTACAAACCCCAGGCGCCAATGATCTAGACTCAGCGGCATTAACTGGCAAAAACAAAAGCCACCCTAGGGTGGCTTTTGCTTATCTCACAACGACTTATTCCTGCGCCGACATATTTTGCGGCGACTTATTTTTACAGCCTCTATCCTGCGGCTAATGCGGCATCTGCTCCGGCACTAAGGTCAGTCTGGCCTCTATCTCGCCGGGTAGCAGTGGGGTCGGTGCGCCGCGGGCATATTCGCCAAATCCGGCGCGGTAATATTTAGACAGAGGATGACCCGACTGACCGCCAGGAATCGCCATGATCGCCCGCTCCTCATAGCCAGGCTGCACGATGAAACGCTGCGAAGCGCCAAAGCTGGGTCGCTGCACCGCAGGCATAAAGGTATCGCCAAAACCCGCCACCTTAGGCATATCCAGCCAGCGACTCAGCAGCGGAATCTGACGACTAAAGGGATGCTGTATCGCCAGGGTATTCACCTTCCCCCAGTTGAGCTCGCTGAGCTCGCCATCATCACTGTATTTTTTAAGTAGCTCGTCGCGGGCCTTCACATAGCTGGCGATCACCAGCGCATCCCAGCCAGTAAGCTCCTGGGGTAGCCAATCTGTGGGTTGCTGCTTAAGCAGTTGCCAGATGGCGGGCTCCAGATATCGCTTGAGTACCGACAGGCTCAGCTGCGACTTGGCCAGCTCGGTTTCGATGGGCGCGAAGGTGCTATCCAGCAGTTGAGTGCGAAACGCCTTCACCAGGGTGAAGCCCACCGATTCGGCGCAGGCACATTCCTGCCAGTCTCTGAGCTGCACTATATCCTTGGCAAAGCGCTTGGGCTCCTTCATCAAGGCCGCAAGCAGATAGGCGTGCCAGGGACGATAGAAGCGCGCCTGGTTATCGAGCTGAATACGATAGAAGTCGCTCTCATCAAACAGCTCCTGTTCCAGCAGCCTGTCTCTTATCTGCGCGCTCCTGGCTCCCAGGGCATAGCCGCCATCACCATAACGCTGCGCATCCTGAGTCGACATTACCCTGGCATTGGCGCTCCACAAGCGACCGCCCGGTGGGTCCTGACGCGAGGGCAAACCCGCCTCACGCTGCTGCCATTTTCCCCATTCAAGCTGCTCGCCACTCAGGGCGATATCGCTCACCTGTTTTCTGGCGGGGACGGCGCCGGCCAGCTGCCAGGCCGCATGGCCCTTGTCATCCGCCAGCATCAGATTCTGCACCGGGATACCAAAGCCACTCGCCTTGGCCATCGCCTCAGCAGCGCTGCTCATCTGCTCGAGTGCCATCAGCTCCATGTTGACCGCATAGTCCCGATGGGCCACCCAGGACAGTGCATAGGCCTGGCCGTCAAGCTGACGCACTGGGCCGAAGCGCGACAGGGTCAGCGGGTAGTCCTGCTCTCCCTTTGGCAACTTGATGGTCTCATGCTCTATGGTCAGCGGCTCGTCGTCGCTAAGCGCCACCCAGTCGGCGGTGTCGATATAGGCGTTGGTGAATCCCCAGGCCAGCTTGCCGTTGCTACCGACCACGATAGCCGGAGCGCCGGGCAGGGACACGCCTGTCACCTGTACCGCCTCGCCCTTGGCGTCGGGATAGTTAAGCTGGGCTCGATACCAGATGATGGGGACGGCGAAGGAGAGGTGCATATCATCCGACAGCATGGCGCTGCCGGTGCGGGTCATCTGTCCGGTGACCGCCCAGTTGTTGCTGCCCACCTCTCGGGGCTCCTCTATGCTGACAGCGAGGCGCCGAGCCAGGGTATCGCTATGACTTAGACTTAGAGTTAGACTTAGATTTGAGCTTAGATTTAGTTTGGGGATTTCCGGCGGATCGGAGGGAAACAGGCTGTTATCCAGCGCCGCCTGATAATTTGAGGCCTGGGTGATGAAGGCGCGCATCTGGGGGCCAAAACGCCGCTCTATCTGCTCCAGGGTCAGATCCCGCTTAAGGGTATTGCCTTGTAGATCCAGATACATAGTGTAGATCACCAGCAGGCTGTCGGCGGGTCGCCAGGGCTGACGCTCGGCGCGCGTCAGCAGGTATTCGAACGATGGCAGCGACTGCTCGGCCAGCGCCTTATTGACGCCGTCGGCGTAGCGCTGCAACAACTGCTGCTGGGCCGTGGGCAGATGACGATAGATCTGCTCGGCGCGTTTGCGCAGCTGATGAAAGCGGCGCGACTCATCGAGTTTTACCGCAGGCTTACCGAACAGCTCGGCCAACTCGCCGGCCGAGTTGCGCCTGAGTAGATCCATCTGAAAGAACCTGTCCTGGCCATGGGCAAAGCCTAAGGCGAAGGCCGCATCCTGGCGATTCTCGGCATGGATCACCGCAGTGCCGAGGCGATCGCGCCCTATCTGGGTCTTGGCCGAGATTTGATTTGTGCTCACCTCGCCAGAGAGCTTGGGCAGGCTGAGATTGAGGCCGACATAGACGCCGACCACCAGCAAAAACAGCAGTGACAAGAGGAGGAGCATTAGCAATTTCAGGTGTCTTAACATGAGATAAGCAAGTGATAAGTCAATGGAAACTCATCATAACAAAAGTTGCTTACTTGTTAAGCACCCAAAAGATATTGTTTTACAGGCCTCAAGGATAGGGCCGTTAACACGCCAGGATGCGCTCGCCCGGATGAACGCCTGGATGAACGCCTGGATGATCTCCTGGATAGTTGTCGATGATCCAATCGACGATACGCATGATGCGGGCGTCGCGCTTCTTCGATGTCTTATAGGCGATATAGTAGGTCAGGCCCGAGAGACAGGTCGGCAGATCCAGTTTCACCAGGTTGCCCGAATCCAGCTCAACCTTGAGGGTCTGCTCCAGCCCCAAAACGATCCCCTGACCATAGATGGCGGCCTGCACCGCCAACATGTTGTGATTGAAGATGATCTTTCGCTGATTGGGACTGATGGCTAGCTCATTGTTTCTAAACCAGGTATCCCAGTCGACACCATAATCCTTGTGTTTCGAATAGAGCAGGCAGTGTTGATCTAGGGTATCGACGCTTATGCCGTTCGACTGAGCGTAATATTGCGGACTACAGAAGGCCACCAGCTTCTCGGTCACTAGGGGAATGATGGTATAACCATCCTGAAATTCCCGCGTCACGATGAAGATGTCGGCAATCATATCGCTCATTTCGATATCGTTTTGAAACATGCCGACATTGATGTTGAGTTCGGGGTAGATCTGCCTAAGCTGCTCCATCTTAGGCACCAGCCATCTGGCCGCCAGCGAGGTGTAGGAGTGCACCCTGACCTCGCCCGTCATGTTCTGTACTAGGCTCGAGCAGACGCTATTGAGATCGTAGAACACTGGCGCCAGGCGCTCTCTGAGTTCTATTCCCGCCTCGGTGAGATTGATCTTGCCGCTTTGCCTATAAAATAACTTCTCTAAGAAGTAGTCTTCCAGCTGCTTTATCTGCTGTGATACCGCACTCTGGGTAATGCACAACTCGTTCGCCGCGAGGGAACAACTTTCTAATCTGGCGCACGCCTCAAATATCTGCAGCGCTCTTAGCGGAATATTATTATTCATGACTCTTTAGCAAAGCGGAAACCGAATCAAAATGCTAACAAGGGATCCTGAGAAAAGATGTAACGCCGCGCACAATATCCAAGTTAACAACAGGTTAAATTACTGCTTAATTGCAGTAATCAGACTAAGATCACCAATTAACAATCGTTGAATAGTGATATCGACCACAAAGCTGTGTCTGAGTAAGTTTGCGCAGCAGATCCTGCGGCGCAATCGCTGATCAGATGCGGGCGATAGCCACGACTAACGCCCTAAACGAAGGAGCCTGTTACTCCCCCTGAGGCGCAAGCAGGGGCCTGACCGCCTCGCTCAGCTCATCGAGAAATAATTGCGCCTGGGTGAAGCGCTGTAACATCTTGATAAAACCGTGGATGGTTCCCTCATACATCTTGTAGGTCACGGGCACCCCGGCCAGTCTTAACTTTTGGGCATAGTTAAAGCCATCATCACACAGGGGGTCATACTCTGCGGTATAGATGAGTGCCGGTGGCAGACAGCTGTGGCTGGCGGCATCTAAGGGGGAACAATAAGGATGCTTACCATCGGCGGCGCTACGAATGTAGTGGTGCCAGTAGTATTTCATGCTCTCTTGCTGCAGCAGGTAGCCGGTGCCATGAGTCTTGGCCGATTGTGTCGACCACCCATACTGCACCGCAGGATAGACTAACACCTGACAGGCCAGCGATGGCCCCATCTCGTCGCGCAGACGCAGGGTCACCGCGGCGGCCAGATTGCCACCGGCGCTGTCGCCCATGATGCCGATACGCTTAGGATCCAGCCCCAAGGCCTTGGCCTGCTCAAACACCCAAAGGGTCGCACTGTAGCAGTCGTCCATCGGGATCGGAAACTTGTGCTCGGGGGCCTTTTGATAATTAACCGCGATCACCACGGCGCCGGTGCGATTGGCCAGGGCGCGGCTAAAGTGATCATTGGTCTCTATGTTAGACACCACCCAGCCACTGCCGTGGATGAAGATTAAGGCAGGCGCGCCGGCTTCGGGCGCCTCGACGCCCAAGGGGCGATATATACGCACGGGCAGATCCGCCGTCGGGCCGGGAATAAAGCTGTGGATCACCTCACCCACCGCCTCCGGCGTTTTACCGGCATTGGCGATAGCTAGGTCCATCAGCTCCTGACGTCTGGCCTGGGCGGGCGTCATCGTCTCGTAGGCTGGCGCCCCTGAGTCTTTAACCTCTTGTAAAAATTGCGCAACCTCGGGATCGAGTGGCATGGCTAACTCCTTCAACTCAAACTGCTTAACGCAAAGTCGCCAATCAACGGCGAGTGCTTAGTCTAATCTTGCCGATAACGATACAGGGATGGTGTCCCCTTAAAGGCGACATCCATCCCAGATTTAACGCGCAGGCTTACTTACCCTGCCACACAGGATCGCGTTTCTCGGCAAAGGCCGCCGGACCTTCCAGCGCATCTTCAGAGTGCAGCACGCTTGGATAGTGCTTCAGCTGTCCGCCACGGATATGGGCATAGCCTTGCTCGACAGACAGCTCGCCGGTCTCACGATAGATCTCCTTGATGGCCGCCAGGGCAAGTGGTGCGCTCTGACTGATCTCGTTTGCCAACTCACGAGCCGTCTCCATCAGTGCTTCTTGTTCAACCACACGGTTGACCACACCCCAGCGCAATGCCTCCTGGGCGTCCATGGTACGGCCCGTCATCATCAACTCGTTGACGATAGGGGCAGGCAGCAACTTAGGCAGGCGCAGCATGCCGCCGCTGTCAGGCACTATGCCTAGCTTGGCCTCAGGCAGGGCAAAGCTTGCATTGTCGGCGCACACAATCAGATCCGCCGCCAGGGCCAACTCGAAACCGCCACCGAAGGCATAGCCATTGACCGCGGCGATCACCGGCTTGTCGAGATCAAACAGCTCGGTCAAACCAGCAAAGCCGCCTGGACCGAAGTCGGCGTCTGGTGCCTCGCCTTCTGCCGCCGCCTTGAGATCCCAGCCAGCAGAGAAGAAACGCGCGCCGGCACCGGTAATGATGGCGACTCTAAGCTCGGGATCGTCACGAAATGCCAGGAAGACTTCTCCCATCTCGTAACTGGTTTTTGCATCGATGGCATTGGCCTTAGGTCGGTCTAAAACGATCTCTAAGATGCTGCCATTACGGGTCACGTGTAATGATTCGCTCATGTTACTACTCCATTGAAGTTATCGCGTGATAACGGAAAATTTGTACGGCTCGGGGCCTCAACGGCTCTCGAGCAACTTCTTATCGACTTTGCAGGTGCAGGTGCGGGGAAAGCTCTTGCGGATCTCCACCACACTGGGCACCTTAAACTTGGCCATGTTGGCGCTACAAAACGCCAAGATCTCCTTCTGGGTGAGTGACTGGCCCGGGGCGAAGATGACAAACGCCTTGACGGCCTGATCTCGAATCGGATCGGCTATGCCGATGACCGCGGCGTCCTGAATGGCGGGGTGTGACATCAGCACGTTCTCCACCTCTGTGCTGGAGATGTTCTCGCCCGAACGCTTGATCATGTTGCTCTTGCGATCGACGAAGTAGAACAGGCCTCGCTCATCCACATAGGCCTTGTCGCCGGTGAGCAGCCAACCATCGTCACCTAGCGCCGCCCGGGTCGCCTGTGAGTCCTGGTAATACTCCTTAAACAGGCTTCTGCCCGGCACCCCTTTCACCCAGAGATCACCCACCTGATTAGGGGCCACCTCCCGCCCAGCCTCATCGGTGACCTTGGCTTCATATCCCAGCCCCGGACGTCCTATTGACGGCCAATGACGAGGCTCACCTGGCGTGTCGCCAATCAAGCCCACCAGGGTCTCTGTCATGCCGTAGGAATTAAACAGGGTCACCTTGAAGCGCATCTCGAAATCCAGCTTCTCCTGATCTGAGATATGCATGAAAAACAACATATCCCGCAGACAATGCTGGTCTTCCCCCTCGGCCACGGGTTGCAGCATCAGGGTACGCAGTATCATAGGCATGCTGTGGGTGATGGTGGCACGGTAGTCGCAGATCTGCTTCCAGAAACGGCGGGCGCTGTATTTCTCCAACATCACCAGGCAAGCACCGACGGTAAACACCGCCATGGCCGCATTGCACTGAAAATCGATGTGAAAATTGGGCATCATGGAGAGATACCTGTCCTTGGCCGTCAGGCGGGTCTGCCAGGCGGTATAGTGCCCGGCAAATTGCAGGTTGCAGTGGGTGAGCACCACTCCCTTGGGCAGAGAGGTCGTCCCCGAGGTAAAGAGGATCTCCGCGGGGTCTTCGCTTTCGAGCGGCACATGCAGGTCGAGAGTCGGCGCCTGCAGCGCCAACTGATCATCGAAATTCACCCGCCCCACAAACTGCTCTCCCGCAGCGCGGGCGACAAAGACCCGCTCGAGCCTTTGACCCTTAGCCGCCAACGCCTCATAGATAGGCAGAAAGCTTGGCTCTGTCACCAGGGCGGTGACGTCACACTTGGTCAGTATGTAGCTGCACTCACCCTGCACATATTGGGTGTTGATAGGCACGATCACCGCGCCTATCTTGGCCAGACCAAACCAGCAGAAGATAAACTCCGGGCTGTTGTACAGCTGCACCGCCACCTTGTCGCCCTTGGCTATTCCCTGTTTGAGGAAGAGGTTGGCCGCCCGGTTAATCTGGGCGTCCAGGGATTGATAGGTAAAGGTGCGGATATCGCCGGCAGTATCTTCATATATCAATGCCGTGTTATCACTGTACTGCTGAGCACGCTCCTGCCACATGCACCTTAATGTTCTGCTGCCCACGATATCCATCACTTGCCTCACTTACCTTCAAACACCTTGGCAAGACCCTTGGCGCTCAGCGCCGCGATCTCTTCTGCCGAATAACCGATATCGCTCAAAATCGCCTCGGTATCCATGCCGTGCTTAGGCATGCCGCGCCAGATCTTGCCTGGGTTGTTCTTGAACTTAGGCATCACGTTAGGGCCCTTGTAGGCCTTGCCGTCGATGTTGGTCCACTCGGTGATGGACTCACGCGCCTGGTACTGAGGATTTCCTTCCAACTCAGGGATGGTCAGCACCTTGGCACAGGCAATCTTCAGCTCGGCAAAGCGTGCCAACACGGCTTCGATGGTCTTGCCGTTGAGGTAGTTGTCCAGGCTGGTCTCGACTTCGTCGCCAAATGGGCATTCCACCCTATGGATAAGCTGAGTGCCCTCTGGGATCTCGGGCGTTGCCCACAGGTGGCTAATGCCCATGTCCTTAAACATCTCTTCAATCTGCATGGCACCCACCAGCTCCATGACGATGTAACCATCGGCACACTTGTAGAGGCCGCAACCGGCATAGTAAGGATCTTTACCTTTGGTCATGCGTGGGCAGACTTCGCCGCCGTTGAAGTAGTCCATCATGAAATACTGCCCCATGCGCAGCATCACCTCATACATGGCCACATCGATACTCTCGCCGATCCCCGTCTCACGCACCTTATGCAGGGCCGCCAAGGCCGCCGTGGTGACCGTCATCCCCGAAAAGTAATCGGCGGTATAAGGGAAGGCCGGCATAGGCTGGTCTTTGTCGCCGTTTTGGATCAGATAACCACTGAAGGCCTGGGCAATGGTGTTGTAGGCCGCAAGGTTGGTGTACTCCTCGGTGCCGTACTGGCCGAAGCCTGAAAGGTGAGCGACCACCAGCTTAGGGTTGTGTTGCCATAACACCTCATCTGTGATGCCGCGACGGGCAAAGGCTGGGCCCTTACTGGCCTCGATGAAGATGTCTGTGGTCTCCATCAACTTAAGGAAGGCATCGCGGCCTTCATCCTTAAAGATATTGAGCGACAAGGCGTGTAGGTTACGACGCGACAGCTCTGGATAGTGAGGCTGCACGCGAATGGTATCTGTGTAGGCGACGTTTTCAATCCAGATCACCTCGGCGCCCCACTCGGCTAACATCTGCGCCGCGAATGGGCCGGCAATTTCAATCCCTGAGAACACCACACGCAGGCCCGACAGGGGACCAAATTGCGGGGTAAATAACTTTTTCGACATATCTAGCATCCTTTTTCACACAAACCCGTCCCCGGCACTGATACGCAGGCATCAATGCGGTAGCGAATTTTCAAGGTTAATGAGATTGTGAGGAGATGGCGGCCATCACACCGCCATCCTTGGCCAGCGACGCTGGGAGCCGCGTCGCTGCCCTCCCCGTTTAGCGATATTGCTTTAACACGGCACGGCCCAGGGTGAGGATCTGCATCTCATCCGAACCACCGGAGACGCGGTCGACACGGATGTCGCGCCACATACGGCCGATGCGGTGTTCGCCGGCGATAGCGTAGCCACCTAATACCTGCATGGCGGAGTCGATCACCTCGAAGCCGGCATTGGCACAGAAGTATTTACACATGGCAGAGTCACCCGATGTCATAGTGCCTTGGTCGCACTTCCACGCCGCTTCATAGACCATGTTCTTCATGCTGTTCAGCTTGATCGCCATATGGGCAAACTTGTCCTGGATCAGCTGGAAGCGACCGATAGTCTCACCAAACTGTACGCGCTGGTTGGCGTATTTGGCCGCATCTTCGAAGGCGCAGTAGGCCGCGCCATAGTTGGTCAATGCCACCAGGAAACGCTCCGAGTCGAACTCTTCCTTCACACGCAGGAAGCCGTTGCCCTCGATACCGAACATGTCTGATTCTTCCAGCTCGACCTCGTCAAACTGCAGCTCACAGCAGCTGTCCATCTTGAGGCCCAGCTTAGGGAGCTTGCTTAGCTTGATGCCAGGCTTGGTCATGTCGACAAACCATTCGGTGAACACAGGTGTTTCGCTGTCAGCATCTTTAGCCATCACCACCACGTAAGGGATACCGGCGGCGCTGGTGATGAAGCACTTGCTACCCGTCAGGTAAACCTTGCCGTTACGGCGCTTGTAGGTGGTCAGCAGGCTGCCCACATCTGAACCCGCGCTTGGCTCGGTAATGGCCGAGTTCCACATCTGCTTACCTGTTCCGCGCAGCGCCATGATCTTGTCTATCTGATCTTGGTTGCCGTGTCTCAGCACAGTCGCAATGCCTGGCAGTTGATACAGGACATAAGTCGGGGCGCCCAGGCGACCCAGCTCTTCCCAGATTGCCGTGAGGGTTACCATGCCCTCTTCGAATCCACCGTGCTCCTCAGGCAGTAGCAGGCTATCGATACCCATCTCGGCCAGCTCTTTGACAAACCTTTCAGGGTACTGGCTATTTTCATCACACTCGGCAAAATAGCTTTCCCAGTTCTCCTTCGCCATCAGATCGCGAATACCAGAAACGAATAGCTCTTGTTCGTCGGTTAATTTAAAGTCCATCGTATATTCCTATCTTTACGGTTAACGACTGCTTAGGGGAGAAGCTCCAGCCTAAGAAGCCCACTTGTTTTTACGTGCATCTTTTAAGAACGAGATGATCACCAGGATGTTGACAATCACTAGCGGTGCGCCGCCGGCAATAATGGCCGTCTGCAGCGGTTTCAACCCACCCAGCGACAGCAGCACGATACCGATAACGCCCACCAACACAGACCAACCCACACGGATCCAAACAGGTGGCTCGTTGTCGGCGTCGGCGCCCTTACAGGTCGACATAGCGAGGGTGTAAGAACAGGCGTTAATCAGGGTGACAGTTGCCAGGAAGCAGAGAATGAAGAAGCCCCACATGGTGATTGTGCTCATGGGTAAGGCAGCCCAGGTCTCAATGATGGCGCGTGGCGCACCATGGTCTTGGATCAGCTGGCCCATGTTAATGATGCTTTCGTGCATCAGGTTAACTGTGTTACTGCCCAGGATGGTCCACAGGAACCAGGTAGAAGCGGTTAGACCCAATACCATGGTCAGACACAGCTCACGTACGGTACGACCGCGAGAGATCTTGGCGAGGAAGATACACATCTGAATGCCATACACTACCCACCAGGCCCAGTAGAAAACGGTCCAATCTTGTGGCCAGCTGTCAGCACTGATAGAACTTGTGTAGAACAGCATGCGCGGCAGGTAAGCCAGCATCACACCGACAGATTCGGTGAAGTAGTTGACGGTAAAGCTGGTTGCACCGATTAAGAACACCCAGAACAGCATGATAATGCTCAGGTAGCTACGCAGGTCACTGGCTATTTTGATCCCCTTAGTCAGACCAAATGCCACGCACACGGCGTTAAAGATGATCCACACAGAGATAACAAAGGTATCGACCTCAATAGTACGCTCGATGCCAAACAACCACTGAATACACTCGGTCACCAGCGGCGTCGCCAAACCTAGGCTGGTGCCCATGGCCAGGATTAATGCCACGACATAGATGTTGTCGATGAAGGAACCCAGGATCCCCTTGTGATGCTTGCCCAGTACCGGCTCAAGGGTACCGCTCGGACGAACCACATCCATCTTCTTCACGAACAGGAAGTAACCCAGGGCGACGGTAAAGAAGCCATAGCCCATCCAAGGCAAGGGACCCCAGTGGAAGAGACTATAGGCCACCCCAAGCTCTTTGGCTTGCACCGACATAGACTCGATTTCAAAGGGTGGGTAAGTCAGATAGTAGTAAGCCTCTAACGATCCCCAGTAGAGCACTGCGGCCGAGGTACAGGAGGCAAACATCAAGAAGATCCAACTACCTGTGCTGAACTCGGGTTTTTCCTGACCCAAGCGGTTGTTTGCATAGGGTCCCCAGACCAGCCAACCCCAACCTATGGCTAGGGCTATCATGTACCACTCGAATGCCCATCCCCAAGAGTGGGTTAGATAATGAAATACATCCTTGATAATTACGTTTGCCGCATCGAGATCCCTTACGGTCAGGTAAGAGAGCAATATGACGGCAATCAGAGAAGGAAAAAAGATTTTAGGTTCAATCGTGACCTTCTTCTTTTTCCCCGCTGCGAGATCAAATCCCATGGTTTTTTCGTTCATCTTAATAGATCTCCCTCTTCATAGGAGGACAATAGGTAAAAGCCAATTTAATTAATATGCTTCGCGTTATTGACAAGCTGGGTTCAATAAACGCTTTTACATAAAATTGATAAGCAGTTTTTATTTTGATTCACCACACAACTTTAAATTCATCATTAATTCTGACTCATTAAAGGCTTAGCAGGCATTTAAATAATACGCGGCAACTTTAATTGTTCAGTGATCGTTATCACGTATAAATAAAATCAAAAAAAACAGCTAAAAAAGCATCACTCAAGATGATGAATGCGTCAAAAACAACTATCGAACCGATCACAAAAAACATGTGCTCGCGATATCAAAGCAGGAATAAAAAGTGATTTGCATCATATTTAAACTTAAGACAAAACCAGGACAATGCGCAGGAAAAAAACAATTAAAACAACGACATAAACAACACAACAGTGATAACAAAAGTCATTAAAAAACATTCAAAACGAATTCTAAAGTTACTATTAGAAAAACTAAAATGAGACAAATAAGCCAGGCTAAACAGGCTATAAGGATATCTTAATCACTTTATTAGCCAAACTTATAACCAGTTTAAAGAAACTAAATAAACACACCAATATTAGCCAGACTAATATATCCGTTAGAAACTCTACCTACAGAAAAAACACATTCAAACCATAAATGTGAAGTGTGTAACATCGAATTAAATATTTCTGATCTTATAATTTCCACACAGTCAATCAACAGAATGGCAAATACAATTTATTTATCGTCTATCTGTAACGACTCAAGGTTTAACTTATTAATATCAAGAGTCGAAAACCCTGACATAAACTAGGCCAGGTTAGTCGACAACATATTAATGTCATCTCGTTATTGATAAGACAGTAAATAAACACTGATAATTTGGAGATATAATGAAAATTATTACCTGCTATAAACTGGTCCCCGAAGAACAAGACATATCGATCAATGGCGACGGCTCAGTAGAGACCAGCAAGGCTGCCCCTAAGATCAACCCATTCGATCTCAATGCCGTTGAAGCCGGCGTACAGATAAAGTCTATGGTCGAAGGCAGCCAGCTGACCGCGTTAAGCGTGGGTGGCAAGGCACTGGACAATCCAAAGGCACGCAAAGATATCCTCTCTCGCGGCCCGGATGATCTGACCTTAGTGATCGATGAACAGTTTGAAGCCATGCTCCCCCATCAAACCGCACGTGTGCTTGCTAGTGCAGCGCGCAAATGCGAGTTCGACCTGATCCTTTGTGGTGACGGCTCGGGCGATCTGTTCGCCCAACAGGTTGGCATGCAATTAGGTGAGCTACTAAATGTCAGCACCATCAATGCCGTCAGCAAGATTGTCTCGGTAACCGAAAACACCCTGACCGTCGAGCGCGCATTGGACGATGAAGTCGAAGTGCTGGAAATCACCCTGCCCGCAGTAGTCTCGGTATCTGCCGACATCAACGAACCTCAGATCCCATCGATGAAGACGATTCTGGCTGCGGCCAAAAAACCCGTTGCCACACTGGACACAGAAGCGCTTGAATTGGCAGCCCTACCTAAACTGGTCGACGCCATCAGTGTTGTCGCACCTAAACAGGCCGAGCGTGCACAAGTCATCGTCGAAGGTGACGATGAGGCACAAATCGCGGCCTTTGCCGACCATCTACGTAAAGCACTTAACTAATCGAGGGGAATACGATGAGCAAACTGTCAAATGTATGGGTATTTAGTGATATTGCTGCACGTCTACCCGAAACGATCACCGGTGGTCGCGCCCTGGGCGAAAAAGTATCGGCCTTTATCATCGGCAGCGAAGCCGATATCGCGACCGCCTATTCCTATGGTGCCAGCCATGTCTACTACCTAGGCAACAAGGCCGACACCCAGATGATCGAAGACTTTGCGACAACCATGAGCCAGGCCATCAAGGATGGCGAGAAACCTGCACTGATGCTGCTACCGGCAACCAAGCGTTGCAAGGCGCTGGCGGCAAAACTCAGTGTCCAGCTCGAAGCAGGCCTGATCAACGATGCAACCGAGGTGACACTCGACGATGGCGTCGTCGCCAAACACATGGTGTACGGCGGCCTAGCCATCGGCACCGAGCGAATCTCCTCTACTGTGGCCTTAGTCACCCTTGCCAGCGGCGCCTTTGAGCCACAAGCGGCCGATACCTCATTAACCGGTGAAGGCGTTTCCTTGCCCTTCGTCGCCCCTAAGCAGGCGATCACCTGCATCGAGCGCCGCGTCAAGCAAGGTAACAGCGTCGACCTAGGTAAGGCCAAACGTGTTATCGCCGTCGGTAGCGGTATCGGCAGCCTGGACAACCTGGCACTCGCCGGCGAGCTTGCCGCGACCTTCCAGCCGAACTCGGCTGCTCTCGCCCTATCGCCGAGACAGAGAAGTGGATGGAGCGCGAGCGTTATGTGGGCGTGTCGGGTGTGATGCTTAAACCCGATGTCTATCTTGCCCTGGGGATCTCGGGACAGATCCAGCACATGGTGGGCGCCCTAGGCTCTCAAACCATCCTCGCGGTCAACAAGGATAAGAATGCGCCGATCTTCCAATATGTGGATTACGGCCTGGTGGGCGACATCAACAAGGTACTGCCAGCACTTATCCAGGCGATGAAAGCCTAGGCTGAACAAGGCAGGTAGCCGGGCCCCTGGCTTGGCTACTTTCCCCCAACAGAAGAAGAGTGACTAGATATGTCAGAAGAAGCATTTGATGCGATCGTCGTTGGTGCTGGACTCGCAGGCTGTGTTGCCGCCTATGTCCTGGCCAAAGAAGGCGCCGATGTATTGGTGATCGAGCGTGGTAATTACGCCGGCAGCAAAAACATGACGGGCGGCCGCCTCTACGCCCATAGCCTGGAGAAGATCATCCCAGGCTTTGCCAAGGAGGCCCCCATAGAACGCAAGGTCACCAAGGAAAAGGTCACCTTCCTGACCGATGATACCGGCGTCACCCTGGACTATCACAATGGCCGCGATCAGAGCCCGGTGCAGGAGTCTTACACCCTGCTGCGCGGTGAGTTTGACCAATGGCTAATGGGCAAGGCCGAAGAGGTGGGCGCACAATTTATCACCGGCATTCGTGTCGATGAGATCCTCACCCAAGATGGCAAGGTCATCGGCGTCAAAGCCGATGGCGACGAACTCACGGCAAAGGCAGTGATCTTGGCCGAAGGGGTCAACCCAGTGCTGGGCGAACAGTTAGGCATGGTGAAACCTAAGGTGAGCGCCGATGCCATGGCGGTTGGCGTGAAGGAGTTGATCGAACTGCCTGAAGCCGTGATCAAAGACAGATTTAACCTGCAGGATGACGAAGGTGCCGCCTGGCTGTTTGCCGGCTCCCCCTCTAACGGCCTGATGGGCGGTGGCTTTATCTATACCAACCGCACCAGCATCTCATTGGGTATTGTCTGTGGCCTGCATGGCATAGGTGAATCGGATAAGAGCGTACCTCAGATGCTGGAAGACTTTAAGAATCACTCGCTCATCAAGCCGCTCATCGAAGGCGGCAAGCTGCTGGAGTACTCAGGCCACGTGGTGCCCGAAGCAGGCCTGAACATGGTGCCTAAGCTGGTCGATGATGGCGTGCTTATCACGGGTGATGCCGCCGGATTCTGTCTCAACGTCGGCTATACGGTGCGCGGCATGGATCTCGCCATCGCCTCTGGAGAGGCTGCGGCCAAGGCAGTACTCGCGGCGCGCGCCCAGCAAGACTTCTCGGCCCAGGGCCTGAGCAGCTACCAGAGCCTGCTGGAAGAGAGCTTCCTTATGAAGGACATGAAGCTGTACAAGCAGCTCCCCGCCTTCATGGAGACGCCACGCATCTTCAATCAGTATCCAAAGATGGTGGCCGACATCATGCACGAGATGTTCATCATAGACGGAACCCCTGCCCAGCCGCTGCGCAAGACCCTGCTCAAGCACTGTAAAGAGGTAGGTTTCATGAACCTAATCAAAGATGGTTATAAAGGAGTCACATCAATATGACCGAAGCAGTCAATGTCGACGTGAAATTGGGTGTCAATAAGTTCTATGTCGATGAGGGACACCCGCACATCATTTTAAAAGACAATCCCAATATCCAGGAGTATCGCAAGCTGGTAAACGCCTGCCCCGCGGGTCTCTACAAACTGGAGCAAGACGGTAGTGTACGTTTCGACTCCGCCGGTTGCCTGGAGTGCGGCACCTGCAAGTTTCTCTGCGGCGAGACCATTCTAGAGAAGTGGGAGTACCCGAGAGGAACGTTCGGCATCGAATACCGTTACGGATAACACGATATTAAATGGATTTATATATTTAGAGTCTTTAATCGTTATTATCGCGCCAATAATACCATCATGAATGTCGACTATTCAGACAGCTGAATATTAAACCCGGCATTATCAATAAAATTTATTTTATTGTGCGCGATAAAAAATAACCAAAGCCCTACACCGATCACGAAGTTATAAATTAACAATTAACAGACTTTAAAACTGAACAGAAAACTTGGTTACATCACCGTTTACAAAATGTAAACCAGATAAAATAACAGCGCAGGCAACAGATTATAAAAAAGATCATATGTACAAATTTAAACCTATGTACATTTTAACGCCTGACACAACCCAATTGGTTGTGATTTAAATTAACAAGTTAAGTCGGTGGTTAGAAGCATGAAATCAAAGAAGAGTTTCGATGATTTGGAGTTTACTCCGCTTCATAAAAAAATAATGTTATGGGGAAGTGGTGGTCCATTCCTCGATGGTTATGTCTTAGTCATCATTGGGTTAGCCTTACAACAGCTAACCCCCGCCCTAGCACTGGACGCCCAGTGGATTGGTCTCGTCGGCGCCGCAACCTTAGTCGGCCTGTTTATCGGCACTGCGCTATTTGGCTATGTCGCCGATCTGTTCGGACGCAAGCTGATGTTCATGATAGACATCATCGCCATCGCCGTCCTCTCCTTCGCAACCATGTTCGTCTCCTCTCCCATAGAACTGGTGATACTACGCTTCCTCATCGGCATCGTCATCGGCGCCGATTACCCCATCGCCACCTCTATGGTTGCCGAATTCTCGCCAACCAAACAACGCGCCTTCACCATGGGCTTCATCGCCGCCATGTGGTACGTGGGCGCGACGGCCGCCAACATGGTGGGTTACCTGCTGTACGATGTGCAAGACGGCTGGCGCTGGATGTTTGGCAGTGCCGTCATCCCCTGTTTAGTCATCCTACTCGGACGATTCCATCTGCCGGAATCCCCAAGATGGCTGCTGAAGAAGGGACGCACCGAGGAGTGCAAACAGGTGATGAACCAGTTTTTCGGTAAAGATATCAGCCTGAATTTTGAAACGGCGGAGCAAACCAAATACAGCAAATTATTTGAGCCGGTTTATCTGAAACGCATCCTATTTATCGGCATCATCTGGACCTGCCAAGTGATCCCTATGTTCGCCATATATACCTTTGGCCCCGAGATCATCGAACTGCTGGGCTTCACCGACGGCAAAGATGCGGCCCTGGGTAATATTGTCATCAGTATCTTCTTCATGGCGGGCTGCATTCCGGCCATGTACTGGCTCAATTCCATCGGCCGTCGCCCCCTACTCATCGGCAGTTTTGCCATCATGACAGCGGCACTGGCATTGCTTGGCGTGGTCAACAACCCCAGCATCTGGCTGATTGTGGCGGCGTTTGCCATCTATGCCTTCTTCTCTGGCGGCCCGGGGATCCTGCAGTGGCTCTACCCTAACGAGCTGTTTCCGACAGAGATTCGCGCCTCGGCGGTGGGCGCCGTGATGTCCTTCAGCCGCATAGGCACCATTGTTTCCACCTACTGCCTGCCACTCTTTATGGCGAGCTATGGCATATCGGCCACCCTGCTGGTTGGCGCGGCAATCTCGCTCCTGGGTCTGCTGGTATCTGTCTTTATGGCGCCCGAAACCAAGGGACTGGCGCTAGAAACAACCAGTGCAGCCGACTTTTAATAGGTATTTTATGACGAAACAATATCCATATTAAAAACAAGGATAAATAGATTAATAAATAGCTAACCAGAACATTAATTAATCAAGAAATGAAACTATCTATAAATCATTACCACTCTTGCTGAGTTCAGGTAAGGAGGCTTTACACACTTTGAAAACAACAGGATATATATAAATTTCTATATCAATAAAGAAAAAGTAACAAGTAAATACACAGCAACACAGATAAATAATTAATTTGGAAATATGATGATGAATAAAAAAACATTTTGCCTTTCTATTTTAGCCAGTGCCATGGCACTGAGTGGTTTCAATACTTTTGCTGCCGAAGAGGATGGCATTAATATTCACGGCGCCGTGCGTGTTAACTATGCCTATAAAGACTATAGCGAGAGTTCTAAGGATAAAGGCGGCGACTTTTCATTCGACATGGCCTCGCTAAGATTCGACGGCAAGCTAGGAAACTGGGGATTGAAGTCAGACTATCGTTTCACCTCTGGCACCAACTACATCAAGTACGGCTACGCCTTCTATGATCTCAACCCAGAGTGGCAACTTCAGATGGGTATCAACCAGGTGCCTTTCGGTAACAGAGATTATATTTCAAATAGTTACTGGTTCGGCCTGCCCTACTACCTGGGCTTCGAAGATGACTATGACATCGGCGTAAAGGCCACCTTCGAGCGCAATGGCTGGCATACCGATATGGCCTTCTACAAAGGCGCCGAGTACGGCCCAACCGAGAACAAGCGTTATGCCGCCGATCTCTACACAGGCACCATTAACGGTACCGAATACAACAACGAAGAGACCAATCAGATCAACCTGCGCCAGACCTATACCTTCGAACACCAGGGCGGCACCACCACGCTGGGTGCATCCTTAGAGGCCGGCCAAATCTACAACGCCAAGACGGGCAATAACGGCGACCGCTACGCCGTCGCCGCCCACCTCAACACAGTATTCGATGGCTGGAACATTCAACTGCAGGCGATGCAATATGAGTTTGATGCAGCCGATGCCGTCGATGACAACAAGATTGCCGTATCTGTGGTGAGCTGGCAGTACGAGGTAGCTTCAAAGGGGCAGATCTATAACCTGAACATCGCTAAGACCATCCCGACCGATTGGGGCAGCATCAAATTCTACAACGATTTCGGTCTGATGACACCTGACGTTGAAGATGAGACCTACGACAACAGTATGCAAAACGTCTTAGGCGCCGCGCTATCGGCGGGCCCAACCTACACCCATATCGACTTTATCATGGGTAAAAACATGACCTTCTCTACCGCCAACAACGACCACGTCGGTCTACCCGAAGTGGGTGATGATTGGGACAAACGTATCAACATCAGCATGGCCTACTATTTCTAACCGCCAGTGTGGTTAATCGGCTATCGGACGCCACCCTCATTCGATAGTCGATGACCACCTTTAGGGTCAGCTCCGAGTTCGTTTAACGCTGTACGACTACCTTTTGGCCCAGCCTTCGCCCCGTCGAAGGCTTTTTTTAATTTATCAATGAGGTTATCAGCGCATGTTCAAGCTTAAAAACCTAGCCGTTAATCACAAGATAGCGCTCGCCTTTAGCTGTATCGCCGTTGCCATCGTGGCCCTCAGCATGATGCTAATTTCGGGACTCAATCAGACACGTGACAATATTCTCACGCTGACGGATGAGGTGCTGCCCAACGTCTTGCTGGTCGAGAAGATTAAGTTTGTCACTATCTTCATTCGCCGAGATCAATTCAGTTTTCTTCCCAGTATTGGCGACCCCGAAATGAAGAGCTGGATGCAAACGACAGACGATATGATCCAAGATGTCACTAGGATGATTGACTCTTACGAGAAAGCCATTAAAACCGACGCAGAGCGTCAGGCGTTTATACTGGCAAGAACACATTGGCGCGATTACCTCGCTGCCCAGAGTGGCTTTAACGAGATAGTGTTGAAACAAGATTTAGCCGGGGCAAACACTTACCTGCTCAGTTCATACAAGCAGTTCAACAAGATGCAAGAAGCCCTAAACCAGCTCACCGCCATCAATGTGACCCGTACCGAAGCCGACAGAGTCAGCACCCTAGAAGGTGTGAGTCGCACCAGCATTAAAACCTATATAGGTATCGCCGCCGTATTTGTACTTATGGCATTGATGACACTCTTACTGGGTAGGCAGATTCGCGCACCGCTGCATGCCGTGATGCAGATGGCTCAGGCGATTGCCAGTGGTGATCTGACCTACAACATAGATCGCAAGCAGATAGGCACAGATGAATTTGGCCAGCTAGCCGATACCTGTATCAGCATGCAAAACAATTTAACGGCCTTGGTAACTCAGATCAGTGCCGCGGTAGAGCAGCTAAGCACCTCTATCGAAGAGGTCAGCGCCATCTCTACCCAGTCTTCTCAAGGCATGGCCGCGCAGCAAAGTGAAATTACCATGGTCGCCACGGCAATGCAGCAGATGCAGGCCACGGTCAATGAGGTCGCCATGAACACAGAGGAAGCCTCTACATCGGCCAACGCCGCCAATGACTTTGCCGACCGAGGCAACCAAGAGGTTAAACACAATATCCAGGCCATCGAACGGGTCTCCACTGTGATCGACGAGGCCGGTGAAATGGTGGCGCAACTGGAGAAGGACTCTGCCAGTATCTCCATGGTCGTAGACGTGATTGGCGGTATTGCCGAACAAACAAACCTGCTGGCGCTCAATGCCGCCATCGAGGCCGCACGGGCCGGCGAGCAAGGCAGAGGCTTTGCTGTGGTTGCCGACGAGGTGAGAACCTTGGCCGGCAGGACTCAAGATTCTACTCGTCAGATAGTGGAGATTATCGAGCAGCTGCAACAAAGAGCCGTTGAGGCCGGCGGCGCCACCAAACAAAGTTGTGAGATGATTCGTCGCTGTGTGTCACAGAGCCTGGCAGCCGGCGATAAGATAAGCGAAATCGAAGTCGCCGTAGCACAGATTGCGGCGATGAACATTCAGATCGCCAGCGCTTGTAGCGAACAAAACTCGGTGACCGAAAACCTCAGCCAAAACATAGAACGAATCAATGTCTCCTCGGCGGAGGCTGCTCAGGGTGCCAGCCAGACGGCCCAGGCCTGTATTGAGTTGAGCCAACTCTCCCTGGAACTCAAAACCATGGTCGATCACTTTCAAACGACCTAGGGTTCCCTCCCGCTGCGATGATAGCTATCTGGCCCTGCGGTATTTACCCCAGGGCCTTTCTGTTTCGCTTAACGGATAAGATTGCAATACAATGACACTTCACTCTCTATTAGCTTCAACTTTAACCACTAAAAATAACAGAATAGCCATGGCCCGCCCCAACAAGAAAGCCCCCAGCCGCAGCGTCGAAATTTACTGCGCCCAATGCAAGACGCGCCTGTTCAAATATCGAAAAGGAGGAAAAGGCGCCCTGGTCAAATGCTTCAAGGAGCGCATCGTTGAGGACGACACTCATACGCCCTGTCACTGCCCAAACTGTGAGCAATGCTTTGCCCGTGACACCTTGATAAGAGGCGTACCCGCTTTTAAGATTATCGGTGGCAAAGTCATAATGAAATAGCTAACCGTTTGCGAAGTAAGGTAAAAATATTTAGTCTTGGTTTAAAACCATTCGCAGTGGCTAAAGGAATCGTAAACTTAAATGGATCACCCCATGGTATTCGCCAAGCGCTCACAAAACGTCTCGATTGCCAGCCCTGGGTTAACATCATGGCTGTCACTTGTTATGAGCCGGACCAGGCTCATGCTCACCGCCCTGGCCTTGATACTGTTTAACGTTAATAGCAACGCCTGTGAACTCATCATGGGCTATCGCACCAGTGAGCGCCTGCCCTACATACATGCCGAGCCGGATAATCAGGGGCTCTATCTTGCGCTTTATCAGCTAGCCAGCGAGCGAATTGGCTGCTCACTCAAGGTGTACAGGGCCCCCAAGAAGCGAATACTCAGGGCGCTGCGGCTAGGCAAGGTGGATTTCTACCCTGGCTTTGGCTTTACCCAAAAGCGTAATCATTATGCTTACTTCATTGCCAATGGTCTGTTCGAGAGATACACGGGGATCAGCCACGCGGGAATAGAGGAAATAAGCTCACTCCATGATCTAGTCGGCACCCCCTACGTGCTGCTCATTTCTCCCGGCGGCTATGATCTCGATGGCATTCCCAAGGGGGTCATTACACGCCGCCCACCCGAGATGGATGCCGCTCAGGCCTTTGAGCTGTTGAGCACGGGTAAGGGGGACTTTTTCAGCTATGACGAGACAACACTAAGGTATGAGTTGGCACACCATCCTCATCCAGAGCTCAAGCTTCACCCCAAATGCTGTGAACCGATGCGCGACATGTACCTGGGTTTTTCCAGGAAGAGCCGATACTTTAAAGCGATACCTAATCCAGAATTCTCCCCCGAAAAGCCTGAGTCCATTGATAATAGGCGACAGCTACTCGCGTCAGACAGCAAGGCTCATGCGCTGGCCATTGAGCTGGCAAAGATGCGCGCCAGCGGTGAAACAGAAAAGATTAGAGGGAGCTTCTTCGCCCCATCTCAGGTCAGTCACTAAGCCGACTCGGCGCGTACTTCGCCGCCGCAAATGACTTTATTGTGTCACAAAAAGCAACTATCCTATTGGATGCAGCGATGGCAGCAGTAGGCAAAGCAGAGTCACTGCATAAGGGACAGGTCAAACAAACTAAGGGATGAGTATGAACGCACTTATCAAGGCATGGAATGCCACACCAGAACTGCTTAAACCAATAGTCGCGCTGTCGTTATTGGGCTTATTAGTCATTGGCGCCTTTTTCTGCGGCCAGCTGATCGGCCTGCTGATCTATTAACGCTTATGTTAAAGCTTGTTTTGATGGTTAAGGATTGAACAGAATCCATGATACCCTAGGGCCTGTTGACCTTTTGAGAACAATTTTTGTTCTAATTAAGCACGTTCAAATCGCGGCATGAGGCTTGAAGTATAGTTATTCTATATAAAAGCCGAGTAACAAAGCGTTGAACGTGCTCAAGACGAACCCTGCAAAAATGAACGCGAAAGATAAACAGGCCCTAGGCAATCGGCAGACTTAGGATTGCCTAGGATCGCCAATGGCTACTCTCTGTTTTGCATGAAATCTTCGCTGAAGTCGGTTGGCCAGTACTTATAACCTTGCACCGTTGCCTGAGCTGCCGCCCCCATCAGATTGACTTGGTAAGTCTTCACCCCGTCGAGATCCACAGATTGATTGGCCGACATCTGTTCATCATTTTCCTTGTACTTGGCACTGGCCTCGGCCTGGGCCTGGCCCTCATAACCCGAGTCCTTAAACCTTTGTAGCGCATCAGGTTTCATGAACGCCTGCACGAAGGCCATCTGCTTCCAACCAATGCCCGCACCTACGCCGCCGGTTGCAAAACGATAGTAGCTGTTGCTGCCCCCTTCACTGAGTACACAAATTCCACCACCCGTAGACAAGGCAAACAGATAACTGTTACTGCCTGTGCAGACCACATGGGCGATCGAATTGGCCACGGCCGATTTAGCAGCAGGATGCTGCGCATAGATACTGGCCAGAGCCTCCTGGGTCTCCTGGCGCGCGTTGGCCTTCTTCGCCTCAGGCGTGTTACCCGTCGCACAACCCGCAACAAGTGTTACCCCGATAAATGCCATAAGTGTTTTTTTTGTCGAAAATGTAAACATACCAACTCTCTCTTAACGCCAGCACAAAATGCGCAAAGCAATATTAACTAACTGAATATAAAGCAAAAAAATTAATAGGCCGCGTAATATAGTCCCCACCTTAGACAAAGCAACAACGGGGAGTCATTTTTGCGATCTCTGTACGAATTTTATTCACACCCTAGATTCGTGTCCCACATGAGAAAGCGATAGCCGCGCTGGGCTCTCAAGCCCCAAGATGTGGCTAGCGCCAAAGAGGTAACAAGCGCCAAGGCGCGACATTTTGTCTCGCCACAGCCTTAATTCAGCGATCCCTGTAGCAAGTTAAATGCCCTGCCAAACTCCCCTATTGCTCAGAGAGTAAAACTCGGGTCTGATAGGCCCAACTATGACGAACAGGGATTTTTAATCATGAAATATCAGTGGTTTCTCGGCACGCTTTTCATCGCAGGAATGAGCACTCAGGTAGTCGCCCACGAGGCGCCCATAGAGTTTCGCGCCGCCGGCAGCCTCAAGGCGGCCATGACAGAGGTGATAGGTGCCTATCAGGCCAAGAGCCATAGCGAGGTTGCGCCTCAGTTTGCCCCTTCGGGACTCCTCAGATCGCGTATCGAAGCGGGGGAAAAGGTAGATCTGTTCGCCTCGGCTAACATGAAACACCCAACTACCCTGAGTAAGGCATCTCGCAGCGGCGATGTGGTGATGTTTGCCCGCAACAAGCTCTGCGCACTGGCACAGCCGGAAGTGGCGCTCACCAGCGACACCCTGCTCACCCAGATGCTAAACAGCAAGATACGCCTTGGTACCTCTACGCCAAAGGCCGACCCTGCCGGCGACTATGCCTTTAAGGTCTTCGAGCGCGCCGAACACCTATCGCCAGGCGCCCAGCAGCAGCTCGAGACCAAGGCGCTGCAGCTCACGGGAGGCCCAGACAGCGCCAAGCCGCCAAAAGGCCGCAACCCCTATGGCTGGGTGATGGAGAACAAGCAAGCGGATATCTTCCTCACCTACTGCACCAACGCCGTGTTGGCGCAGAAGGAAGTTAAGTCCCTGAAGATAGTCCAGCTACCGGATAACCTGAGTGTCGGCGCAAACTACGGTCTGACCGTAATTCAGGATGCGCAGCCACACGCCGCCGAACTGGCGCTGTTCATCTTGTCGCCTCAAGGACAGAAGATTCTGGCCAGCTACGGCTTCGATACACCGACACTGCCTTAACTAAATGCCAAGGGGCTGATGACCACCAGCCCCTTGATTATGCGTCACAGCAATAGCAATTGAATCACTCGTGATTGAAAAGATCGAGCGCCGCCCGGCTCATCGCCTGAACACCCGTCTCTATGGTAACAGGGTGATCCGGTGCAAACTTGCTGGAGTGCAGCGAGGGGAGACTCGCGCCCGATGCCTGACTGGCGTCATAGTCGGCCACAGGCACGGCGCCCAACCAGAACAGGGTGATAGGCCTTTTGGCCGGCGTTAGCCCATACAGACCAAAATCTTCGCCCGCCATCACAGGCGATGCCTCCCAGACATTGTCCTCCCCCAGCTGCTTGGCGATACTCGCCCTGACCCTAGCGGTTTGCCCAGGGTCGTTGTAGGTCGAAGGAATACTCTCCTCCTGATGCACATACACCTCTGGCCATTCGGCCTCGGTCAAGCCCGCGCTGATGGCGATCCCCTGAGTGAGGCGCTTAATGGCGGCGATCTGCTGCTCTCGCACCTTAGGGTCATAGGAGCGTAGCGTGAGTTGTAGCTTCACCTCGTTGCCTATGATGTTATGTTTCGAGCCACCGTGAATGGAGCCCACGGTGATCACATTGGGCGCCAGTGGCGAGACTTCCCGGCTGACAATGGTCTGCAGGGCCAGTACGATGCGCGCCGTGAGCACCACAGGATCAACCGTGGTATGAGGATAGGCGCCATGGCCGCCGCGTCCCTTAACCCTGATATCCACAGAATCCACGTTCGCCAGGGCATAACCCGGCGCTATCGCCACCTTACCGGCCGGCACAGAGGCGCTGACATGTAGGCCAAGGATATGATCTGGGGTCGGGAACTGGCTAAACAGCCCCTGCTTCAGCATGGCCTTGGCGCCACCGCCCACCTCCTCGGCTGGCTGAGCCACCAACATCAAGGTGCCCTGCCATTGGTCTTTTTGCTTGATCAGCTGCTGCGCCGTGCCAACCAGGTTGGTCATATGCACATCGTGGCCGCAGGCGTGCATCACCCCCACCGAATTGCCCTGGGCGTTTATGGTGGTGACCTTAGAGGCATAGTCTTTGCCCGTCTCCTCGACTATCGGCAGGGCATCGGTATCGGCACGGATCATCACAGTCGGCCCCTCGCCGTTACGGTAGATCCCCACCACACCATGGCCGCCAAAGTCCTGAGTCACCTCTATGCCCAGGGCCTCGAACTCGGCCGCCATCCTCTCGCCGCTGCGCTTCTCATGATAGGAGAGCTCCGGGTGTTGATGCAGATCCAGATAGAGGCTGGAGAGCGCTGGCATGGCTTGCTTAACCGACTGCGACAGCCCCTCACTCTGGGCCCAGAGGCTCTGGCTAGTGCTAAGGGCTACCAGGGCGCCCAGCAAACAGGATTGATGAATGAATTGGCGTAACATGCTTGACTCCATTGCCTAAATTTTTTCCACAAGACCTCCAGCATAGCGACTCTTAGCGACGAAACCAATCCAGCTCTTATTACCGCCCCCATACACCAGCAGTGAGTAGAAGGAGCGCGTTGCCCTCCCTTGCCATTTGCCCTTATCCAATAAAAAACGCAGCCTTGGCTGCGTTTTTTATTGGATAAGGGCGCAAAATGATAGAAAAGCGCTATAGGCGGTAACTTAGACTCAACTTGGCATTGCGCTCGGCGCCCGGCATGCCACCGAGGAACATGGCTTTTTCATAGTATTGCTCATCCAGCAGGTTGTTGACATTTAGCTGTACCTGCCAATTGTCGGCCTGATAACTCACCGCCGCATCCATCACTGTATAGCTAGGCACGTAGCCATCTGGGATACCAAATGATGAGGAATGTGTGCTGCGATCATCGACATATTTTGCCCCCAGGCTGATATTGAGCGCATTGGGCAAATTAAACCAGTCGGCACCATAGGTGACCCAAGTGCTTGCCGTCACATAGGGAACCCCTTTCTGGCGACTATCGAAACTACTACTATTGGGATCTTGTTTGTCCCTGGCATCCTGGTAGACACCATTGAGGTTAATCGACCAGCGATCGCTGAGATGTGCATTTAAGTCGAGTTCAACCCCCTTGGTCTCTTCACTGCCATCATAGAAGTATTGCGGCACATCTGGGCCTGAGACCCCGGCTTCGTAATCCTTGTTATTGTATTGCAGATTGGTACGCGAACTCTCAAACAGGACGATTGAAGCCAGCATCTGATCATCAAATGCCTTAAAGCGCACGCCAAGGTCATTGCTGATAGACTCAGAGTCTTCTCGATCCGTGCCATCCCCCTGTAGGCTACCCAATATGCTATATGCGGTGCGTCCTTTGGAGTGATTAATGAAGAACGACAGGTTTTCGGTCGGCATATAGGTGACGCCTAAGTTGTAGGTCACCCCATCGTCTGAGGTATCGGCTTCAGGCGTCGGTTCTGCACGGCTGGCACTGTAACGCGCATCGACACCATAATGCTCATAGCGTTGGGAAATATCGTTGAATGCGATGCCCACACGCGTCGTAATACCGAAATCAAAGTAACCCACGTGTTGCAGCCCTAACCCCCATGCCTGCACCTTCTTGTCATAGTTACTGGTCATCAGCGGATCGTAATCTTCAAACGTCCCCTGGGCCCAATTGGGTGAGCGGATGTCAAAAATGTAAGGCAGCTGCCCCTGGTAGATCACCTCACCCGCTTTATTCTTGATCACCTTATCCGCATCATAGATGGAGTATTGTTTGAAGCGGATGTTTCGATCTTCAAAATTGGCGTTAACTAACAGCTCATTATCAATACCGGCAAAGGAAAAGTCATAACGCAGATCGGCAAAGTACTGCCAGGATGTCTCATCGGCCTCAACCTGACGATATTCCTGACGACGGGCGGCAAAGGGATAAAGCACATCATCGACAACTAATGGCGCGCGAGGATCGGCATTGATAGTCCCGCGGCGGTTCCAGTACACATAGTTATACGCCCCGGTCTGGCGGGCAAAACCGGACTGATAGTCGCGATACTGCAACTGCTGATTAAGGAACAGATTATCGGCGAAGAAGATGTTGTGGGTCAGCTTAAACCTTAGCTCCTCGCCCTCATTGTCTTTCGCCATCGGGGAGATGATCCCCGCCTCACCGAAGGCGTAGGGCGTCAGTCCATCGCCAGTAGCGAGGGAGTCGGCCAGCTGTTGACGTTGGGCTTCAGTGAGCTGTAATCCCGCATTAGATGGGTCGTTGACCAGATCTTGCCAGCTCACCTCTTCTGCGGGTTTTCCGCCTACCGAGGCCGCGTTATAGATGCGAATGGGGTGCCCGATAGAATCCACCGCTATCGCATCTTTGATATAGGCCGCGCTGAACATGATGTCCTGATCATCGCTGAGCAGATATTTCAATGAAGCATAAGCCTCGTCCCTGTCGGTGCCTATGTCGCGATAACCATCGCTTCTGGCATGCTTGGCCACTAAATGATAGGCCAGCTTGTCTGTCATAGCCGCAGTGCTGTCTATGCCCAAGGAATAGCTATCCCACTGACCGACTTCTGCACTGAATTGGTGGCTGGCATTAAACTGCGGCTTCTTCTCGATAAGATTTATCACGCCGCCCGCACTGCCCATGCCATACAGCCCGGTTGCAGGGCCCTTTAATACCTCGACCGACTCGACATTTGTCAGTGAGCGGGTCGGGTTGAAGGTGTTCCCCAGTCCGGCGCCACCATACATGCCATCATAGGTGTAGTTCGCCCCCAAACCACGGATCACGATATTATCGCCGATACCATAGTTGTTACCCGCCTGGGTCACACCACTGATGTTGCGCAGCAGTGCTTGTAGCTCTGTCGCCCCTTGTGTGGTGATTAACTCTTCATCCACAACCACCACAGCCGCGGGTGTTTCCATGAGTGACATATCGGATTTAGTCGCCAGACCTGAGTTCATCACGACTCGGTTCTGCCGGCCATATACGGTAATGCGTTCGACGTCCGGCGAAGCTTGTTGCTCGATACTGGTATTGTCTTGTTGTGCCGATACCGACAAGGACACGGCACACCCTAGCGCGACTGCTGATAAGCGCATCTGTTTCATCTGTTAATAATCCCCATTAGAACTGCACGCAGATGATAACGATTATCAATATCATTTCAATATAATAAAGTCAGGCGGATACAATTACGCAGCCTTTGTAATTGTTTATAAAGGATTTAACTGGATTTTTTTACATTGTAAATGCAATTTAAGTGCAGGCTTTTCGATGGCATAACTAAATTTAGGGGATAAAAAAGCAGCCCAGAGGGCTGCATCTTAATCATCGGCACTAAAGCACTGACAGCTAAAACTGATAATGCACGCCTAAATAGACATTGCTCCAGTCACTATCGAGCTGATCCGTTAGGCCAGTGGCATCGAGATCTGTGTATAGCATCTCATAGGCAACGCGCACATTGACCCCATTTTGAAACGCCATGTTAAAGCCCGCGCCCCACAGCCAACCGTTGCCGTCGTAGTCCAGATCGGCCTCGACCTTAGTGGCTGCGATACCCGCCTTGATAAACATAGAGTAGGTATCATTGAAATAGTGGTGAAACTTGGCCGCGAAAGACAACTGATTGGCCTTCACATCGCCCACATCGACAAAGTTGTCGGTACGAACATAGGTGCTCTCGACGGCGAAATTTTTACTGAAATAGTAACCGCCATAGAGACCATAACTGATGGCAGACTCGTCAAACTCTCCCGCCTCAAGCTGAGAATGACCCGCCATGGCTCCCAGGTAATACCCCTCAATATCGGCAACGGCCATCGCCGATCCCGATACGATGAGACTCGCCAAGGACAGTGCCAGCAAAGATACGCGCTTCATGCTTCCCCTAGTTACGAAACAGTTAAAATGTAGCTAGCATACTAGACTAAAAATCACATTAAATTAAGTCTTTAATTACAACTTTGTTAAAGATTCGACCAAGGCATAAGAGCTAGTGAGACAAGGGATTCCCGGCCATAAAAAATGCAGCCTAGGCTGCATTTTCTCTCAACCGGCCCGTCATCTTTCGGGCAGGTCTACAGGCTTGATGGGTAGCAATTACTGCTTCTCATCCTCGGCGGGTCCAGTAAGGGGCTTGTTACCCGAAATCATCGCCGACACCAGTCCAGGCTGATGCTTGATCTCCGCCACTATCACCCCGGCCACATGCAGCACTATCATCAGGATCAGTAGATAGACGCTATACACATGCACCTCGCCGGCCAGCGACTTATAGGGCTTCAATAGCGCCACCTTCTGCGCATCGACGCCCGTGTCATCATAGGGCTTGATGCCGGCCCCCTCGACGCCAGGCTGAGCGATATAATCGCTAACGGCGCCACCAAATGGCGGGTAGTAGATATCGGTTCCGGCGCGCACCAGGCCAGTCAACATGATGGTCAGCAACAATAGCATCATGGCAAAGATAGCCAGGCGCCCCATGGGATTATGGTGCAGATACTGGGGCGACTCGCCCTTGGCCAGCTTGGCCTTGTAGCCTGATAATCCCTTGAGATCCGGGATCAACTGACTCAGGCGGGCGCTATGACTGCCGATGACGCCCCAGATCAGTCTGATAGTCAGATTAATGGCAAACAGGTAACCGACCCAGACATGCAGTTTCTTCAGGCCTATCTTGGCTTCCAGACCGCTGATGCCGATATCGCCCTTAAACAGCATTAGCATGCCTATGAAGATCAGCACCATGACTAAGCCAAGGTTTATCCAGTGAAATAACCGCGTGGGTTTATCCCACACCTTGTAAACCTTCACCTCTTGATTAAATGCCTCGTGTGACATCGTCTCCCCCATTTCAGACGTTTATCCATTGGCTAATAATATACGCCTGTTGGGGGCAAAATTTTGTGAAATATGCTTCATGGCAAGGCAACTTAACCTTAATTTCTTTATGGTTAATTGATCTCGCCACGAAGGAAGATCTCGATAACTTTGTTAACCCTGCTGGCGGCGTCTGATAAGGCTCAACCAGCCCAACCCCAGTAGCCCGAACAGCCAGCCCACTGAGAGGCTACCGCCACTCACCTCCACCTCGGTGATGACTTCATCGACCACATACTCGTCGCGATCGGCACTCTCCAGCGGCAGACCATAGAGGTCATCCACATCATCGCTGCTGATGGTAGCGACGATATCGCTGTAGCCCACCTCATAGAGGTCGATCAACACATCGTAATGGTCCGTCGGATAGCCAGTGTGCAAGGTGGTCAGCACCTCAAAATCATCATCGGTGGCATCGTCGACTATGGTGAACACATCTGTGGTGTGGTACAGCTCCCAGGGCCCGCCGTTACGACTCAGGTAGAGATCGGCGTAGACGTCGGCATGCTCGCCCACATAATAGCTGTGGACGTCGGCGTCGAAGGTCACGCTGAAGGTGCGATAGAAACCATCATAGTCGAAGTCTTCAAACAGGCGGCTACTGGCCTCATAGATAACGAACTCATGATAGATCCCCGCCTCGAGGCGCTGAGCGGAGGACTTGAGCACCTTAGTCCCAGCATCGGATGCGCCTTGCGTCAGTGCCTGACGCTCGGCAATCACCTGATCACGTGTCTTACGCGGAGCTGGTGCCACCTCTTGCTGTTTAAGCAATTCGGCACTTGCCTGCTGCGAGTCTGTCATGCGCTGCCCGGCGCGGCTAAAACCTTGGGCCAGGGTCTGCTGATCCTGTACTACGCTGGTCGATGCAGAGCCGACTAAACCATTTAGCTCAGCGGTATTGTCGGCCGCCATCACCACGCCGCTGCCCAGCATGGCCATTAAGGCAGTGGCCTTGATGGCGGTATACACCTTGCCCAGTGCGGAGGGGGTATGAGTTGCCTGCTGTTGGCTATGTTTCATCGTGAGTCTGTTCATAATCAATCTCCAATAAATGGACTAGGTCCTGCTTAAGGCCATTAGAAGCGATCGAAAATGAACATAAGCTGAACATTAAAAATCAGCTTATTCAACAAGATGGCGTAAAAATAAACATTCAGCTCATGTTCATCTGCACTCCCTAACAATGAAAGAGCACGCTTGCCTATCTGCCCTGGCGAGCATGGAGATTCGCGGCATATGTTTCTTATTTTTATAGGATCTTTTACACTGTCCGAAGAATTCAACACAGGTGATTTTGATGAAACCAGCCCTAATATTGATCGCCATAGCATCACTCCTGTTTCCCCTACAAGGAAACAGTGCAGGCTATGGAATATCGGCGGCCAGTAGCAGCATCTTGATGGCGGCTCAGAAAAATACTCATCAAAATCTGCGTGTTAAAAATCGTCAGCAGGCCACCCAGATGGTAAAGGGGCGCTATAACGCCAAGGTCTTAAGCGTGCAATCTGCAAGGGTCAATGGCAACCCAGGCTACCGCGCCAAGTTGCTCAGTAAGGATGGCGTCGTCTTCTATGTCGCCATAGACGCCGTCACAGGACAAATGAGCAGACAATAAGCCTGCTTGAGAGGAAGGACACGCCGATGCGATTACTACTGGTTGAAGACGATTTAGCGCTGCAGGAAAACCTGAGACAACACCTGCTGGATGCCAACTACACCTTAGATATCGCCAGCGACGGCGAAGAAGGCCTGTTTCAGGGACAGGAATATCCCTACGATGCCGCCATTATCGATGTGGGCCTGCCTAAGCTCGATGGTATCGCCCTGATCGCCAGGCTCAGAGAAGAGGGAATTGACTATCCCATACTGATACTGACCGCCCGCGATAACTGGCAGGACAAGGTCGAAGGCCTGGATGCCGGCGCCGACGACTACCTGACCAAGCCGTTTCATCCCGAAGAGTTGATCGCCAGGCTCAAGGCGCTTATTCGCCGGGCGGCGGGCAAGTCCAGCCCCTTGATCCAAAACGGCCCCTACTCCCTCAACACCAGCAGCCACGAGATTAAATTTGGCGAGCAGGAAGTCAGCCTGAGCGGCTCGGAATACAAGCTGTTCGAGTATTTCATGCTGCATATCGGCGAGGTGAAATCCAAGAGCATACTGATCGAGCACATCTATGATCAGGATTTCGACTTAGACTCCAACGTCATCGAGGTCTTTATCAGACGTCTGCGTAAGAAGCTGGATCCGGACGGCCAATATGGCCTCATCGAGACACTGCGTGGCCAGGGCTATCGCCTCAAGCCCCTGGATAACGACTAAGGGTTCGAGATCAATTCATGAGCAGCCTGCGCGCCCCACAGGGCAAACTCAATTCTCTCAGGGTACGCCTCATTCTCAGCGCCCTGCTGCTGATCTTATTGCTGTTACCCACCATAGGCTTCGCGCTCAACAACGCCTTTAAGCAACAGGTAATGACCAACGTCAGAGAGCAGCTAAGCGCTTATCTTTATTCGGTTTTAGCTGTGACCGAGATGGAAGAAGGTAGGCTCTATATGCCAGAGGCCCTGCTGGAGAATCAGTTCAATGTGATAGGCTCAGGCCTCTACGCAGTCATCGACAGCACAAGCGATCGCCAGGGGGATGCCGCGAGTGACATAGAGCTCCTCTGGTCATCCAACTCCTTTCTTGGCTTAAATCTTACCAGCCCCCTTCCTCACCCTAAGGTGGGTCGCAGCGAATTTGGTGAGCTGGTACTCGAGCAACAGCCTCATCTCATCTATAGCTTCAGCGTGCGCTTCGCGCCCGCAGAGGCCCAGAGTCAGAGCGCGCCTATCACAGTCCACATCATCAAAGATCTCGATGGCGTGACACAGCAACTCAGCGCCTTTAGTCAACATCTGTGGAGCTGGCTGTTCGTCCTGATGTTGGTACTACTGGCGATTCAATTTGCCTGGCTTGCCTGGACACTCAAGCCGTTGGCGCGCTTTAGGCAGGAGCTGGGACAGGTACAGCGAGGCGAGGCCGAAGAGCTCAGCGGCCACTACCCCAATGAACTGCAGGCGGTGGCCAAACAGCTCAATACCCTGCTCAGTACCGAGCAGCGCCAGCGCAGCCGCTACCGCAATGCCCTGTCTGATCTGGCCCATAGCCTCAAGACACCACTGGCGGTGATCCAGAGCCAGAAAGATCTCAGCCCCACCTCCCTAGAGCAGGTCGGACAGATCAATCGCACCATAGGCCATCAACTCAAGCGAGCCCAGAGCGCCGCCGGTCACGCCTGGCACCTGGGGACTAAAATCAGCCTGGTCTCCGACAAGCTGCTGCGCACCCTGGTCAAGATCCATCCCGGCATACAACTCGTCTATGGCAAGCCGCCAGAAGAGCAGCATATCTTCTATGGCGATCAGAGTGACCTCACCGAGATGCTGGGCAACCTGTTGGACAACGCCTGCAAGGCGGCCAGTAGCCGGGTAGAACTGAGCATCGAATCCCACCAGGGCAAACTCACCATCAGCGTGGAAGATGATGGCGCAGGCATCAGCCCTGAGCAACGTCAAACCATACTCGAGCGTGGTAAACGTGCCGACACCTATGAGAAGGGGCACGGCATAGGTTTGGCCATAGTGCGCGATCTGGTTGACAGCTATCAGGGCGCCTTACACATTTCACAAGGCAAGATATTAGGCGGCGCCAGATTCGAACTGATATTTGATCAACAATTTGCGCGCTAAATCGCTAAATCGGTAAATCGGTAAATCGCTAAGTCGCTAAGTCGCTAAGGGCGCCAGGCTAAGACTTTACAACCACCAAGCTATTGTCTTGCAACATTTCAGGCTTGAAATAGACCAGACGCTGACGCCCTTCCCGCTTGGAAGCATACATGGCAATGTCGGCATATCGAATCAAGGTCTCACCATCTTGGCTGTTCTTTGGTGCCAGTGCCGCCCCCAGACTCACTTCCAAGGGCAATACTTCCCCTTGATAGGTAAAGCTTCCGCGCATTTTGTCAACGACACTTGCTAAGGTGTTATAAACCTCTTCTACACTGTTGAATTCATCCAATAAGATAATAAATTCGTCCCCTCCATAACGATAAATGCGGTCGGTACGCCGCAGACTCTGGGTTAGCCTTGTCACCAAGACCTTGAGTAGTTCATCACCACAATGATGACCATACTCATCGTTTATCTGCTTGAAATTATCAATATCCAAAAAAACCAGTGCCAGATGAGTCTGTGAAGCTTGCGTCTTGTCTATGGCCTCAGCGATATCTTTAAACAGGCAGAACCTATTATTCACCCCGGTTAGCTCGTCAAGGTGTGCCTTTTCATGCAACTCCTGATGCTTTTGAAACACCACTTCACTCATCTTATAAAATGACGACATCAAGTAACCTATCTCGTCATTAGGCAGGAAATCTGTCAGCCGTTGCCGCTTACCCGATTCCATGCGCTTCGTGGCGTCAATTAATTTGCTCAACGGCGCAAACAAATCTTTTTTTATCAATACAAATATCGCCAACGCCAGGAAAAAGGTGACTAAGACTTCGACCGCCATGATGGTGGCGATATCGCTTTTAACCGCTTTGAATTCGGCTAAACGTAGTTCGAGTAGGCGCCGCTCTTCAAGATTAAATTCACTGATATAGTGGCGAATGTTGGCCATGTACTCCTGGCCCACATTGCTACGAACCAACTGCATTGCGGCAGGCCTGTCGTGTTCGAACAGTTCGATTGATTCTTTTAACTCTGCAAGCTTACGTGCAACTTCTTTGTCCAGCCGTCCTAGCAGCTGTTGCTGTTTCGGATTGTCCTGCGTAAGCCTTGTCAGCTGTACTAACAAATCTTCGATATGACTAAGGGATCGATAGTAAGGTTGAAGATAATGGTTCTGCTGGGTAAGCAGGTAACCTCGCTGCCCTGTTTCGGCATTGGCTACCGCCAATAAAAGTTTATCTGAGTAGGCCAATAAGGTATGAGTATGGGTAACCCATCTCTGCTTCTGTTCGCTCTTTTGCTCTAAAAAGTAAGCTAAAAAAATATTGGAAAACAGAAACAGGAATAAGAGTGCCAGCAAACCTAACAGCTTTTTCTGAATACTCATCGAGTACTGACTCCCTGTCTTTACCATAGCTCATCCCCTTCAGAGGGATCATGTTTCACCTAAATGCCTCCTCTGTTTAGGTCTGCGTTTTACACTAAAAACACGCCGCTCTACTCGGCTAATGATCTGATATGGTTAAACTATAGTTTCTTTTGCCATGCTTCGCTCTAAAGGCATCTTCATTGTTATTTCTTGTGCCAAATGGCTTTCAGCTAATGTTCATCTTGGGTCTTTTATTATCTGAGTAAATCCAATGACAGATAAGCCTAGGAGACGTTATGAAAAGCATCAGACAATGGACTTTGCTCCTGCTCATTGCCCTTTCACAGTCACTGCTTACCCCTTCGGTGTCGGCACTCGAACGGGCAGAAGACGCTGTTCAGGAGATCCAGTTTAGCGACGCCGAGCTGGCACAGATGCTGGCCCCTATCGCCCTGTATCCCGACAGTCTACTCACCCACATCTTGATCGCCTCCACCTATCCACTAGAGGTGGTGCAGGCCAATCGCTGGCGCAACAAGCACAAGTCGTTAGCAGGCGCCGAGGCGGTTAACCGCGCGGAGAAACAGGACTGGGATCCCAGCGTTACCGCCTTGGTCGCCTTTCCCGATCTGCTGCAACGCCTGAGTGATGATCTCGAGTGGACCCAGAAGCTGGGCGACGCCTTCTTGCAAGACGAGGGCCGGGTGCTGGACGGCATTCAGCGCCTGAGACAGCAGGCCGAGCGCGCCAACGCCTTCGACGAGATGGAGAATATGAAGGTGACTAAGGTCAACCGCCAAATCGTCATCGAGCCTGTACAGCGTGAGGTGATCTATGTGCCCTACTATGACACCCGAGTGGTCTACGGCCATTGGCACTGGTACAACTATCCGCCTGTATATTGGGCCTATCCGCCCCGTTACAGCCGATACTATCCGAGTCATATTTCGGGCCACTTCTATTTCAACAGTGGCATACACATTAGCTTTAACTATTTCTTCAGCGCCTTTAGCTGGCACCAGCGTCATATAGTGGTGACCCATCACCATCATACGACCCGCTACCGTCCACATAACCGAATCGTGACCAGCAGCGGCGCCCAACGTTGGCACCACAAGCCGGTGCACAGACACGGGGTGGCGTATCGCTCGCCTAAGGTTAAGGCCCGCTACGACAAGTATCGCCCTAACCGCTATGACGTGAAACACCACAATAGTGTGGAGCGCTATTCCCACTCTAATAAGGCTAAGCCGAGTCAGGGTAAACACTACAACGCGGCGCAGATTCAGGCGAGCCGCGAGCAGAACTTCCGCCACAAGCTGAGTGATGCACGCGGCCAGAATGACCGTCATCAGGGCGGGCACAAGGCGCAGACCAAGTACTATGAGAAGCGCGACAGGCTCAACCTGAGAGACAGGGCTAACCACTCATCCAGTTCGAAAGCCAATAACAGGGCTAAAGACTGGAACAAGGATAGGAGCCATCAGCCACATCAGCGCGAGGTCAAAAGCTATCAGCCCAAACAGTATCAGCGAGAGATGAAGAGCCATCAGCGGGAGGTGAGGAGTCATCAACCGACTAAGAGCCATCAACCGGTAAAGAGCCCTCAGCGAGAGATGAAGAGCCATCAGCCACAGAGCTATCAAAGAGAGAGGAGTCATCAACCGGTAAAGAGCCATCAGCGTGAAAGGAGCCATCAGGCCACTAACGGTCGCGGAGCCTCATCTCACAACCAACAGGGCAGAATCAAGCAACGTGATAACTAAGCGTTAAGTAGCTAAGTAGCTAAGTAGGGAGCAGTTAAGTTGGGAGAGCTTGCCTACGAGAGAGCAAGCAATAAGGCGGTGGCAATCACCGCCGCCATTTTTCTCGAGTCAGTTCAGCAATACTCGGATCCCGCACCTTAATCTACCAACCTAGGCCGCCAAGGCAAGCCATAGAAACGATAGTAGCCTACCAGATTGCTGCCGATAAACAAAAGCTCCATCAACACTGCCGTCGGTGATCCCACCAGATAATTGTTCACCAGCCAGATACAGGTCCCCACTATCATCAACTGCCTCAGCCGCTGGTCGCTTCGACAAAAGGCGGCGATTGTCTGGGTGCAGCTGCCGGCAAAACTGATAAGGCTCAAGGGGCCGGCAAAGGTAGACAGGGCTATCAGGCTATTGATACTCAGAAATAACCAGAGCAGCCGCCTCGAATGGCTAAAAACCGTCACCAGATAGCGAATAGCGGCCACTAGCATCAACCCCGCCGCCGTCCATTGTGACAGGAGGGCAAAGTGCAGGCTGATCAGTATCCCCGACAGCGCGAGACAGAGCACTATGTGGCGCTTGTGCTTGAATTGAAAAGAGAGAATGTCTGTCACTATGGCTATCGCGATCAGACACTGGGACAGGAAAAATACCGACATACACAACCTAAATTTCAGCGAGCTAAAGATGGCGGCAGTATGTCGCAGGCTGTCGATGCGGCGCATTAACTTAAGATAAGCCGGGACGATTTTCCGGCATTTACCTCGCTAAACTCAGGCCAGCCTGGCCTTGAGCCGCGACAGGCTCACGGGCGTGATGCCGATATAGCGCGCGAGTTGTAGGTTACTCAGTCGCTCGACCCACATGGGCCTGTAATTGACCAGATAGAGGTATCGCTCCTCCGGCCGTTTAAGCAGCAGGAAGGCCTCCTTCTCCTCCTTGTAAAGCAGCTGCTGGCTCAGCAATGCAATCAACACAGGTTGCCAGCTAGCCTGCTTAAGCTGCGCGAGGGAGAAGCGCACTAAAGTCACATCTGTCGCCGCCTCAAGCTGATAGGGCGCCGAATCCCCGGTCAGCAGGCTGTGGTAGAGGAGGCAGAGCTCACCCTCAAAATAAAACTCTTTCGAAAACAAACCGCCGCAATCGCCATAATGCTGCGCGCCCAATATGCCATCGACGATGTAATAACCATGCTCCTGGCAAGCCCCCTGGTGCAGCAGTATCTCCCCTCTGGGCGCTCGAATGCATTTGGCTAGGCTTAGCGCCTCAGTGCATTCATCATCCCCCAGCCCAAGCCGGCGAAGACTCTCGCCAAAACTTGTCAGGGCATCTTTCACCAATCTCTGTGCCACTTAGCCTCCTCGGCGCTCTGTTAAGGCAGTGATGATAACACTCCCTGACGGCCCTGAATAACCACCAGCATATCAATACAATGCCTACTTTAAGCCGCGGCCTTTTTTAAGCTAGACTCTGAGTTCATTCGTGATTTCACTTAGTTTTTAGCCAGCGGAGAGCCACAGATGTCAACACGCGTATTTGTCATAGCCCAGTTTCGCCCCAAGGCGGGAAAAGCCGCCGAACTCTTCGAGGTGCTCAAGGCGCTCGAGCCCGATTCACTTAGGGAACAGGGATGCATTCAGTACATTCTCACCCGCCAGATAGACCATCCGAGTGCCAGCCGCACCGACTACCCTATCGTCTTCAACGAGATCTGGACCGATGGCGAGAGCTGGGCGGCACATGGCCGCCGCCAGCAAATTCAGCACTTCTTCGAGACTCAGGTCAGCGCTCCCGACGGCCTGGTAGATGATGCTATAGTGACCGCCTATACCGACGAGGGTTATGAGTACGACGCGCCGGTATTTGGCTGAACATAGTATTCAGCGACATAAAAAAACGCAGCCTAAGCTGCGTTTTTTAAAGCTGTAACGTTTTAGTTAGCCACGCCTGTGGCCGCCAGATTTTGCGCCGACCAGAGAGTCACGCGGGCCTGACTGTCTAGGCCATTAACCATGCGCGCCACCTGATCTTGGGTGAAATTGGCATATTGGTCTGAATAGGCCATGAAGTTCTGCCAGTTGATGGTCTGCCCCATGCAGTTGACTATGCCGCCATCACCTGGATTCATCTGCCAGCTGTTTTGCTGCGGGGTATCGCAGTTCTCATCCCCTGTGGTATCGCAGCGACGCTCGAAACCGCGCTTACAACCGCCCTCGAAGGTATGGATCAGATCCAGGAAGTGGCCAAACTCATGGGTCAACACCGAGCGGAAGTTCTCATCGGTATTGCTGCCAAGATAGGCGCCGTTGTAGGTCACACGAGCCAGCCCCTCGTCAGACATAGTGGTATCTGGATACCAGGCCACCCCAGAGTTATTGGTCACGCCGTCGGCATAGAGATCGTTCTGAATGTAGACATTCATGTACTTGTAGTTGTCCCAGTGATCCCGCTTCACGTCCGAGCTGGAATAGTTACCCGCCCCGGACGACGCCGGATGATAGACGATCCCCGAGGTGGGATTGCCATCGGGATCGATACTGGCTAGGCGAAACTCAATATTCAGTGCCTGCTTCACGCCTTGGAACTCGGCATCTATGTCGGCAAAGTCGGCAGTTTGTCCCTGAAAATCTTCGTTGGTCTTGTTCAGCGCATCGATGATCACCGCATCTGTCACCATCTTACCGTTAAACTGGCTGCCGTAGACATGGAAAACCACTGGGATCACATAGCTTGGGGTCGCCGACAATGCCAGCGCCGCGGGGGTATCCCCCGTCGAGGCGCTGTCGTCACCCGGTTTAGCCATGGCACGCTTGCGCTCAAACAACTTGGCATGGCGGGCCTTGGCCTCGGCCTGCGCGGCAGGGAAAATACGATAATGCTGAGCGTTGATCTCCCCCGCCTTACAATGGTCGGCAGCAAATTCCGGCTGCTTGGCGCTAACGCCGGTACTGGCGGTTAACAGGGCGGCCAGGATAGATAGGGTCAATTTGTTGGTCATGTTATTCGTCACTCTTATTGTTAGTGTGTGGGTAAATCACCTTTCCCTGGCGTATTCGTTTCCCTCTGATTGAATAACAATATTACCTGTTGAGATAAAATATTCTGTATATAATATACCTAAATTAAATTAAGAGTAAACCCAAATGTGAATATTTTGTAAAATACAAGTACTCTTCTTAATCCTACTTACGGCTTGCATAGCTAAGCGATGACTAACTAATACCAATCGTAATAAACAATTGATCATTCTAGCTTGTTAAAATGCTCGATAACTGCATTAGTATTTTTAATTGTAGAATAACTACTTATCTAAAAATCCTGCTTTGTTCTCAAGCGTTTTTCCTGCGCTATTTCTGATCACATGTTTACTGTGATTGGTATAACATACTTACGGCTTGCATAGCTAAGCGATGACTAACTAATACCAATCGTAATAAACAATTGATCATTCTAGCTTGTTAAAATGCTCGATAACTGCATTAGTATTTTTAATTGTAGAATAACTACTTATCTAAAAATCCTGCTTTGTTCTCAAGCGTTTTTCCTGCGCTATTTCTGATCACATGTTTACTGTGATTGGTATAACAACTAAGCTCATGCAATTTATTGCGACATAAAAAAACGCAGCCAATGGCTGCGTTTTGTATCTCTCAGACAGGCTGAGTATTAGTCACCGAAGTCATCCAGCAGAATGTTCTCCTGCTCGACGCCTAAGCTTTCCAGCATGTTGATCACCGAGGAGTTCATGATCGGTGGGCCACACATGTAGAACTCACAATCTTCCGGCGCCTTGTGGTTCTTCAGGTAGTTCTCATAGAGGACATTATGGATAAAGCCTGTGTAGCCGTCCCAGTTATCCTCGGGAAGCGGATCCGACAGGGCCACATGCCACTCGAAGTTATCATTCTCTGCCGCCAGCGCATCGAACTCCTCCTGATAGAAGATCTCACGGCGTGAACGGGCACCGTACCAGAAGGTCATCTTGCGCTTAGTCTGCTCACCCTTTAGCTGGTTAAAGATATGGGAGCGCATCGGCGCCATGCCGGCACCACCACCGATGAACACCATCTCGGCGTCAGTCTCCTTAACGAAGAACTCACCAAATGGCCCTGAGATAGTCACCTTATCGCCAGCCTTGAGGTTAAAGATGTAGGAAGACATCTTGCCCGGAGGCAGGCCTTCAGAAGGTGGCGTGGCGATACGCACGTTCAGCATGATCACCCCTTTCTCATCCGGGTAATTAGCCATAGAGTAGGCGCGCAGCACATCTTCATTTACGCTAGAGACCAGATCGAACAGGCCATACTTTTCCCAGTCGTCACGGTACTCGGTAGGAATATCGAAGTCGCTGTATTTGACCTCGTGAGCAGGCGCCTCGATCTGAATGTAACCACCCGCCTTGAACTTAACATCTTCCCCTTCGGGCAGCTTGAGCAGCAGCTCCTTGATAAAGGTGGCCTGGTTATCGTTGGAGATCACCTCACACTGCCACTTCTTGACGCCGAAGATCTCCTCTTCAAGCTCAAGTTCCATGTCGGTCTTCACCGCCACCTGACAGGCCAGACGACAGCCCTCTTTAGCCTCTTTCTTGTTGATATGGTCGCGTTCGGTCGGCAGGATATCGCCGCCCCCCGACTTGACCTTCACCCGGCACTGACCACAGGTACCACCGCCGCCACAGGCCGACGGAATAAAGATATCCTTGCTCGCCAGGGCGCCCAGCAGCTTATCGCCTGCCGCCGTGGTAATGCTCTTGTCATCATCATCGTTGATGCGGATGCTCACATCGCCGTTGATCACCAGCTTGCTCTTGGCGACTAAAATCACCATTACCAGCACACACACCACTATGGTGAACATGCCTATGCCTATTGCCATTTCCATCTAATAACCCTTTTCTTAATGCACTGACACTAGCACGCCACTTACAGCGAGATGCCGGAGAAAGACATAAAGCCTAATGCCATCAGGCCCGTGGTAATAAAGGTGATACCCACACCTTGCAGCCCCGCCGGAATGGCGTGAAACTTCATGCGCTCACGCAGTCCCGCCAATAATACGATGGCCATCGCCCAGCCAAAGCCTGAGCCGGTCGCAAACACCACAGACTCACCCAGGGTGTAGTCACGGTTCGCCATGAAGATCACACCGGCGAAGATGGCGCAATTAACCGTCAGCAGCGGCAGGAAGATCCCCAGGCTGTCATACAAGCTGGGAATATACTTATCCAGAAACATCTCCAGGATCTGTACCAGGGCGGCGATCACGCCGATGAAGGTAATAAGCTTGAGATAGCTCAGGTCCAGCTCGGGATAACCCGCCCAGGCCAGTGCGCCAGGAGCCAGCACCTTAGAGTAGATCATCTGGTTTAACGGCACCGCCAATGTCATCACCACGATAACCGCAATACCCAGACCAAAAGAGGTCGACACCTTCTTCGACACGGCCAGGAAGGTACACATGCCCATGAAGAAGGAGAGCGCCATGTTGTCGATAAAAACGGCCTGAACAAATAGATTGATATAGTGTTCCATAGCCTTAACCTCGCTTACGCTGGATAACATTGATGGCCCAGATCAGTAAGCCAATCAGGAAGAATGCACTAGGCGGCAACTTAAACATCTCATTGGCCAGGTACCAGCCATCGTTCTCCACCGTCTTTAAGATCTCGTGACCAAACAGGGTGCCGGCACCTAATAGCTCACGCACGAAGGCGACGCTCAGCAGGATCACGCCATAGCCCATGGCATTGCCCATGGCATCTACCACCGCCAGATGCGGCGGCATCTTCATGGCGAAGGCTTCGGCGCGGCCCATGATGATACAGTTGGTGATGATCAGCCCCACAAATACTGACAGCTGACGCGACAGCTCATAGGCCACGTCCTGCAGCACCATGTCGACGATGATCACCAATGAGGCGATAACAGTCATCTGGGCGATAATACGCACGCTGTTAGGAATAAAGTTGCGAATGCTGGAGATGATCAGGTTGGAGAAGACCAACACGAAGGTCACCGCCAGTGTCATCACCAGCGCGGTCTGCATCGAGTTGCTGACCGCCAGCGCCGAACAGACCCCAAGCACCTGCATGGCCACGGGGTTATTGACGAAAATCGGGCCGGTTAGAATGTCCCGGGTCGCCGTCATACTCTTACTCATCTTAAACCTCCGACGCTTTTAGCTTGTGAAGGAAGGTCTGATAACCTTCGACCCCGAACCAGAACTGCATGGCACGCTGTACGCCGCGTCCCGTCATGGTCGCGCCGCTCACCGCGTCGACGCCATGGAGATCGCCCGCCTTAGCGCCGCCCTTGACCACCTTGAAGGAGACCTGCCCCTTGTCGTCAAACAGCTGCTTGCCCTTGAGCTTGTCGGTCCAGGCCGTATCGTCGAGGAAGTCGCCGATGCCAGGTGTCTCACCATGCTCGTAGAAGACCACGTTTTCGATGGTGTTCAGGTCTGGCTTGAGCGCCACATAGCCATAGATGATCGACCACAGCCCCTTGCCGTAGATAGGCAGCACCACGGCGTGCAGTTCGCCCTTGTCGTCAAACACCTTGAACACGCGGGCTTGGTTGGCGCGGGTCTTAATCTTGGCGATATCCTTCTTAGGCTTGCTCGAGGTCTGCGGATTGATGGCCGCCATGCGGTCGTCGAAATCCAGCACGTTCGCCTCGGTATCGATGGCGCCGCTGTCCAGCTCCACCAGCAGAGGCTTCACCGACTGCTCGAAGATGGCACGAAAATCTTTGTCGCCACTGATATCGATATCGGCGGCCAGCAAGACGTTGCGCTTAAGCTCGTCGCGCTTTTTCACCAACTTGCGTTCTTTGAGTACCTCGGCGGTTCCCGTGATCATGAAAGAACAAGAGAGGCAGAGGACGAGTGTGAAGATCATGGTCCCCACAACGGTATCTTTCTTAAATGCCATTAGCGTTGCTTCTCCATAGTGGCGCCCGGGGCGCGGCTGGAACGACGAAACAAAAAGGATGCGAAAATCGATGACCACAGGTTAGCGGTCTGGATCCTTAACATATGTTCTGACTTATAAGGCATTGCGTTTCAGCCTCCGCTTCATGTTGCTGCGTGCCACCAGGTAATCGAAGATAGGCGCCCACAGATTGGCAAACAGAATCGCCAGCATGATCCCCTCAGGCATCTTGAGATTCAGTACGCGAATCAGCACCGTCATGAAACCGATCAGCGCGCCATAGGCAAACTTGCCCTGGCGGGTATAGGCGGTCGTCACGGGATCGGTTGCCATAAACATCATCCCCAGGGCGAAGCCGCCACTGACCAGATGCCAGGTCCAAGGCATGGCAAACATATCGTTCTTGGCCGAACCGATAAGGTTGAACATCACGGCGGTCGCCACCATACCGACCATCACACCGGCAACTACGCGCCAGTCGGCCAGACGGGTCAGTAGCAGGAACAGGCCGCCGATAAGAATCGCCAGGGTGCTGGTTTCGGCGATAGAACCCACGGTGAAGCCGAAGAAGGCGTCCCACCACAGTGGGTCACTGAAGGCCTGATACCAGGTGTAGCCCTCGAAGCTCATCTTACCAGCCGCGGTCTGCAGCAGGGTTGTCGCGCCAGAGAAGCCATCGACCGCCACAAACTGGGCAATCTGCGCCACCTCTGTCGGGTAGGCAAAGTAGATAAAGGCGTAACCGGCCAGCGCAGGGTTGAGGAAGTTATACCCCATGCCACCAAACACCTCTTTGGCCATGATCACCCCGAAGGTGATGCCCAGCGCCACGATCCACAGCGGGGTCGATACCGGCAGGATCAGGGTAAACAGCAGGGCGGTCACGAAGAAGCCTTCATGCAGCTCCTGGCGACGAACCTTGGCAAACACCATCTCCCAAAATAGGCTCACCAGCAGCGCGGTGAGATAGATAGGCAGGTAGAAACTCAGGCCATAACCAAACAGCCCGAAGAAACCGCTCTGCTCGCTCAGCCCACCTGTGATGGCGTTGAATGCCAGTAGCTGCCAACGATCCGGCGTGGTTAAGCCCGAAGCCAGCGCAAGCTGCGCCTGCAGACCCAGGTTATAGATGCCGAACAAGATGGCCGGCAACAGGCACAGACCCACCAGGGTCATGGTGCGTTTTACATCGATCGCATCGCGAACATGCACCTTGCCTTTGGTGCTGCGGCCATGGGCATATAGCAGCGAGCGCAGGAAGCTACGCATCGACGAGCCGTGAGCATAATAATCCTCTTGCACATCTGGCTTATTGTCTTGCTTACTCATTAACCTTCCCTCTCAATAATATCTAGGCAGATGCGAAGTTCACGTCCGAAGTCATACTTGCCCGGACAGACAAAAGTACACAGGGCCAGATCTTCTTCATCCAGCTCTAACGCGCCAAGGGCCTGAGCCTCATCGGTATCGCGCACTACGAGATCCCTTACTAACAGGGTCGGCAGTATGTCCAGCGGCATCACGCGATCCAGCTGACCGAAGGCCATCATAGCGCGGTGTGAACCACCGGCATGTGTGGTCAAATCAAACAAGCGCTTAGTCGCCTTAAAGCGTGAGGTCACGGCGCGGGTAATAGAGAACTTGTCGCCACCGCCACGTACCCAAGGCAGAAGCTGATGCTTGGCATCTTCGGCGAGCACAGAGATCTGCTGATGGAAACGTCCCAGGTAGTCGTGTACACCAAAGGCGGTATGGCCCGCCAGCACAGAGCCGGAGACCACACGGTTGGTGCCAGGCTTGATCTCACCTTGAATCAGGGTGCTGAGCTGGGCGCCCAGTTGCGTCCGCAGCAGTCTTGGATTAACCGCCGTCGGGCCGCCAAAGGCCACCACGCGATCTGTATAAAGCTCGCCGGTCATAAACAGCTTGCCGTAGGCGATCACATCCTGATAGCCAAGGTGCCACACGGGTCGATCTAGGCTCGCTGGGGAGATGAAGTGAATATGGGTGCCCACCAGGCCTGCAGGATGCACGCCGGCAAAACGATGACTCTCGACACGGGCGAGGTCGGCGCCAGGCAATGCCTCGCCGGCATCGTGACACAGATGGATCTTGCCAGGCGTCAGATAGGCCAGCACCTCGAGTCCGGCGGCAAAGGCTTCGCCCTGCTCGGCGATGATCACCCGCGGATCGGCAGCCAGTGGGTTGGTGTCCATGGCGTTGACGAAGATGGCAGCAGGTTCGGTGTCGAGCAGCGGCACGCGAGAGAAGGGGCGAGTGCGCAGCGCGGTCCAAAGGCCACTCTCAACCAGGTTTTGCTGCACGGCTTCACGGCTCAGGCGGCTCAGATCCGAATAGGCCTGGAAGGTGATCTGCTCATCGCCCTCCACCTGGATCACCACAGACTGCAACACACGGCGTTCGCCGCGGTTGATCTCGACGACAACACCGCTGGCTGGCGCGGTAAAGCGCACGCCCGGTGCCTTCTTGTCTTCGAACAGGGTCTGGCCCTTCTTCACCCGATCGCCGACCTCCACCAAGAGGGTGGGCTTCAGGCCAACATACTCTTCACCCAGGAGTGCCACCTTTGCAGGACGAGCGCAGCAATCTATCTCTTGCCTCGGCTCGCCGGGATAGGCACATCTAGGCCCTTCTTTATCGTCTTAATCTTGTCTGGAAAACCTGCCATCGCAAACATCAACCGTTACTAAATTGGGATGCCTCATGGTAAAAGTTTGTTAACTTAGATTCCGATATTGAGGTCACATTCCGACACCAGCTTGTAACTTAGCAACAGTTTTTCCGCCAAATTTGTGATCCTGATCGGTCGCGAATCTTGAGAACTGTTAACAATGTAGTTTTATAACAATAAAACAGGTAAAGGGGATACTGCTTATTTAGCTGGGGCTAAAACATTCAATTTGGGACAAAAATTGTGCGAAATGCCTAGGGCTATTTACCCCCTCTTTTGCCCCTGGGGGATCGACGCGTAAGAAAAGAAGTAAAAGGGGCAATTTAGATAAAGATCGACCGCCGAGCTCCCTTAGTTGAACCGATCCGTAAACAAATCATCCCATCACAAAAAGTTTTAGACATCCAGAAGGCTAAATGCTATGGTCGTTTTTCGAACACAGGTTTTCAGTTAAGCGATAGGATGAATTAGATGAAACTCGAATCTTTAGCCCTGCATCATGGATATGACTCGGAAGCTACCACCAAGGCGGCGGCCGTACCCATTTATCAGACCACCTCTTATACGTTTGACGACACCCAGCACGGTGCCGACCTGTTTGATCTTAAGGTGCCGGGCAACATCTACACCCGCATCATGAACCCCACCACAGATGTGCTCGAGCAGCGCCTGGCCGCCATCGAAGGCGGTATCGGCGCCCTGGCCCTGGCCTCTGGCATGGCCGCCATCACCTATGCCATTCAGGCACTGACACAGGTGGGCGACAATATTGTCAGCACCAGCCAGCTCTATGGCGGCACCTATAACCTGTTTGCCCATACCCTGCCACGCCAGGGAGTCGAGGTGCGCATGGCAGCCTTCGACGACTTCGAAGGCTTAGAAGCCCATATCGATGATAAGACCAAGGCGTTGTTTTGCGAGTCAATCGGCAACCCGGCGGGCAATATCGTCGACATCGCGCGTCTGGCCGAGCTGGCCCATAGACACGGCGTGCCACTCATTGTGGACAATACTGTGGCCACCCCGGTACTCTGTCGCCCCTTCGAGCATGGCGCCGACATCGTTATTCACTCGCTGACTAAATATATTGGCGGTCACGGCACCACCATAGGCGGGGTGATCATCGACTCGGGTAAGTTCGACTGGGCCGCCCAGCCTGAGCGTTTCGCCCTGCTTAACGAGCCCGACCCCTCATACCATGGGGTGGTCTATACCCAGGCCTTCGGTCCGGCGGCCTTTATTGGTCGCTGCCGCGTGGTGCCGCTGCGTAATACCGGCGCCGCCCTATCGCCTCAGAGTGCCTTCCTGCTGTTACAGGGACTAGAGACCCTGGCCCTGCGCATGGAGCGTCACTGCGACAACGCCCTCGCCCTGGCTAAATTTCTCCAACAAGACCCCAGGGTCAGCTGGGTCAACTATGGCGCGCTGGACAACAGTCCCTATCGCGATAACTGCGAGAAGATCACCTCGGGCAAGGCCTCGGGCATCATCAGCTTTGGCATCAAGGCAGAAGATAGCGAGGCCGCCAAGGCCGCCGGCGGGCGCTTTATCGACGCCCTACAGATGATCTTGCGCCTGGTGAATATTGGCGATGCCAAATCCTTGGCCTGCCATCCGGCGACCACCACCCACAGACAGCTCAACGGCGAAGAGCTGGCCAAGGCCGGGGTATCTGAAGATCTGATTCGTATCTCGGTCGGTATCGAGCATATCGACGATATTATTGCTGATGTCTCTCAGGCGCTGGATAAGGCCATCTAACGCTAGACAGCCCTGAGAACCGGCTCAAAAAGCAGTGCCAGATGTCAGATGTTAGGTGTTAGGTAACAGACACCGGATCTCGAGATCACCAGCGACCAATAGCAAGCCCGAATACCGCGCCTCTTAGGCCAGGTGTTCGGGTTTTGTTTTTAGGGCTTTTTTTGGAGCTGTTTTGGTTTTTTTGGGTTTGTGTTTGAGTCAGTTAGTTTGATTAAGGTCATGCTTTTGGCGTTTATTGCCTAAGACCTTGGTATAGTGCAGCCTCTGGCAAAGTGTTGACTATAATGAGGATTAGCGATTTGCGCGCCAACAGGCAACAGGCCAAGGGAGCGGCACATGTACTACACCTCGACGGACCTTAATCAGCACACCTCTATCATGAGCAAGCTGGCACACCTTCACGCCACCACCCAGGCCAAGCTACCGCAGATCACCCGTATCGCCGTCGCCCTGTACGATCAGGACTGTGACATAGTGCGTACCTTCATCTACAGCGGTAAGCCCTCTCCCCTCAACCATTACCAGGCCAATCTCAGCCAGTGCCACTCCCTGTTACAGGTAGCCCGCACCAGGGAGGCGAGGATCGTTCAAGACCTCGGCATCTATCGAGAAAGTCAGCACGAACACGCGGTTAAGATCTATGAGGCAGGCTATCGCAGCAGCTATACCCTGCCCCTGCTTTCGGGCAATACTCTGCTAGGCTTTATCTTTTTTAACGGCGACGATGCAGAGGTGCTAGACAAGCGCTGCGTGGAGCATCTGGATCTCATCGGCAACCTGCTGGCCCTGATGGTGATCAATGAGCTGAGCGAGGTGAACACCCTGGCCTCGACCATGAAGACTGCCATAGATGTCACCCATTTTCGCGACCCGGAGACCGCCGGCCACCTGAGTCGTATGGCGCACTACTCACGCCTGATCGCCCAGCGTCTGGCGGATAAGAGAGGCTTAAACGATCACTTTATCGAACATATCTTCATGTTTGCCCCCCTGCACGATATCGGCAAGATCACAGTGCCCGACGAGATCTTGTTTAAGCGGGGTCCGCTCACCTTAGAGGAGCGCGCCGAGATGCAGAAACACTGTGAATCGGGCCGGGATCTCATCGACAAATTACTCTGTAACTACCGCCTGAGTAACCTGGACCATACCCAGATGCTGCGTAATATCGTGCTCTATCACCACGAGGCGATAGATGGCTCTGGCTACCCCATCAGCCTAAGAGGCGACGAGGTGCCTATCGAGGCGAGAATCGTCGCGGTGGCCGACGTATTTGATGCCCTCACCAGTGAGCGCCCCTATAAATCCGCCTGGACCAATAGCGATGCCTTTGCCGAACTCGAACGCCTATCGGGCAGCAAGCTGGACGCCGATTGTGTCGCCGCGCTCCATGAGGCGTTGCCCGAGGTGCTCAAGATACAGAGTACCTTCGACTCTACAGAGTTCTAGAAGCCGAGGCGCTAAAGCGAAGTAGATGATAGTGAGACGGGAATAGACTCAGAGCATTAGAGCAAGGGAAAGCTATGAAAGAGAGTGAATAACAAGGAGAAGACAAACGAGGGGCAGACCCTCAGGCCTAAAGCCTAAACCCTAAACCCTAAAAAGGTTTAGCTATCTATCCTCTTTAGAAAAAGCAAAGGCCCACCAAGCCAGGGCGCTGGCAGGCCTTAAACGCTAGCAAGAGGCGGTTATTAGAAACGACCCACTACGCCAAGACCAATGTTCACGCCGTCGAAGTCTGAATCCAACACGCGTGCCACTTGGAAGTTGGCCGAGAAGTTGTCAGAAATACGCAGCCAGTAAGCGGTTCTCACATCGAACGTATCATCATCGTCGGTGTTGGTGTAACCCAGACCCACAGACCAGGCATTGTTCACATACCAGTCGGCACCCAGGTTGATCATGTCGTCATCGTCACCATGAGTCCAGCTAGCCTGCAGATCCACACCGGCAGTCGATTGCAATGCGATATAGCTGCGCACTTTCACACCATAGGTCTCTTCAATACCTTCATCGCCATCGTTATAGAAGGCAGAAACGGCAGAAGAATCGTTGAAGTAGTAACCCACTTCCGCGCCATAGGTGTCAAAATCAAAATGTGCGTAGTCGTGCTTTTGATAGTTCACACCAACAAACCACTTAGAGGCAAACACATAAGTGCCGTCGATACCGTAAGAATCCAGGTCGGCATCATCGAAGTTGCTGTAATGAGCACCCAGGTTAGAGCTCTGCGCCAGGAAGCCGTTTAGGGCATATGGGCTGCTGCTCTGGTCCACAGGCGTGACATAGTAGCGGTAGTTCGCATTCCAGATACCATCGCCAAACTCTTCAGAGTTAGAGTAGTAGTTCAGGCCGGCTTCGTGTTGAAAGGCGTTGTCCTGGGCAGCGATGGCGCTCATGCTGCTAAGACCAAGAAGAATGGCAACGGCTGTTACTGATTTTTTCATCAATGTATTCCCTTATATTTATGAAGCTAGGAGAATAAAAGACAAAAAATAGAAAGGTGCTTTACACAATCCATTGTAATTTTCTGATATTTATACAAATAAATATCCAGTGCTCTCCTAGCGGCGCTAACGATACGCCATAGTTTAGGAAAAGCGCAATAAAAACTTCATAAAAGCCCAGCGAAACTACATTCACCAAAACTTTAAGCTACACACAGGTAACAATTGAAACCTAAAGGCTACAATTTGCCTAGTGCCGTTTTCGCCTGCTCACGCTCATCGAGGAGCAACATCCCCTGGGTGATCGCCTGCACCGCCCGCGACTTAAATTCGCGCCGATACAGGGTATAGACCACGACCAGGCTAGAGACGATAAACAGCAGCGGATGAAAGAACCAGCCAAGCACGGCCATCGAGAAATAGTAGGAACGCAGGCCATAGTTGTAGGCGTGGGCCGCCCTGTCCTGCACTATCGCCATCTGCAGCGCATAGGCCTTTAGCTGCTCATCACCACCGCTTTTGTCGATCGGCGTCGCACCCACCATGACATTGAGAAAACCATACTGGCGCATGGACCAAGTAAACTGAAAAAACGCCATGACGAAGATTAACGTCAGTATGCCAAGCTTCAACTGGATCAACATGTGAATCGGCGGTGCCGTCATAGGGATAGAGGCGATCACCGCCTCCAGCCGCTCGACCTGGGCAAACAGGGTCAAGACACCGGCGAGCACCAACATGGTAGTGCTGGCAAAGAAGGTAATATTACGCTCCAGGTTAGCCAGCAGCGCCGCCTCGGCCACTCTTACCTCGCGGCCCAGCAGTTGATACATCCAGTGAATTCTGTGCTGATGCAGACAACGGGCGATACAGTTGGTGTTCTTGGCCTTCTTGCGGGCGAAGCGGGCGTAACCTATCCAGCAGCTAAAAAAACAGGTCACGGCGATAAGGTCGAGCAGATAATCATTCATTATGGATTCAACTTGTTAACAAGGGTCTGTTTATCTTTCAGGTTTAATTTTTGTTCAATATAAACGCGTTTTGCTCAAGGCGCGTGCTGTGTCGCATAGTTATTCTATGCAAATGGCACGCAACAAGGAGCAGAGCGTGTTTAGGTGAACCCTTCGGGCTGCTAAGGCTCATTTAATCATAGCCCATTGATATTGCAACTCGATTTCCACTGCGCTGCGCACCTATCCCGTGTGATTTTTGTGCAATCATTCTTAGGCTATACCTGCATACAATTCTTAGCTAAGATGGTCAATAAATTGTTGCCTCCATGTATAACCACATGAGACCCGTTAACAATTGCAACCCACCAAAATACAAGAGTTTAATAATAAAGGATTATTTATGAAGTCAATCTCAAATACTCTGATAACAAGTCTGATTGCATCTGGCCTCTTGCTCACAGGCTGTGGCGGCGGTGGCGGTGGCGGTGGCGGTGATAGTTCTGGGCCAAGTACAGGCACAGGCGGCACGGTGAAGTGGGTCGAGGGAGAATTTATCCCCTATGCACAACTGGCCAACCAATGCGATGCGGGTCTCAAGGAAAAACTCTGGTTACGCTCATGGAGCAACGACACCTATCTCTGGTACAGCGAGATCATCGACAGAGACCCGGCCCCTTACCAGGTCCTGGAATATTTCGATCTCCTGAAAACCGAAAACCTGTCCGCCTCGGGCAAGCCGAAAGACCAATTCCACTTCTCTATGCCCACCAGCGAATGGGAGCAGCTCAACCAATCGGGCGCGTCCGTGGGTTATGGCATGAGTTTCTATCTGCAACAGGCCAGTGGCACAACAGACAGAAAGGTCACCGTCGCCTACACTGAGCCCAATTCTCCCGCGACCAACGCCAATATCGCCCGTGGTGCTGTCGTTGTCAGTATCGATGGCGTGAGCGTGAAAGATGCCAGCGACAGTGCCTCGATAGGCATTCTCAACAAGGGCCTGTTCCCCGAGGACGCAGGTCAACAGACCCGCTTCACCCTTCAAGATCTCGGCGCCAGCCAGACGCGCGATGTGGTGCTGACGGCGCAAACCGTGGTCTCGACACCTGTGCAAAATACCAAGGTACTCGCTACCCCATCGGGAACCATAGGTTATATGCAGTTCAACGCTCATATCGCCACCGCAGAGCGCGGCCTATACGATGCCATTAACACACTGGCCAATGCCAAGGTCGACGACCTGGTGTTAGACCTGCGCTACAACGGCGGCGGCTTACTGGCCATGGCCAGCCAGCTGGGCTACATGATTGCCGGTGAGCAGGCGACGAAAGACCGTATCTTCGAGCAAGTAACCTTCAATGACAAATATCCCACCAAGAATCCTGTCACGGGTGAAACCCTAACCCCTAACCCTTTCTACGATAAGACCTTCGGCTTTAACCCCAGCCTCTTGTCGAGCGGACAGAGCCTGCCCAGCCTCAACCTCTCCCGGGTATATGTACTCACCACCAACAGAACCTGCTCCGCCAGTGAGTCGCTGATCAATAGCCTGCGTGGCATAAATGTCGAGGTGATTCAGATTGGCGGTACTACCTGTGGTAAGCCCTATGGCTTCTACCCGACCCCCAACTGCGGCAATACCTACTTTAGCATTCAGTTTAAGGGGGAAAACGACAAGGGCTTCGGCGACTATTCAGATGGTTTCGTCCCCAGCAGCAGCCCGACGCTGCAAAGCGAAGTGCCTGGCTGTGACATAGCCGATGACTTTAGCCACGCCCTGGGCGATAAAGAGGAGAGCCAGCTGGCCGCGGCGCTCTACTACCGTGACAACAATAGCTGTCCTACCCAGGTAGCAAAAGCGTCCCGTACCCAGGCGAAGCCTCTGTTTATCGATGTCGGTTATATGCTGGAAGATACCCGCAATCAAAATATTCTACTCAATAACCGTATCCTGACTCAGCCTAAGTAGGATTTATGATGAAACGCTTAATTCGTATCATGGTCAGCACTATGCCGTTAGCGCTCATGGGCTGCTCACTACAGGCACAAGACGCTGCTTTGCCTGATCCTGTGCCTGCAATAGTCAGCGAACCCAGTGCCGAGAGTCTGGCCGAGCTGGAAAACGCCATCGCCAAACTGTTGCAGATGAACAAGGTGACCCTGGCGGCAGATGCATTTACCCAAAACAGTCGATTGGCGCTGGAGCGCACTCCCCATACGGATCCTAACGGTCAGCTGTTAATGGGCCGCAGCTTCGAGCTGCCGCAAATAGTGCAGCTTTGGATAAGCGGTGATAAGTGTTTTGTCACAGATGCCGAAGAGCATCGCAGTGCGCCGCTGGAAGTCACCCAGTGCCAAGCCGAATAAGGCCGTCTGAACAAGCTAGGCTGAATAAGCTAGACTGAATAAGCGCTTCAATTTGAGCCCGGCCTGTTCACCCGGGCAGAGAATGTCAGGCTTAATCAAGCGAGTTGACAATATGCCCATCAAGATGCATCTTCCCCACGACGGCTGCTTTATAAAGCAGCCGTTTTTTTATGGGCAGCACACTCTTATCTGCTCGCCGCCAACCTCATCATCGGGCCTGGATGATCTTAATATCCGCCACACAGTGACTCATAGTTCAAAGCCATTAGCAGCCCTCAAGCATCACCAGGCTCGAGGATTGCGTTTGGCGAGAAAGGCTTTCCCCTCTCTATAGCAGCATGCGTGCCCAATAGAACCGTCGGCAATGAGTTAGTACATATCCTTCTAAATGTAACAATTGTTACAGTGATACTATCGCGCCCTTCTCATTATTGTTTTACATACATTTTATTAAGAGGCCTTATGCGCTTAGCTGTTTCCGCATTAGCAGTGTCATCTGCACTCATCCTTCCTAACGTCCAAGCTGAAGATCAACAAGCCAGCTTAGCTCAACAAGCCAGCTTCGAAAAAATCGAGATCATAGGTTCACGTATCGCACTGCGTACCGCCACAGATAGCGTGGCGCCGGTGGACATTATCACCGCTGAGCAGCTCGAATCGACGGGGATGACAGAAACGGCTAAGGCTCTGCAATTTGCCGCACCAAGTTACAGCTTTCCATTCTCATCGGTAACCGATGGCTCAGATGCCGTACGTCCGGCAAGCCTGCGCGGCCTATCACCGGATCACACCCTAGTGCTGGTCAACGGTAAACGTCGCCACGGCTCGGCATTGGTCCACTTGAGCGGCACTGTCGGTAAAGGCTCTTCTAACGTCGACTTAAACGCCATTCCAATGACGGCCATCAAACGTATCGAGATCCTACGTGACGGCGCATCGGCCCAGTATGGTTCCGACGCTATCGCCGGCGTCATCAACGTGGTGCTAAAAGACAGTGAACAGGGTGGTAGCCTGTCGGCGCAAGCGGGCCAAACCTACGCCGGTGACGGTGAACAGTGGCGAGTGGGTGCCAACCATGGTATCGCCCTGGGTGACGACGGCTTCATCAATGTCTCACTCGAAGCCCACCATAAAGACAGCACTAACCGCGCTGGGTTAGATCCTCGTCAGCAGTATCCGGAATTGGCCGATGGTTCACTCGACCCTCGTGAAGCCACATTTAATCGAAAGAGCCACCAGGTTGGTGATGCCGAATACGACAACTTAGGCTTGTTTATCAACGCCGCCAAGGCCATCTCAGATAATGGCAAGCTATACGCCTTCGGTGGCGTGAGCAAACGCGAAACCAAATCTGGCGCCTTCTACCGCAGAGCCCTAGATAAGCGTAACTTAACCGAAATTTATCCCGATGGTTTCTTGCCACAGATCAACCCCGACATTATCGACACCTCGATAGTGCTTGGCTATGAATTCAGCCTAGGTGAGTGGGATATCGACACATCCGCAGGCCACGGCGAAAATGCATTTAACTACAATATTGTTAACACATTAAACGCATCTTTAGGCCCCGACAGCCCAACCGAGTTTGATGCAGGCACATTGTCGACCCGGGAAACCAACTTAAATATCGATGCGTCACGCTATTTTTCCTTTGCAAATGACTCAGAGATACTCTTTGCCGCAGGTATTTCATGGCGCCAAAATGGTTACCAAATCGAGGCTGGCGAGAGGGGTTCCTACATCAATGGTGGTTTTGATAACCGCGCCGCCGGTAGCCAGGGATTTTCGGGCTTTACCCCAGAATCTGAAGTCGACGAGACCCGCAATAACACAGGCGTTTATGTCGAGCTCGAAAACCAGTTAACCGATGAGTTTTACTGGGCGGCGGCACTACGTTACGAGGACTATTCAGACTTCGGCGACAACACCAGCTGGAAGCTGGCGGGCCGTTATGATCTTACCGACAACTTAGCGCTGCGCGGCACCATCAACACAGGCTTTAGAGCACCTAGCGTGCAGCAGCTGTACTTCAGCAATATCTCTACCCTGTTCAATCCAGATCCTGTCACGGGTCAGTTGGTACCGACTGAATCGGGTACGTTCAACACCCTGTCACCGGTAACGAAAGGCTTAGGGATCAACGAGCTGGCTCCAGAGTTATCACAATCTTTCAGTCTGGGTCTGGTCTATCGTAACGATGCAGGCCTGGCACTGACCTTGGATGCCTATCAAATCTCTGTCGATGACCGCATCATCTTGTCAAGCTCGGTCACGCCTGATGATTCACCGGCCGTTGCACAGGCATTGGCAGGCACCAATGCCGAGTCGGCGCGCTTCTTCATCAACGCAGTCGATACCCGTACCCGTGGCGTCGACCTGGTGATAAGCCAGGACTTTGATATCGGTTCCTGGGGCGACCTGCAAGCCAACCTGGCCTATGCCTATAACAAAACGGAAATACAAGACATCCATTTCCCGCAGATCTTAGACGGCGTAGGTAAAGAGCTCTTCAATCGTATCGAACAAACCCGTATGACCTCGGCGACGCCAAATAACACGGGCAACCTGGGGCTCACCCATAGACTCGGCGACTTTAAGACCAATATTCGTCTAAGCTACTTCGGCGACTATACTGTGGGCTATTCATCGGGCGACGTAAATTACAGCGACCAGTGGATAATGGATCTGTCGGTGCAGTATGCGGCAACCGATGCACTAAGCTTTACCGCCGGCGCGCAAAACCTGTTTGATGTCTACCCAGAGAAGCGCCCAGACAGCAATAATTTCAATGGTATCTTCGTCTACCCATTAACCAACACCCCGTTTGGCTTTAATGGTGGTTACTTCTTCCTAGAAGCGAAATATACCTACTAACCCCATCAGTTCATCACACTCAAACAGGCCATTTATGGCCTGTTTTTTTTATCTCGACCAGCCATCAAGGTGAGAGCTTAGGCAACTTGTCCCCATCGCTGCGCTGTGTGAAAATCGACAGCATGCAACTGAGGGGAAAATATGACACAAGCAGCGAATGATTCAACCAGCGCTAAGACAGGCCTAGATGACGCAAGTGATGAAATTAAACTCGCCGTAGACCTTATTTATCTTCTGGAGAGCCATGAGATTGAGCCAGATGTGGCACTGGCGGCATTAGAGATAGTTAAGCAAGATCTGCAAAGAAAATTAACTAATACCAATCGTCATAAATAATTGATCATTCTAGCTTGTTAAAACGCTCGATAACTGTATTAGAATTTTTAATTGTAGAATAACTACTTATCTAAAAATCCTGCTTTGTTCTCAAGCGTTTTTCCTGCGCTATTCCTGCTCACATGTTTACTGTGATTGATATTATTGTGATTGGTATAAAGCCTAAAGTCAGCACCTTAGCTTTACCCTATCACACCTTCAATAACGGTCTATTCATCTGAAACTTAACGATAAAAAAAACGCAGCCTAGGCTGCGTTTTTTGTGTTACTCAGGGACACTGTTTAGAAAACAACTGTCTGCTCTGCAGTACAGGTAGAAGTACCTTCGTCACAGGCTTTGTAAACGTAAGTTCCGCCGCCCTTAGTGTTGATGGTGTCAGTGTAGGTGCTGCTTGCCGAAGTGGTCGCAATCTTGCCACCGTCACGGTAAACATCTACATTTGCACCCGCGGCACCAGAGAAGGTCAAGTCAACTTTCTTAACGCCCTTACTCTTATAACCATTCGCTGAGATAGAGAAATCACCGCCGCCGTTGTTTCCGCCACCATTGTCTCCGCCACCACAGCCGTTAGCCGTCAGGTAAGCATCGGCAGCCGCAGCCTGAACGATACCGTAACCGAAGTACTCATCTTTACCCGGTGCACCACTGTCCATAGCTGTCGCCTTCAGCGCCGCACGGATCTCGCTACCGGTACACTGGTTATGGTTAGACCAAACCAGGGCCGCAATACCAGACACGGCTGGCGTTGCCATAGAAGTACCGCTCATGAAGCCGTAATCAGAGGTACCGATATCCACAGTTGCAGTGCTCGCCGCCAATAGCGCCGCGCGATCTTCCTGTGTAGTACCCACTGCAGGGATAGAAGTGGTGTTGGTATCACCTAGTGTGCCATACAGCATGCCAGGCTCGTTGTTGATGATGATCGCACCGATACCACCAGAGTTTTCACAGTTAGCCACCTTGTCGTGGAAAGAGATCGCACCGCGATCGATCACACAGATGTTACCGTTAGCGCCCGCATCGGTCGCCTCGGCAGTGCCCATGAAATAGGTGTTACCAGAAACCACGCCTGAGTTTTCCATTGCGCTGCTGGCAAATGAAGCACCATCGGCAGTCAGGTTAGACGCTGTCGCCATGCCTGCTGGGTAAGTAGACAGTGTATCTACACCACCTGCAGTCACTTCCACACAGATAGTTTCATCTGAAGTCGCCTTAGGACCACGACCCGAAGTACAAGATGGGAACTGAGAGAAATCGGCGATGTTGTTGTTCGCATCGTTCGCGCCCACCATCATGACAGATGGGTAACCAGCTGGGTATGAACGTACGCTGTTACCATCGTTACCCGCCGCAGCAACCACTAGGCCGCCCGCATCGACGAAGGCTTGGAAGGCATTAGATTCGGTAGAGTTTGATCCGCCGCCACCTAGGCTCATGCTGATGATGTTGGCACCGGCCGCGCTACACAGGTTTGTGGCGTGTGCCAGATCAGATGAGTAACCCCAACCTTCGGCGTTAAATACCTTGATGATGTGCATATCGACGCCAGGCGCCATACCGATCACACCAACATTGTTGTCAGCGGCACCGATAGTACCGGCAACGTGAGTACCGTGTGGACCGCCGTTGACGTTCCAGTTACCCGTACCCGAATCGTTGTCACCTGTGATGTTGTTCCAAACGAAATCTGGGTTAGACGCGTCCAGACCAGAGTCGATGACACACACCTTCATGCCAGCAGCCGCATTGAAGGTTACCTGATCGGCCTGTGACTGATACACGGCGTAAGGTGTAACCTGCTGCGTCATCGGGTTGCCCGCGTCATCGCTAAAGCTCATCAGATGACGACGCTGATCCGCCTCGACTAATTTTACATGTGGGTTATTTAACAGTCCCTTGACCTGGGCCAAATCTTTGCCCGTAAAGGTTGCAGCGATAAAGCCGTCACCATCAACGTGGATCTGTGCGCCTAGCTGCTTTGCCAGTGCCTTAACGACACCCTTACTGCCATTGTCTACCTGGATGATGTAACGATCATCATCGGCAAATGCCTGAGTTGATAGGCCAACACTTAATGCCATTACTGCACTTGCCAACTTAGTTAACTTCATAGAGGTCTCTCCATTATATTTATTTTGTTAAGAGTCTTTTTATTAGAACTTCCCTGAATAGCAAATGCCGCGGTATTTCTCTCTTCAATTGCGACCTGATTTGGCATTTACTACCACACAACAAGGCACAAGCTATCACACCAACTCAAAGGCAACAAGACGTTAACAAAAAATAAACATATGTTGCACAGGCGTACAATTTGTTTGGCAGTAGCATTCGCTGGCCAGCTCATTGCCTCACCAGACAAGCGGCTAGGCCATGTATAAAGCCGGCGACACGGCGGGTAAAAGCGCTGTTGCAAAGCGCCAAGGCTGGTATACTAGGGGCTCATTTGCCACCATTGACGACATTGACGATGACAAATAATGCCAAGGCCTCAAGCCAATCGATAGACTTCTCGGCCATCAACAAGAGCACGGCCAGCTCCTTTAACGAGCAGAAGAACCTGATCAAGCGGCTGTTTAAGGGCAACCGGGTCGATTGCCAGACCTGTAAACAACCACTGCAGTTAATCGTACCCACAGAGAAGGCACAAACCGGCCACTACGGTGTGTTTTGTAAGAAAGGTTGCACGGATATCGAACTGGAGATCGAGCTGCTCTAGCCTCGCCTAAAGTAAGCCCGCCTAGGAATTTTAAGCCCAGATACGATATAGCATCAGCTGTGCCTGCAAGGCAGTACAGACCCACTATCATACTATCGCGCTACCAAGTATCACGTATCATGTATCACCTATAACGAGTCATAGCTTGAAACTCAGTCAACGCCTCTCTCACCTGCAGGCCATGGTCGATGGCCCTTACCAACATATCTGGGACTGCTGCTGCGATCACGGCCTGCTCGGCGCCGCCCTGCTAAGGCAAGAGGCCGCCACAAACGTGCATTTCGTCGATATCATCCCAGGTATCATGCAGAGCCTGCAGGGCAAGCTCGAACGCTTCTTTCCGCCCACAACAGGCGCGAGCCGCTGGCAGGTGCACTGTATGGATGTGGCCAAGCTGCCGTTGGCCGACTATCCCAGCGAGACGCCGCACTTGGTGATCATCGCCGGCGTCGGCGGCGAACTCACCGGCGAGCTGGTGAGCGCGATTCAACAGCGCGCCGACGCACTGGGCCAAGAGATAGAGTTTCTGCTCTGCCCCGTGCATCACACCTATCAGCTCAGAGAGAGACTCGATATCCTAAGGCTCAGATACTTCGACGAGCGGCTCATCAGCGAGAACAAGCGCTGCTACGAGCTTTTGCATGTGGCGCGCCGCGGCGAGCGTCCCATCACGGCGATTGGCGACAACCTCTGGTCACAGGCGCCGTTTGAGTTGCAGCAGGCCTACCTAAGGCGTCTGCTGAAACACTACCATCAGGTGATCAGAGGCAGTAAGCAGGAGCAGAAACCGCTGCTTGAGCGCGCCATCTCAGATTATCAGGCGCAGCTAGACTTGCTTAGCGCCTAACCTGCTAGTTTCCACCTTTTCCCTTTGCTTATTACTTCTTCAAGTGAGTCAATTTATGCGTCTGCTGAAATCCACCCTACATCCCGACCTTAACGCCGCCACGCCAGAGGAGATAACCGGACAGGGCTTCACACGCCGTGCGGCGCGGGCCATAGTGCTCAGAGACAGCCAAATATTAATGCTCTACACCGAGCGCTATCACGACTACAGCATTCCCGGCGGCGGTGTGGATGAGGGCGAAGATATTCGCCAGGCGCTACTGAGAGAGCTGGAAGAGGAAACCGGCGCCCATACCATACAGATATTGAGTGAGTTCGGTCGCTATCAGGAGTTTCGTCCCTGGCACAAGCCAGGATTCGACTTCGTGCAGATGGAGTCTTACTGCTTTGTCTGCGCAACTGGCGAGGAGCTTGGCGATACTAGGCTCGAGCACCATGAACTGCAAAACGGCATGCGCCCGGTATGGATAGATATTCATGAGGCGATCGCCCACAACGAACATACCATGGCCCACAGCGCTAAGAAGGGCCTGTCTATCGAGCGCGAGACCTACCTGCTAAGGCGTATCGTCGATGAGCTGCTCACAAATTAAAATCATCTCAAGATAAACGCCCCGTAAACTCACAAAAAAAGAGCGCCTAAGCGCTCTTTTTTATCACCGTCAGATTACCCTTAACGGCTGTATTCACTGGCGATTTGCGCCGCCAGCTTAGCATTGTTAAACACCAGCTGGATATTGGCGGCCAGGCTGCTGCCTTCGGTCTTCTCGGCGACCTTGGCCAACAAGAAAGGCGTAGAGGCCTTGCCCGTGATCCCCTTGGCATCCATCTCGGCCACGGCATCTTTAATCACCTGATCGATCATCGCCTTATCCAGGGCATACTCGGCAGGAATAGGATTAGCCACAACCACGCCGCCCTTGAGGCCCATCTGCCACTTGGCCGTCATGGCATCGGCCACCTGCTTAGGCGTATCCAGGCGATAGTCGACACCAAAATCACTCTCGCGGGTGTAGAAGGCAGGCAGAGTCTCGGTTTCATAACCGACCACCGGCACCCCTTGGGTCTCCAGATACTCTAGGGTCAGGCCGATATCCAGAATCGACTTGGCACCGGCGCATACCACGGCCACATCTGTGTTGGCCAGCTCCTGCAGATCCGCCGAGATATCGAAGGTCTGCTGGGCGCCGCGATGTACGCCGCCGATACCACCGGTCGCAAACACCTTGATGCCCGCCATCGCCGCCAGGATCATGGTCGAGGCTACCGTGGTGGCGCCATCGGCCTGCTTGGCCACGATGAAGGGGATGTCGCGGCGGCTGGTCTTGATCACTGCCTGACCTGCCTTACCCAGATACTCGATCTCCTCATGGGTCATGCCCACCTTGAGGCGTCCCTTGAGAATCGCGATAGTGGCAGGCACGGCGCCGTTATCACGGATGATCTGCTCTACCTTCAGGGCAGTCTCGACATTTTGCGGATAAGGCATACCGTGAGAGATGATGGTCGATTCCAGTGCCACCACGGGACGGCCGGCATCCAATGCCGCTTTCACTTCTGGGTTGATATCTAGGTACTGCGCTAACATAGAGACTCCTTGATAACTCGGTTAACTGATATTTCAGACATATTTGGATTGATGGTTGCCAGATCCGACAGGGCAACCACCGCCGCCGCCATGGCAAACTCGGTCGACTGACGGGTCGACCAACCTTGAATAAAGCCGTGGGCCAGGCCCGCGAGGAAGGCGTCACCGGCGCCGTTGGCATTGACCATCTCGACTGGAATGGCTGGAACAAGGGCCTGCTCCTGACCATCGCTGTAAAACACCCCATCGGTTCCCAGGCTCAGGAATATTCGCTGCACGCCCTGCTCATGGAACCAGTTGGCCAGCATAGGCAACTCGCCATAGTTGGCAATGGCGATGCCAGAGAGCTGCTCGGCCTCTTTAAGGTTGGGCTTGAGGGTATGTACCGCGCTCAGGTAGGGCTTAATCTTCTCCGCCTTGGCGCAGGAAACGGTATCGACAAACAGCGGGATATCGGCAAAGTTGCTCAGCAAGTAGGCTAAGGCTGCATCAGACAAGTTGGCGTCGACTATGATGAGGCTGGCCCGTTTGAACATCTCCTGCTGACTCTTGAGCTGCTCGACGCCCAGTCGCTCGAGGATCGCCATGTCGTTGATCGCCACATGCATGTCGCTGTCACCATCGAGCACCGAGAGGTAGGTGGAGGTCACGCCATCGCTCAGCTGCAAGCTGGGTTTCATGTCGATACCGGCGCGCTGACAATGCTCGACGATCTGCTGGCCATAGGCATCTTTGCCCACTGCGGTCATCAGGCGAGTATCTGAGCCCAGGCGCGCCAGATTCTCGGCAATGTTACGCCCCACACCACCTGGGGAGCAGCTGACGCTGCCGGGGTTAGAATCCCCCACCCTCAGGTTGGCAGCCGGGCGACCGAGAATATCCATGTTGGCCCCGCCGACCACCATGGCAAACTTGGCTTCGGCCAGAATATAGCCCTTGCCACGGATAATGCCTTTGTTGGTCAGGTTCATGATATGACCAGCCACCGCAGAGCGGCTGATCCCAAGGCGATCCGCCAGCTCCTGCTGGGGGATCAGAGGGTCTTGCTTGAGTAGTGCTAGGATTTCTAATTCACGTTCCGTCATTACGGCAATCTCACTCAGCATTAAGGATATATCGCCGCAAAACAAACAAATGTTTGTATTGCAAACTTTTGTTTTACGTTAATCGATTTATGCCGCCAGTGCAAGACAAACAAATTCACAATCAAGTAGTTATGTGAGGTGCGCCTCACAGGGCTCGGGGCACAATCCCAGGCTGACAGGCGTTGTGGCGTCAGTATGCACTCACATTTAGGCACAAAAAAAGCGCCAACCTGGCGCTTAGGGATTCGTTGTTACGAGGCACCAGCCTAGCGTTTGTGATGTTTGGTGATCAGGCGATCCAACTGGTTACCGAAGGCCTGTTTCTCACTCTGGCCTATGGCGGCCGGGCCGCCGGTCTGCACGCCGCTGGCGCGCATGGTGTCCATGAAATCGCGCATGTTGAGGATAGACTTAATGTTATGCTCGGTGTACAGCTCGCCCCGGGGATTGAGCGCCAGCGCCCCCTTGTCGATCACCTCTGAGGCCAGGGGAATATCGGCGGTGATCACCAGATCGCCCGCGTCGACTCGCCTCACTATCTCATTGTCGGCCACATCGAACCCAGACGACACTGTCACCAGCTGGATAAAACGCGACGGCGGAATACGCATGGCATGGTTGGCCACTAAGGTCACGGCGATCTCGGCGCGCTCGGCGGCGCGAAACAATATCTCCTTAATCACACCCGGGCAGGCATCGGCATCGACCCAAATTTTCATCTCTCTTTCCTGTTATATCGACATAGCGTTGAGCATGGAGCGCACTATAACATAGCAAGCGGCTATCGCCCTTCGCAGAATGCACTAATACCAATCGTAATAAATAATTGATCATTCTAGCTTGTTAAAACGCTCGATAACTGTATTAGTATTTTTAATTGTAGAATACGACTTATCTAAAAATCCTGCTTTGTTCTCAAGCGTTTTTCCTGCGCTATTTCTGATCACATGTTTACTGTGATTGGTATAACCTGGCATTAACACCCTTTGCAGGGAATATGGTAATTTAGCCAAGATATTGATAATTAGGACATAGGGCACAGATTATGACCACATCGGCCCCCAGGGAAGCCATATTTACCCCAGACTGCCTCGACTTTCTCGCCAAATTAGCCAGCAATAACGAGCGCGACTGGTTCAAGAGCCACCAAAACGAGTATGAGGCCAAGGTACGCACCCCGGCGCTCAACTTTATCAGTGCCATGGCGCCCCATATCGCCCAGCTCTCGCCGCGCCTCACGGCCGTGCCCAAGAAGGTGGGTGGCAGCCTGATGCGCCCCCAACGCGATGCCCGCTTTAGCAAGGACAAGACCCCTTATAAAGTCAACGTCGGCATACAGTTTCGCCACTTCCAGGGCAAAGATGTGCACGCCCCCGGCCTCTACCTGCATATCGCCAACGATGGCTGCTTCCTCGGCGCCGGCATCTGGCATCCAGACAGCAAGGCCTTAAACCAGATCCGCAGCTGCATCGACGACAACCCCAACGCCTACAAACAGGCGCTCAAGCAGCTGAGCGACGCTGGATTTAACATGGAGGGTGACAGCCTGCAGCGCCCGCCCAAGGGCTTCGACAAGCATCACCCCATGCTAGATGAACTCAAGCGCAAAGACTTTATCGCCATCAAACCACTCGACACCCGGCAGCTGTTTGCCGAGGATTTCGATACTTGGTGCGCCAAGCAGTTTAGCCAGGTCAACAAACTCATGGGCTACCTCTGTTTCGCCCTGGACCTAGATTATTAAAAAGGATTTTTGATGTTTAATCGTAACGCCAACAAGACTTTCGGCCCACGCCTAAGCGGACTCGGCCGTCTGAAATTTATCGCACCGCTCCTGGTCGTGCTGCCGCTGGCCACTGGCCTAACGGGCTGCACCAACCCTAACACCCCGGCGGGTGAAGAGGGCTATGTGTTTGAGAAGCCTCGCATCTTCGGCGCTGGTGGCTATCGCGGCACCCTCATAGGCCCCAGCAACTATGGTGTCTCCCTGTGGCGCAACGAGGTGATCAACATCGACATGCGCCCCAACACCTACACGGAAAACTTCAAGATCCTCGCCAAGGACGATCTCAACATCAGCTTTAACTTCCATGCGGTGATCGCCATCAAGTCCGGCACGGTGCAGCAGGTAGTAGAGCAATATGGCGCCGAAAACTGGTATGTGCGTTTCGTGCGCGAGACCTTTCGCACCTATGTGCGTGACGAGGTGCAACGTTATGACAGTGTGGCGCTGAAAGAAAACCGCTCGGAGATCGCCCAGGCGGTGTCGGTCAAGCTCAAAGACTACCTCAAGACCTCGCCCTTTCAGCTCAACAACGTGATTGTGGGTAACATCAACTACCCCGACATAGTCGCCATCGCGGTCGAGAAGAAGCTGGCCGCCCAGCAGCTGTTGTCGGAGAAGGAGACCCAGAAGGAGATCGCCCAGAAGGACGCCGAGATCCGCATCGAAGAGGCCAAGGGTATCGCCCAGGCGCAGAAGATCATCAACGAGACCCTGACCCCCAACTATCTGCAGCACGAGGCGATTAACGCCCAGCTCAAGATGGCCGACTCGCCCAATCACACCACCGTCTATATTCCGGTGGGCACCAACGGCATCCCGCTGATTAAAGGCGCCAAATAAGCTTCTCGCTTATTTAGGGCCCCAGCCCTTTAGGCTAGTCTGTGATAGCCCTTAGAAATAGTCCGTCGAGATAGCCCGCCAACACTCGGCGGGCTTGCTCGATGAGCGCGTACTGCTTCGCCTTACCCAGCACCCGAATGCCTTGCAGTTGCATCACCAGGAAGCTGGCCACCTCCTGGGGATTCACCTCACTGTTCACACGCCCAAGGCGCTGCTCATCTGTAAGCACCCGCGCAAAGGCCTCATGTAGACCATCGAACAACTCGCCACAAAGCTGCTGCACCACCTCATCGCTAAGGTACTTCTCCAGCACCGCATTCTGCATAAAGCAGCCATAGGGCTGCTCGGCCTGCAGGGCCACAAACGCCTGAATATAGTCGACAATCGACTGCAGATCGGCATCATCGGCCAGCAAGGGAGTGATTCTTGGCTGGGCGTAATGCGCCAGATAATAGCCCAGGGCCTCGCGGTACAGGCTCAACTTATCACCGAAGCTGTTATACAGGCTGAAACGGTTAATCTTAAGGTGCGCCACCAGATCCGCCACCGAGGTGTCGGCATAGCCCTTCTGCCAAAACAGCTCCATGGCTGCTATCAGCTTGTCTTGTCTATCGAAATTACAACTTCTCGCCATAGATGATTTTGCTCTGAATTAGTCACATACGTTCATAACAAGTTTCTTGACCGAACGTTTAGAAATGAATTAGATTCTATTCTAAACGAGCGTTCAGTTAAAGCCAAACGGCCTGACAGAACTCAAGTAAATATCGACAAAGTAAATACCAACAAGATAGACATCAACAGAATAAACAACGACAAGAGTCAGAGAGGGATAGATGAAACTCTTCGAATTAGCCATGACCCCCAGCGCCCGACGCGTCAATATCTTCCTAAAGGAACTCGGCATCAACGAGCAAGCCCTTGGCCTTGAGCGTGAGAGCCTCAACCTGCGCGCCGGCGACAACCTGAGTGACCAGTTCAAGGCCATCAGCGTCAACGGCCGCATCCCAGTGCTGGCACTCGACGACGGCCAGACCCTGTGTGAGTCTGTGGCCATCTGCCGCTACTTCGACGAAATCACTGCGCCAGCACACTCGCTGTTTGGCGACACGCCGCTAGAGAAGGCCCAGGTTGAGATGTGGCAGCGGATCTGCGAGCTGCAGGGCCTATTCGTCGCCTTCCAGGCCTTTAGAAACATCACTAAGGTGTATGAAGACAGAGAGCGCTGCGTCGAGGCCTGGGGAGAAGAGTCCCGCCTGAGAGTGTTAGAGTTTCTGCCGACGCTAGAGCAGCAGCTTAGCCTGCAGCCCTTTGTCGCCGGACAGAAGTTCTCCATCGCCGACATCACCGCCTACGTGATGATGAGCTTCATCAAGCACCTGGAGATCACCCCAAGCGACGACCAGCCCAACCTCACCGCCTGGCTCACCAAGATGGAACAACGCCCCGCCATCATAGCCGTCAACGGCTAAATTTGAGGTAGAAGAAACTATGGTGGCGAGCTTAAATGCTGAAGCTCGCCCTAATCATACGGTACAGTGGCTGCAATTTACGAAAGCATCCACCTTTGATCAACTCACCGAAGAGGTAAAGACTTTTATAGCATGCTCAATAGACGCTGACATGCTGCTATCACTGAGGATATCTTCACATGAAAAGTTACTGCTAAGTAATGGCAGCGTAATGCAGGCCTCCTCTACAATTTTACCTGACATAGTGCGGATTATTTCATGTAGTGATTCGAGTGCATGAAAGGCTCGTGGTGATGTATTAAATATTGCGACAGGCATACAAACAAACTCTTCTCCGCTGACCAACCAATCTAAGGCATTCTTCAAGACACCACTTACTCCGTGAGCATATTCTGGACTTGAGATGAATAATCCATCCGACTGTGCGACAAGCGTCTTCAACGCCATGACATTTGGGTCATTCGACGGTTCGATATCAGGATTAAAAGGAGGAATATCGGCAAGACCATTAAATATCCTAATCTCGACACCGCAGGGTGAACTTGCCTTCACGGCTTTAAGTAAGGCCATATTGTAAGAGTCTTTCCTAAGACTTCCAGAGATAGCTAATATCTTCAAGTTCGAATCCTTTCAGTTTTCTACAAACCACAGCCCACATTATTAATACACAAGCGAAAGACTATAACTATAAAAACTTTATGCCTCTGTTACCTGACGACAGCCAGGGTTGCCTTCTCAAAGTCCTCTGCTGGATAAAATTTTGTTGTACATACTGAGAGCATGTCTATTTTTTCCTCTTTAGAGTCCACACCTGGTATAGCATCAGTACATTGCCCCATGAAAGCACCAGAGGTTGTATAGAGACTAAATCTTAGTGAGAGTCCAAGCGAATTAGCTGTAAAACCCAAATTATTCATTTTTGTCGTTATTAGAATTTCGTTACCTACTCTTTTTGCCTCAATTAGTTCTAGCTCCAAGACATCAACAAATGACCTAATGTTCTCAGACCGCCATTTGTCCATAGACTCTTGGTAGCTTCTTTCTACCTCGCCATGACCGACGACCACATAAGTAACAAAAACAGATAAAACGGCAACAGCGAAACCCAATCCCCAATAAAATCCATCTAAAAACTTTCTCAATGCAAAATATCCTTTTTATGTAAACGCCCCATTAAGGACTTATCTAGTTGCCCGCTAAAAATAAAGCTAGAAATGGAACTGAAGCAGGCTTTAGCAGTACCAATCCTAAATTGGTTAATCCTACTTACATGTTCAATAAATTACCAACCATCTCTTGCTCATCTGAAGGCAACTGAAAGAGTGCACAGAAAACCAGAAGATGACCAGTTCGTACTTAAACCTCGAAAAGCCCAGTCATATACTCTCTCAAAGACCACTCATTCAATCAGCACAACTAAAGCCAAATCGAAGAGACAAAAAACTTGGTGTAGATGCATCTGCCGACGTCGATGGCATGGATGCCATCGCCGAGCCTCCATGGACGACTCTCTTTGAGATAAAGAGTCGGCGTGTAGCAGATGTATCTACACAAAAGCCTGCTGCAAGCAATTAACTAACATTAAGGTTCGACCTTCAACGCCCCTTCCAATAACAATCCCGGTAATTGCTACAACAGAAACCAAAGGGCAAGAGTCCCCTTATGACTCCCCTTCCTGCCACTCCGAAATCACCTCATTCGCCGCCCTAAACGCCTCGACCCCAGCCGGCATGCCGCAATACACGGTGGCATGCAGCAGCACCTCCTGGATCTCCTCGACGCTGCAGCCATTACGCAACGCGCCGCGCACATGGCCCTTGAGTTCGGTGGAAGCCTTGAGGGCAGCCAGAGTGGCGATAGTGATCAAGCTGCGGGTGCGCCTGTCGAGTCCCTCTCTGGCCCACACCTCGCCCCAGGCGTTACGGGTCACCAGCTCCTGGAGTGGCTGGGTAAAATCGCTGGCCGATGACAGCGCCCTGTCGACAAACTCATCGCCCATCACCTCGCGCCTGACGCCTAACCCTTTTTCATACTTGACCTTATCCATGGGAACTCCTTTAACATCATGATTCAATTGAGACTTTGACAAAACAGCCTCTAAAGGTGCTTGGAAACTGGACAAAGATCAACCAAAACCTGCCCCTCTGCGGCTAAAGCATTAGGGCACCCGCGAATTACTATAGCGCTTAGAAAATAGCGCTTGGAACATAGCACTTGGAACGTAGCGCACGCAGTGATCAAGGAATAGCGGCTTAGCAGACAAGGCGCATCGAGACAGAGTGATAGGTATGAGAGTCTAGCCAGCAGGCATTGGGGATTAGCGACTGAGTATTAGACGTAAAACGCTAGGTGTTAAACCTGAAGCCTTAGGTGTTAAACCTGAAGCCTTAGGTGTGAGTTATTAGCCCTTAGCGATAAACGCCAGCAGCTGCGGGATAAAGGCCTTGCCCTCCTCAAGACCGCGGCGATAGACGGCCTCGACCTTGCTGACATCCCGCTCCAAGCGCGACAAGCCGAGTGGCGTGGCGGGTTGCAGCACCAGGGCGCTGCCCTCGGATTCTGCCTTCGCTAGCTCATCCAGCGCCCGGTTATAGGTGTGGTGGCGCTCGATAAGGGCATTGGCCACCTTGGGATAGCGACGATAGAGGCGCCTGGCCAGCCATTTGGCCTTAAAGGCGGATTTGCGATAGTCACTCTCCTGGGTGAGGATCACCACCTGGCGCTTAAAGCCATCTGCACGGGCCTGAGCCAGGGGAATAGGCGCACCTATGCCACCATCGAGATAGGGCGTGTCGCCAAGCCAGGTCGGTTTAGAGATGAAGGGCAGACTACTGGAGGCGATGAGCACCTCTAAGAAGGTGTCGTGATCGGCAAAGTCCGCCATGCCGAAGAAGTCGGTCTCGCCGGTCAGGCAGTTAAAGGCCCCCACCTTAAACTCGGCCTCACTGTGACTAAAGGCCTCGAAATCATAGGGCACCAGCTCATGGGCCATGCGCCGATAGGTAAAGTCGGTGTTGACATAGTTGCCGGTGCGCAGCAGGTGTTTGAGCCCCATGTAGCGCTTGTCGGCGAGGAAATTTTGCTGAATGGTAAGGTTACGCCCCAGCTGACGCGAGAGGTAGGAGGCGGGATAGATGGCGCCGGCGGAGACGCCCACCAGATACTGAAAATGGATCCCCGCATGTAGCAGGGCATCGAGCACACCTGCGGTATAGATGGCCCGCAGGCCGCCCCCTTCCAGCACTAAGGCGCAATTATCGACCCTAAGCTCCGCCGCCTCATGTCGGCCGGCTGCAAAGTCAGGCAATACTGCGCCCGTCACGGTTATTCTTCCGCCTGGATCTGTCCCACCAGGAGTACAGGGGCCGCATCCAGCTCCTGGGCATCCATCATGGAGGCGATACGCTCGACGGCAGAGAGCAACTGGCTCTGTTCCCAGTCTTCAAGGTTTTGATAACGCTTGATAAAGTGATCCTGTAGCGGCTTAGGCGCGGCCTTGAGAATATCTATGCCGGCCTCGCTAAGGGACAGGTGCCACTTGCGCTTGTCTGACTCGCTACGGGTTCTCACCACCAGATCCCGCGCCTCGAGGCGGTCGATAATGGTGGCAACCGTGGCAGGGCTGAGGGCCACTTCCTGAGCGATCTCCTTGGCCAGCGGACGGTCGTAGGCGGCAATGGTCTGCATCACCATTAACTGAGGGCCCGTTAGGCCAGACTGCTTATTCAGCTGGCGAGAATGTATGTCGATGGCGCGGATCACACGGCGCAGCGAAATCAGTAGTTGTTCGTACTTTTCCATAATCTCCTCTCGTTTCAGCCGCACCATACCAGAAATGTTATCTAGACTCATGCTTCAAATAGAAAAAAAGCAGAACAAACTTATCGCTTGCTCTGCTTTTGCACTAATGACTTCTGTCTATAACCTAAGGCTATATCACATCGCCATTGGCCGTATCACGCTTAAAAAGCAAAGGTACGTGACACAGATAGCACAGCGCGGGTATCGCTGTTGTCAGTATCCATGCTTGTGTCTTCAGCGGCAAGGTTAAAGTCGAACCCTTTCCAGCTGGTCATGTACTCGACGCGATAATGGTTATAGGCATCGTCACCGTTCCACGACCATTTGTCTTCATCTTGTGAGGTCGAGCGATCGAAGCTGATGCGAATATCATGGCCTTCGGCCAGGGTAAAGGTATGCGCCGCCATCATGATGTAGTGGCCCGCATCGACGCCAAAGTAGTCCCAGGAATACCAGAAGTTCAGCTCACTCTGGCCCACAGACGACGCGTAACCAAACTTAGCGTAGGCTTCCGGGTACTGATAGTCATCTGAAAAGGAGTCGCCGTGATAGGTGTAATAGGCGATACCCGCGTCCAATGACACGCGCTCGGTAAGGGCCATATACTTACCCGCGTAAAAGTCCCACTCCAGCCAGGTATCATCGCCCGCACCGAAATCGACATTTGACGCCCAGGTACCTACATACCAACCAGAATCGACACCATAATCTAAACTTGCCTGTAGCGCCGGGCCGTTGTCTGTCTGGCTCACACCGTTAAAGGTGTAATCTGAAGTCAGATTGACGGTCGAACTCAGGCCTGCCATCGCACTAGCGGGTAACAGGAGTAGACCACAAAGCGCCAATTGCTTGATAGATTGTTTCATTATCTTCCCTTTATTTTATGACTTTAATTTTCACACTTAGCATTTGAGATTAGTTTGCCAATTCGATTTTGTTGAAATCGATCTGGTTTTCTTTTGGCGAGCGCTCAATGGCCGCCACCTTCTGGTACTTGGTCGCCACTATGTAACCGAAACAGGCCAAGATCAGGGCAATCGCCAGCGCGCCAACCCACTGGATCTGTAAGAAGTCGAGGCTAAACAGCAGAGTGAGCGCCGACATCAGCACAATATTGCCCACCACATACTTGGTCTTGCCGAAACGCTGCACCGTGAGGTTAAGGTTGTCGGTATAAAGACGGGTCAAGGAATCTAACGAGTTCACCACGAAGGTGATGCCTACGGTGACCATGGCGATGTTATAGAAGCCCGCGGTGGCGATCTCGTTGACGCTGTAGTAATAGAGCACGCTAAACCAGATGGCGATGGGGATAGAGGGGAATACCATCATGGCGATCAACACCTGATAGGTCTTCATGCCACCGACGAAACGCGAGGTAAACTGGCCTATCATGATGCTCCAGGCAAACCACCAGAAGAGGTAAAATTCATGATAGTCGTTTAGCGGCAGGACGAAGTGATGCAGGTTGCCGAAGTAGTCACCCAACAAGGCAAAGGTGGTCACAAACTCGCCCACGCCCGACTCGGGGCTGAGGAAGGCACCGGCCCACATCAGGGCGATCAAGCCGATAAACAGCCAGGTACTGGCCAGGCTCAGGGTGCGTACATAGCGAATGCTGGTGCTGGAATAGACTGCCGCGGCAATCACCACGAAGACGATCAGATAGAAGGTGCCGACCACAGATTCACCGTCGCCGATCTCCGGCAGATACCAGGGCAAGTTGGTCAATAGCAGATAGGCGGTAAAGGCACAGGTGCCGATGATCACCAGGTTATTGATAAACTTCACCAGCGGGATCTCGAAAAACTTCACCCTAGGTTCAATCACACAGAAGTAGAAACAGGTCAGGAAGTAGAACGCCCAAATCAAGAAGGCCCAGAAACCAAACTCGATAGCCAGCGGGTTACTAAAACCATACTCTGGGCTGGTGCTCAGATCGGCATAGCCCGCAAACTCGGTCAGGGGAAACATGATCAGTCCCACATCCAGACCCGAGGTAAACAGAATGGCGATAAAGGTAAAAGTACGCACCGGCGTCACGCCGATACACTTCACATTGCCCCAGCGATACAGCACGAAGGCTATCGCCGCGAACGTAAATAAGATCCCTATGGTTAACCAAGCGGTCATCATTGTTCCCTCACATTAAAATTCAAATTAAACATGGTGTTAACTCATTTTTATTTAGTTTGTCTTGTGTCAATCACCGTGTTTTAAGGCTGCAAGAAGCCCTCAAGCCTTAAATATCGCTTTAACGATATTTAAACCCTGATAAACGGTTTTTGACGGATTAGGCCATTTAGCCGATTTGCCCCGAGAGACGCTGTCGGCTTAGGCTGGCCTTAGGCCCGGTTGAATCTATCCAGACACTTTAGTCAGCGGCTTTGCTCAGATAACCGCCCTCTTCGGCGCATGCTGACGCTGCGCCTCTTGCCAGTCGGGTGCTATCACGACCTCGGCATCACTGGGTGACAGCACGCCTTTCCCCAAGATAAGGTCGGCGGCGCGCTCGGCCACCATGATGGTCGGTGCGTTAAGGTTGCCGTTGGGGATTGTCGGGAAGATGGAGGAGTCCACCACCCTTAGCCCGTCGATGCCATGCACCTTGGTCTCGCTATTGACCACTGCCATCTCATCTTCGCCCATCTTGCAGGAACACGAGGGGTGATACGCGCTCTCTACCGCACTGCGGACAAATTTATCGATGGCCTCGTCACTCTGTACGCCGATCCCAGGCTGGATCTCTTCGCCGCGATACTCATCTAGCGCGGGTTGATTGATGATCTCCCGGGTCAGGCGCACACAGGCTCTAAAGCCCTCGATATCCTCGGGGTGCGACAGGTAATTAAACTGTATCTTTGGCGCCACCTTAGGGTCGGCACTCGCCAGGGTGACCGCGCCGCGACTCTTAGGCTTGTTATGGCCGATATGCACCTGAAAACCGTGTCCGGCAAAGGCTTCCCTACCGTCGTAGCGCATGGCCGCCGGCAGGAAGTGATACTGCAGATCCGGCCATTCCAGTCCCGCCTTGGAGCGAATAAAGCCGCAGGACTCGAAATGGTTGGTCGCCCCCAAGCCAGACTTGTTCAGTATCCAACGGGTACCGATAAACAGCTTGTTTAACGGGTCGAGTTTGCCGTTGAGGGAGATAGGCTTAAGGCACTTAAACTGGAAATAAAACTCCAGATGATCCTGCAGGTTCTGACCGACGCCCGGTAGCTCGTGAGCCAGCTCGACACCCGCCGAGGCGAGCACATCGGCCGCCCCTATGCCCGACAGCTGCAACAGGTGCGGCGAGCCGATAGAACCTGCCGATAACACCACCTCTTTGGCCGCCAGCACCTGTTGCACTTTGCCCTTACGCTCGAAACGCACACCTGTGGCGCGCTTCCCTTCAAGCAGTACCTTATGCACAAGCGCATGGGTGATCACCGTCAGGTTGCTGCGCTTCATCGCCGGTCTCAGGTAGGCGTTGGCCGTCGACCAACGCACCCCGTTTTTGACCGTCATGTGCATGGGGCCAAAGCCCTCTTGCTGGGCGCCGTTGTAATCTTGGGTCGACAAATAGCCCGCATCGACACCCGCATCGACAAATGCCTGATACAAGGGGTTCTTCATCTGGTTGCCATTGTTAACCCCAAGCGGACCGGTGTCACCGCGATAGGCATCACCGCCGAAGACCCAGGTTTCGGCCTTCTTAAAATAGGGCAGACAATGGGCATAATCCCAGCCTTTAGCACCCGCCTGCTGCCACTCATTGAAGTCACGCGCATGGCCTCTCACATAAACCATGCCATTGATCGACGAAGAGCCACCAAGCACCTTGCCGCGCGGACAATGCATGCGGCGATTATCCAGGTAAGGTTCCGCCTCGGTCTCAAACTGCCAGGCATACTTCTTGGTATTCATCGGGATAGACAGTGCGGTTGGCATCTGGATGAAGATGCTCTTGTCGCTGCCGCCGGTTTCCAGCAACAGCACCCTGTTGTTGGGATCTTGCGACAAGCGGTTGGCCAGCACACAGCCCGCGCTACCGGCGCCGACTATGATGTAATCATATTTTTGTGTCGTATCTGTCATGGGCGCTCCTTAAAATGGGCTTTCAAGGGGCGTCATGCCAACATACACGGCCTTGATCTGGGTGTAGGCCTTTAGCGTCTCTGTGCCGTTTTCGCGGCCAATGCCCGACATCTTGTAGCCACCGACCGGCATTTCTGACGGCGAGGCGCCATAGGCATTTATCCAGCAGATCCCCGCCTGCAATTGATGAATCACCCTGTGTGCACGGGTAATGTCTTGGGTAAACACCCCGGCGGCGAGGCCGAGACGGGTATCGTTGGCGCGCGCAATCACCTCTTGCTCATCGTCGAAGGTGAGCACAGACATCACTGGGCCAAAGATCTCTTCTCTCACGATTGTCATCTCGTCTTGGCAATCGGTGAAGATGGTGGGGGCGACAAAGCAGCCGTTAGGCGCACTCTGTGGGCTTAAGGCCTTGCCACCGGTTAGCAGGGTCGCCCCTTCCGATTGACCGAGGGCAATATAGTCGAGCACCTTGCGTTGATGGTCTTTGGAGATCAGAGCGCCGAAGTTGGTCGCCTCATCCATGGGATCGCCGCAGACAATATTGTTTTGAGTACGCTCGAGTAACTGCTCGATGAAGCGCGGGTAGACATCCTTGTGCACGAAGACGCGGGTACCATTGGTACAAATCTCGCCCTGAGTGTAGAAGTTGGCCAGCATGGCGGCCGACACGGCATTGTCGAGATCGGCATCGTCAAAGATGATCAGCGGCGACTTGCCGCCCAGCTCCATGGTCACCTCTTTCAGGGTGCTGGCCGCCGCGGCCATCACCTTAGTGCCTGTGCCTACCTCGCCGGTAAAGGAGACCTTAGCGATCTCCTCATGGTGGGTTAACCAGGCACCGACTCGTCCATCGCCCTGGATCACGTTAAATACACCATCGGGTACGCCCGCCTCGGTGAAGATCTCCGCCAGTTTCATGGCACCGCGCGGCGTCTCCTCGGAAGGCTTAAATAACATCACGTTGCCACAGGCTAGCGCCGGCGCAGATTTCCAACAGGCGATCTGCAGCGGATAGTTCCAGGCACCGATACCGGCACAGATCCCCAGAGGTTCACGGCGAGTGTAATAGAAATCGTCTCCCACACTCTGCTGATTCCCCTCTATGCTAGGCGCCAGCCCGGCAAAGAATTCGATGGCATCTGCGCCAGTCACCACATCGACCACAGAGGCTTCTTGCCAAGGCTTACCCGTGTCTTGTACTTCGATCGCCGCCAGGGCATCGTTGTGTTCGCGCAGCAAGGCGACCGCCTTAAGCAGAATACGACTGCGCTCCATGGGCGTCATCGATGACCAGAGGGCAAATCCCGCCTTGGCGCTGTCGATGGCGGCCTGTTTGATCTTGTCGTCGGCCACTTCGACGCGGTAGTCCACCTCGCCCGTCGCGGGATTGACCACATCGAAGGTTTCACCGCTTGCGTTACTCAGGTAACGACCGTGAACGTAATTTTGGTATACAACTAGTGACATTCATTTTCTCCGTACTGCATCACTCGAGTCTCAATGAAGGACTTACATAACTGTTGAGCTTGCTCAAAATCTTTCTCTGGTGAGGCGCTAAGCGCACTGCGTAGCCAAAAACCATCGATCATCGCCGCCGTCTGTTTAGCCGCTTCACAGGCGGCCGCCGCGCCGAGTAAGGGACGAAAAGAATATTTAAGATTGGCATAGAGGCGTTGATGGTTGATGCATTGCAGTCTGGCGAGTCCTGGGTCGTGCATCGCCTGTGACCAGAAGCTCAGCCAGGTCTTGGTGGCGGCGCTCGATCGTTGCAGCTCGGTAAAGTTGGCCTCAACGATCATAAACAGGCGTTCCATGGGGGTCAGTGTCTTGCCTAAGGTCCTTGCCAGCAGCGCCTGCTTCAGCTCATCCAATAGATACTTCAGCGTGGCCTCGATCAGCCCCTGCTTACCCCCGAAATAGTGGCTGATAATGCCCGATGACATGCCCGCCAGGCCGCTGATGGTGTTGATCGTGGTGTGGTGTAAACCGTGTCGCTCGACAGAGACTAAGGTGGCATCGATGAGTTGCTGTTGCCTTACCGATTTCATCTGAGGACGTGCCATAAAACCCACTTCTCCCTGTCTAAAAATTAGTTAATTGAACGTTCAATTAATAACAATGGTAATAGTTAGAGATGTAACTATCAACCCAATTACTAATTTTGCGCGGCTAATCACAGTTTTTTTAAAGAAAAGATGAGAGGCAGGCGCTACACATAAGCTATTGTTCAATAGCGATATTTTTGAGGGTGGTTTGCGCGAAATTGTTAACGAAATATTTTTTGAAATTATTCGTTAACAGAAAATGGTTACAACCCCAACATTTGGCCGATGTTGGAACGCGGACAAATAGTTGCAGCAATAACTTTTATCTAAAACACCAAGACCTCAAGCTCTGGGACAGGGACAGAGACAAAGGAGGAAAGTGGGGAACTGAGGAAGTGAAGAATTGATGAAGTAAGAAAGTAATGAAGTGAGAAAGTGATGAAGTGAGCCAAGCCCTGATGCCAAATAGATGGCAATCTCACTTACGACTCACTCCATCTCCCTTTTATCTTGCACTGTGATTGGTGCGCCGTGATTGGCACTCTGTAATTAATACAATGCAATTAGCGCCATCTCACTAGCGCCGTGTAATTAACACGGCTTGACCAATTCGGCATGGCTGGCACAAGGCGACTAGGCCAGGCTGGGTTTGAACGCCTTACACAGGCGGTTCCAACTATTGATGGCGTTGATCCCTAGGGTCAGGTCGACCAGGGCCTTGTCACCAAAATAGCACCGCGCCCGTTCAACTGCCTCAGAGGGGATCTGCGGCAAGAAAAACTGCCCGGCCCAACTGAGCGCCTCACGCTCCGCCTCTGTGTAATAAGGCAGGCCGCGCCAGGCACTGAGGCCAGCAATCTTGTCCAGGCTTACCCCTAGCTCCAGTGCCGCCTTGGTGTGCATATTGATACAAAAGGCGCACTGATTCACCTGGGATATATGCAGCTTTACCAGTTCAAGTTCCGCCAGCCCCAACTTATCTTGCTGACTAAATACTTGCTTTAGATAGTTTTCCTGGCTGATTAAGATAGCCAGAGCCTCTGGTGCCACCTTGGCGTAATCTATGTTTATACTCATCTTGCTTCCTCCGTTAAACGAGTCAGCATCAGCATAGTCAGGACATGAGGTGGCGCTATTGTACATTTTCGACATAATGCGAACTTAATACCAATCGTAATAAATAATTGATCATTCTAGCTTGTTAAAACGCTCGATAACTGTATTAGCATTTTTAATTGTAGAATAACTACTTATGTAAAAATCCTGCTTTGTTCTCAAGCGTTTTTCCTGCGCTATTTCTGATCACATACTTACTGTGATTGGTATAACCTGCAGGTGTGCATGAGGCGAGAGTGGCGTCTAAAACCAAGGTTTCATGGGTTGTTTCGCGTGCCTCGGCGGTAGCAAATATGCCGACATCTGGTACACTTGCGCCCTCAGAAACAGATCTCAGCTTAGGCGTACATTCATGGGCGACTCTACAACTTCGGCAACCACCTCAACTGCGACCCACCTGGCGGTAGCCAGCATCGACGGCGAGCAGCTGCATCAGGCGCTAAACGCCCAGAGCGGCGCCGAGAAACGCGCCCTGAGTTACAGCCTGACCATACATCAGCTATTTTGCCAGACGCTGCAAAGCAAGCTACCGGGCGATCGCATCTTGGCCGACTATTTCCGCGCCCATAAGAAGCAGGCTCCAAAGACAGACGGGTGATTCGCGAGAGCCTCTTTGGCTTGTTTCGCTGGCATGGCTGGCTAAGGTTAATCCCCGTGAAAGACGCCAGCCAACAGGCGATTACCCAGCAGTGGTTCGCTCAGTTAGCCTTGACCGCCGCCCTGGAGTCTCACCCCTGGCAGGATATCGTCTCCGCCTGGCGCGGGTTTGCGGGGCTAGCTGAACCAGCAATAACTGCTCATGCAGACTCAGGTTCTGGCTCAGGCTCGGACACTGATGCTCTTAAGATCAAGCAGGCCATGCTTGAGGCCGCCTTCCCCGGCCAGGGCTTCCCCCTGACGGCGCTGGCTCCCGACTGGTTCTGGGCCCATTTCGACCAGGACAGCGACAAGCAGAAACGCCTGTTGGAGAGCCTAAGCACTCGCCCACCTATCTGGGGACGACTACAGGGCATTTCTCTGGCCAAGGCACAGGCCAAACTGGCAAAACAAGAGATCCACACCAGCGGCAGCGACTATTTCACTGATGCCATCAACCTGGGGCACAAGAGCATCAACCTCAACGCCGTCACTCTCTACGGCGAAGGCAAGCTGGAGATCCAGGATCTCGGCTCTCAGGTGATCGGTAACATCTGCGCGCCCAAGGCCGATGAGTCATGGTGGGATGCCTGCAGCGGCGCCGGTGGCAAGAGTCTGCAGCTTCGCTCACTCATGCTGCAGCAAGATAAGCAGGCCAGCGGCAGCGTGGTCGCCTCAGACATTCGCCGCAAGCCCCTCGAAGAGCTGGCTAAACGCGCCAAACGCGCCGGTTTTAACCAGATCAGCACCCAGCCCTGGCAGTCAGATGCCCTGCCTGTACCCGCGCAGGCCTTCGATGGCGTGCTGGTCGATGCCCCCTGCAGCTGCACCGGCACCTGGCGACGCAACCCAGATATGCGCTGGCTAGATGACGCCAGCGCCATCACAGACAAGGCGAGCCTGCAGCTGGATATATTAAGCCGCGCCTGTGAGGCGGTAAGACCCGGCGGCGTCCTGGTCTATGCCACCTGCTCGATTAGTCCGGTCGAAAACCAAGAGGTCGTCGAGGCTTTCCTGGCTATGCGTTCCGACTTTAGCCTGCAGACACTGACTCACCCCTTCACCCATGAGGCGACACAGATGCTGACGGTACTGCCCTACCAGGCAGATAGCGACGGCATGTTTGTGGCCAAGATGGTTCGTCAGGGCTAAGCCCCTCCCCCACAGCTCCCAATTGGCGCCGCGATAGGGCGGCGCTCTTGTCACCTGTTTGTCTCATCCCTGTCACCCAGGCGTCATATTAGCTTCTTACCATGCGGTTTCGGCTAGGCCTAGATAGCACAAGATAGGTCAGTAAAGATCAGTAACGAGAGACAGGTGAGATCATGTCACACTATGATGAATTTGAGATGGCATCACAGCAGGCGCCCACATGGGAGTTCGATGCCCAGGATAAGCTACGCAGTAAGCGCGGTAAGCAGCGACGTCGTCATCAGGCCAACCAGCCAAAGCGATATGAGCATGACGACGAGTTTGACGAAGATATCTGGCGTTAGCCGTGCTTGGGTGAACGCCTAGCTGCGCTCACCCAAGTCTCCAACAAGCTTATGGGCTACTAAAAGTTGGCGCTGGCGCCGATATAGAAACCACTGTCGAAGGTGTTATCGCGGCTGTTGTCATACTGCAGGCGTATATTGCGGTAACCGGCAAACAGCCCAAGACTCGGATTGACCTGAAACTGAATCTTGCCATCTAACTCATACTGGCCATCGACACTACCGAAACTGAGCACAGATGGCGCATAGTAGGCCGAGGTCTTGAGGGCGATGTTTGAGCCCAGATCCAGCGAATAGCGTCCGCCGATCGCCACCACACTACCGTTACTGCTGTTTTTAGCCCAATAGTGGGAAAACTTAGGCCCAACCTCGAAGTGATGTACCCCGGCATCATGGGTCATGTGCGCCGCGGCAGAGACCATATGCCCCTCATCGTTGGAATAGAGATACCCCATCACCAAATTAGCCGACGGGTTAAGCTCCATCTGCAGATCCGTTGAGATCACATCGTCGTTGATGCCAAGGTTCAAGTTGCTGGCCTGAGCCGTCAGGCTCAGGCTGGCTAACAGCAGTAGCGCGAGTTTAGTTTTCATCGTCACCCCTTAAAATGCGGTTTTTAGTCGGGCAAGAGGGTATCAGACTGTATTTTTGCCCACCATTAAATATGCTTCATCAAGCTGTTTTAAAAGGATTTATTAACAAACCCATTGCATAAAACAACCGTGATCACCACAAGTTCAATGAGTAGGATACAAAGGTCACCAGCGCCTCTATTACGCAATCCATTTTCCTGTCAGGTCACTGTGCTCTGCCGCCAGCCACCAGCCGCCAGCCGCCAGCCGTAACTTCTAGCAACTAGCCTCTAACCTCTAGCTGCTAGCCCCTTAGAGGTCATCAATCGCCTTAAACTGACAATTTAAATTGCGCACAATGTATTTTGTTGCTAGGCTAATAACATCATCAGGAGGAAGTCTATTATGTCGATATACGATTTTTCGCTCACCCGCATCGATGGCAGCACGCAGTCGATGGCGGATTTCAAAGGTAAGGTACTGCTTATCGTCAACACCGCCAGCAAGTGTGGCTTCACCCCACAGTACCAGGCACTGCAAGCCCTGTATGATAAGTTTGGCCCAGAGCGATTCGCCGTGCTCGGCTTCCCCTGTAACCAATTTGGCAAACAGGAACAGGGAGACGAGAGCGAGATCAGTCAGTTCTGCGAACTTAACTTCGGGGTCAATTTCCCACTCTTTGCCAAGATAGAGGTGAACGGCGACAAGACGCCCCCCCTGTATCGTTACCTTAAACGTGAAGCCAAGGGGCTACTGGGCAGCGAGTCGATCAAATGGAACTTCACCAAGTTCCTCGTAGACGCTAACGGACGGGTACTAGAGCGCTTCGCGCCCACCACGACGCCGGAATCTTTAACAGAAAAAATTGCTGCTTTAGTGAACTAATCCAAACAGATAGGAGAATGTTGGAAATATTTTCAAACATTTTTGGTTATTTTTTGAACTTTTCACCGTTTGAAAACTCCAAATACTGAACGCGAAGATTTGCTTTTTCATGTTCATCATTCTCCCTGGGACTTCTAGCGCAGTCCCCCTAGATCTAGATGGATCGACAGGCAACCTCCTAGGTTGCCTTTTTTTATAAACTCAACTCAGATCAATAGATTATGCTCTAACAAAGAGCGCCAGACCGCCTATCGCCTCAATGAGTTTGATAACGCTATACAGGGCAAGATCTCCCAACGACATCTATACTAAAAGGTTAAATTTGCCCCTTTGGCGACGGTTGGCAAAAAAATTTGAATTTTTTACAAGCTTTATTGAACTTATCTGCTACGGGGGACTCTGAATAAGTGAACGGATTAGCGGGTTGGGTAATTTAGCTAACGAATGATTCGGTAAGCGTACCTGGCTCAAGTTACATTGTTCATCATCATCTCCCTTTGGTGACCCTTTAGGTCCCAAGAGCATCGACCTCGCTAGCGCAATGGGGTTTATGACTCGACACTTATTTGATTCATGGCAACCTTTGGTTGCCATTTTTTTTGCCTGTTTAAATGCTTTCGAGCCCGCCAAGTCGGCGAACCACAGAAAATCTGCTTTTTTCGATTATTTTTTTGCAGTGCAGGGAACTAACCCGAAGATGGGGACTCTGAAGAGATGTAACAGATTTTTCATCATTGTTTGTTCATCATCTCCCTTCGAGACCCTATTGGTCTCTGGAGCTTAGAAATTTCGCTAGCGCACAGATTTCTCTCTCCAAATAGATAGTTATGGCAACCCCTTGGGTTGCCATTTTTTTATCCTAAGCCAGCAGTTGCTTGTCTAACTGTACCGACAAGGAGGGGTGATACCCTGCCCTCGCCTTGCTATAGATGCTACGCAGCTCCTCAACATAGCCTGCTGCCAGTAACTCGTTGTACAGAGGACGCACAAACTTACCCCGTCCTATCTTCATCAGATAAGCCTCGACAAAGGGCAACACGGGATCGTAATGATTACGTATGGCCACACGATACCAGTCACAGGCGATCTCGGCATTGGTACTACGGCTAAGATCGAAGCAGCTGTCTAAGTCGATCAATGCCTCTTGTTCCAGCACCTCGGGCAGGCTGCTTAGGAAATATTGCCAGTGATGCACGCGCCAATCGGCGGTATTGTCCCGGTTGATGGGCTCACCGGCGAGCCAGGCAGCGCGCAGGATATCGACCTTCTCCAGGCTGTCAGAAGTCGGCGCCACGAACCAGGCCGGCATCCCCTCACCGTAGACCCACTCGAGTAGCTCGGCCTCGGCTAACTTATCGCCATGTTGGATAAGCAGGGTCTGCTTGGCGTACTCCACGAAGGTTTCCGTGGTGATCGCCTGGAAGGCAAAGTGATTCACATACTCGAACAGGAAGCTGTCGAAGGCTTCACGTCCCAGGCGACGCTCCAGCTCATGGACAAACATGGAGGCCTTGTCATAGGTGAAACGGTTAAAGGCATCGTTGGGGTCGCCCGCCTGCACATTGGCCGGCAGAGTCTGCGCCGCGAGCGGCATGCTGACCAGCTCCTCCTTGAGGCGACCATATTCCAGCACCACCTCCAGCTCGGCCAGCTCCTTGCCGTACACGGCCTCGACGATGCGGTTAGTGAAATAGGTGGTAAAGCCCTCGTTTAGCCAGAGATCCCGCCAGGTGGCGTTGCTCACCAAGTTGCCCGTCCAGGAGTGCGCCAGCTCGTGGGCAACCGTGGAGACCAGACTCTTATCGCCGGCAATTAGAGTGGGGGTCATGAAGGCGAGTCTGGGGTTTTCCATACCGCCAAAGGGAAAGCTCGGCGGTAAGATCAGCATGTCGTAGCGATCCCAGGCGTAGGGGCCCAGCAGAGACTCGGCGATCTCGACCATCTTCTCGGTATCTTCAAACTCCTTCACCGCGGCGCCGAGCACCTCAGGTTCGGCATACACGCCGGTGCGCGGGCCGATGGTGCCAAAGTGTAGATCGCCCACGGCAATGGCCAGCAGATGAGTAGGAATCGGCTTTTCCATCTCGAAGCTAAATTCACCGGTTAATGGCGCGTCACCATGGTTCATGGCGCTCATCACGGCGCGCATCCCTTGCGGCACGGTAATTTTGGCATCGAAGGTGATTCTGGCCTTGGGACTATCTTGCAGCGGGATCCAGCTGCGGGCGTTGATGGGCTGAGACTGACTGAACAGAAACGGCAGCTGTTTACCACTGGTCTGCTCCGGCGACAGCCACTGCAGCCCCTGAGCCGAGGGCGAGGTATGATACTTGATGATGATCTGCTTGCTCGGCGCCGTCAGCTCGATGGCCAGACGCTGACCGCGCACCGCATCTTGCTCGTCCAGTCGATAGGCCAAGGCATTACCGGCATCGTCCTGCACGCCGCTAATGCTAAGGTCACGGGTATCTAAGTAGAGGATACGGCATGCCGGTTCAAGGTAGTCTAGGTTGAGTCGGGCGCTACCGATAAGCTGCCGCGCCGCAAAATCGACCTCAAGGGCCAGGCTTAAATGCGTGACCCGAATTGCATCGACATTGGCAAACGAATGATGGTCTTGTTGATTATCCCACTGCTCTGTCACAAGGAATCCTTTTTTATAATGAAGGGCTAGCGCCATTTTAGTCCCGCAAGCCTGGAATGTCATTGCCGCCTGGCATGTCGTGACCACAGGTAAAGCGAGTCGACTAACTGTCACCTAATCTAGCGGCCTGGAAATTGACTTCAGCGGTTGAAGATGGAACAATTGGGATATTTTATACAAAAATAACAATAAGGAAACCTCTGTGTCCCATTCATCTCTCATGCGTCTCGGTGCGGCGGCCCTGCCCCTGCTGACCAGCTTCGCCCTGCAGGCAGGCGAAACCTCGCCGGTTGCACCATTACAACAAATCTTAAGCCAGAATCACGACTGCAGCCCCACGATCACCATTCGCTCTCAGGCGCTCACCCAGAAGCAGATAACCAAGGCCTGCGCCCTGATGCAGAAGCAGGAAGCCAAGTTCCACCAGCTATTTGGCACCCAGGGCAAGCCGGTGGCCAATGACAACAACCAACGCATGCGCGCCAATGTCTATCACAGCCGCGACGACTATACCCGCTATGTGACGGCGCACTTCGACGTGCCCAGCGACAACGGTGGCATGTTCTTAGAAGGGCTGCCCCACCAGCCGGGTAATCAGGCTGAATTTGTCGCCTATGAGCGCGGCGGACAGATCTGGAACCTGGCCCACGAGTATGTGCATTACCTCGACGGCCACTTCAACCTCTACGGCGATTTTTGCGCCTCGCTACACGACTCCCATAGCGCCCCCGAGTATTGCCCCAAGCCCGCGCCGCTATTGCCGCACTTGGTCTGGTGGAGCGAGGGACTGGGGGAATATATCTCTCAAGGGGACGATAACCCGGCGGCCATCGCCATCATCGCCAAGCAGCACTTCGAATTGAGTGAACTGTTTAACACCAGCTATGAGCACAACGGCGGCACGGATCGCGTCTATCGCTGGGGCTATCTGGCGGTACGCTTCATGATGGAACACCACAAAGACAAGATAGACACCATGCTGGGCTTTACCCGCAAGGGCGATTACCCCAGATATCAGGCACTGGTAAAGCAGTGGGGCACCAGCATGGATGAGGAATTTCGGACCTGGCTCAAGCGCCTGAACTCAGAGCAAGCTTCTTAAAAGATCTTATTCAGGCCAAGCTTCGTAGGGAAAGGCCTGCGTAAGAAAAAGCCTGCTTAGGACGAGCTCCTCAAACCGTTTATTGGGTATTGCCTTCCCCGTCCCGCGCCAAGAGCCAATAGAGGCCTTGGCTCGCGGTGGTGGGAAAGGCGGTTTCGTGGCGCGCCCCCGCTATGGTTAACACCTCCAGCTCCAGGACATCTCCTAGCTGTTTGTTAAGATGCTTGCTGAGTTTATCGGCCCCGTCCACCATGTCGTGTAGCATGCCCGCCTTAGCTGGCGTCTCCAATGCCCCGACCGCCAGAAACACCCGCCGCTTCTGCGCCTGTTTAGCCGCCACCCTCGCCTTCGCCGTCAGGGATAAGATCTGCTCTCCCTTAAACCACACAGAGGGACTGCCCAGCACATAGTGGTCAAACAGATTAGGCCGCTCGAGTAGCAGATAAGCACCCAACAAGCCGCCGAGGGAGTTACCGACGAAGGTTAGCTCATTGTCGTTAACCCGGTAACGCCCCGCCACAAAGGGCAAGACCACAGTCTGAAGATAGTCTGCATATTGGCTGGCGCCGCCGGTTTCTAGCTTCCAGCCGCTGTCCACTACCTGGGTATAGTCGCGCACCCGACTCTGGGGCCCCTTATCCCCCTTGGCATAAGAGAGCCCAACGATGATCGCCTCACGCATCTTGCCGCTATTCATGGGAAAACGTGTCATGCCCGAGACAATCTGAAAGGCATAGGGGGCATCGGCCACATAGATCACCGGATAATGCCTTTCGCTGTCAGACTGATAGGATCGCGGCAGCTTAACCCAGAGTGGATAGACGCGCTTACTCACGGGATCGGTCAGCTCGAACACGGCTGTGCGGGGGATCTCTACCTTAGGCACTGGCGACGTTGAATTAGACGCTGGCGACTTTGAATTAGGCGCCAGAGAAACAGGCGCCGCTTGTTCGGATACCGCTACCGCAGAGGACGCCTGAGTGGCCATAGACAAGGTTAAGAAGATAGCCAGCGATGTGAGCAGATGGGGTAACTTCATGTCGGCGCAATATCCTTATTGATGACGAAAGATGAGTAGTGAGTCAGGCAACAGACTACTTTAGCCGGTGCTAAACATGAAGCTTTTTTGTTGATTTAATACGGTTTTTTAAAAAATATGAAAATATTTAAGAATTTTTCTGAACTAATCCCGATAAAAGCGCTCTGATAATATGAACAGAATTTGCATCGATTAGTTAATCCAGTGACAGGTCTTAATTAATCATCAGTGTGTTTACCGTTCATCATCATTCCCTTTAGATAGTTTCTAGCGCAACTATCCTTAGATTCCGAATTTGGAACTTAAGCGACCTCATCAGGGTCGCTTTTTTTTATCCTGAATTTGCTGACATTTACCTTCGAATGAAGGGCCTGGCATTAAGGCTTACAGCATCTTGCCGTAGAGATTTTTACTTCGCAGATGGGTGAGTTGACCTTCATGGTTTTGAATTGCCTGCGGCAGGCTTATGTGTTTACACCTGGCTATCCGTCTCTTCGATTGAGCGACTTCTGTATCCGCGACGATCAAACACCAAATCATTTTTGGACAAAAGTAAGTAGACCTTCGAATAAAGGTATTGGCTTTTTAGCTTGTAACCTTTAGTGGCATAGGCTTGTCCTTCGCTGATGGTAGCGTTGGCCTTCATGGTTTTGAATTGCCTGCGGCAGGCTTATGTGCAAACACATTTGTGACACGCTTCGAGCACTTCCCTGTGAGCTCTACCTCGGCATCCATGCCTCGGAAGGTCACAAATGTGTTTACACCTGGCTATCCGTCTCTTCGATTGAGCGGCTTCTGTATACGCGATGATCAAACACCAAATCATTCTGGACTGAAACGCGTTAGAGTATTTGATCAGTAACGCCGCCTTAAGCGGACAAAAATAGTTAGCTACACTCGTTGAGGAACGAAACAAATCCAACTGTTTTTGTTCCGACTTAAAGGCCTTGTATTGTAATTCTACAAGCCCGCTGCAAAATAAAGTGATATAACTGCCACAATTAAACTGATTAAGGCAATTCTACGATCTATGTTAAATAAAGTCGGCTTGGGTATAGACGAAACGTATGAGTTGTAATTCTTATGTGAACTAACAATATCTAAAGCTTGAGTTGATAATAAAAAACGACCTGCTGCTTGATACTTAGAACCATCACCAGTGTAATTCATTTGAAAAGGTTCTTGTGCTTTTGTGTGAATAACACCTTTATTTAATAAACCTTGAGCAAGTTCGCATGAGTAATCAAATTCAGATGTATCCTTAAAGTCACTTTTACTTAGAACCGATTTATTTTTTAATTGATGTAGAATATTAAATTCTTTTTCAGAAAGCATTGAATTCCCTTAGTTTACCTAACGCCTCAAACACCGGCGCAGTTTACTGCGTCCGAGCGCTTTGACTTGTTAAATGCTTTTCTATGCTTTGAATTAGAAATAGCGCATAACTCTTTTGATCTACAACAACCATATTTTGAATTTCAATATCATCGATTCTAACGACGGATATCAGAGCACATGATAGATAAGTCCAAAAATAATCATCATCTTCAACCTCTAAGGCGCTGGATATATTTTTAATTCGTTCACTGATGGCAGGGTGAGTTGACGAGCCATTCCAGTATGCGTCCGGAGTTATTACATAAAGAAGCACTGAAGCAAGCGCCATAGCCATACTTCTTTTGTTAATTAGAAGGGCTTTATCGTATCCTGTAGTATTTGAATACTCGTCAATTTTTCCCAGGAGGAAATCTCTAGCGTAACTATCGCACTCAAATTCCTCTTCATGGATATCTAAAACTTTTCCTTCATTTCGAATTTGAACATGCCTGAATTCATGCAAAAAGCAGTATGCGGCAACCATGCATAGCAAGTCGAAAGCCATGCTCCCATTAAGATCAGATGGTTTGCCTGAATAAGGTTTAGGCACACTGCTAGGCCAAGTTATATTTTCTATTGAGCCAACTTCTTTGAGCGCTCGAATAGCTTTAATGATTTCATCTATGCGTAATGCATGTGAGGACTTTGAATCTTCCTCAGTTAGTATGTGCGGGTTAAACGGAATTTTTGTAATTTGAGATAGGTACAAGTACGGAAGAAATAGATTAAAAGCCTCTTGCGTAGAAAACCCAAAAAGCCACAAATTACACATTGTTTTATGGTCAAATAGTATCAATCCAAATGAACCTGCCTCAAGGGTAAACCCTTCTTTATCAGATACTTGATTTACCTGAGGTGAATGCTCTTCCCACAGTTCTTCTAGTTCCTCCTGCCTTTCCGGTGCAGAACCAACTATGGCTGCTTTTACAGCTTGAGATTCAGATGCTTCCATAAATCTTATTTCTTCTGGTTGATGGTGATGCGAGCATTTAACATTTTATTAGTGCGCATGCGCGTTTACCTCGTTGGACCAGTGAAAACGCGCACAGCTAACTATCTGTATATAATGAACTTATCAGTATTTTGCCAAATATGCCACCTAGAAAAACGCGCAATGGGGCAAAAATCAGTTAGCTTTTACGCCTTAAACACACCAATACCGTCAAATCGAAGAGGCGTTGAATACCGAGTGTAGATACGCCGGTGAGCTTCCGAAACAAGGATGTTTCGGCAGAGCCTAAAGGGACTTATTCATGGCGTCTCACAGGCGTATCTGCACATCCCTCGCCGGGCAGGCGTTAGCTTGCCATGAAGGTACAACCTTCAATCCACTCATTGATTCCAAATAAACCAAAGCCAAAATCCATAGCACTGTCAGATGAAGTTAAATCGAAGAAACGTTAAATACTGAGTACTGAGTGTAGATACGCCCGACGGGCAGGCGTTAGATTACGATAAAGGTGAGCCCTTCAACCACATTCAACAAATGAGATTGCCGCCAAATATCACTCAAGAAAACAAAAATATCGTCTTATTTGGAAGACAAAAAAGGCCTCACTAGGAGGCCTTTTCACTTCAAGCTGGTGTCTTACAGACGGATACCCGCTTTTTCCAGGTCTTTCGCAGTCACACTACGTGGTAGTGGTACATAACCGTCTTTCATTACGATTTGCTGACCCTGCTTTGACAGTACGAAGCGTAGGAATTCACGCTCTAGTGGTGCCAAGTCTTTGTTAGGGTGCTTGTTCACGTAAACGTATAGGTAACGTGATAGTGGGTAGCTACCGTCAGCAGCGTTGGCGGCTGATGCTTCGATGTAGTTGTCACCCTTCTTAGAGATAGCAACCGCTTTCACGCCTGCCGTCTTGTAACCGATACCTGAGTAACCGATTGCGTTTAGTGATTGAGATACAGACTGAACCACTGACGCAGAACCTGGTTGCTCGTTGACGTTAGCCTTGAAGTCGCCCTTACAAAGTGCTTTCTTCTTGAAGTAACCGTAAGTACCAGATACTGAGTTACGGCCATATAGCTGTACGTCTTTAGCAGCCCAAGAACCGTCTAGGCCGACATCGCCCCAACGCTGAACATCGCTACCGCCACACTTGTGTGTTGCAGAGAAGATGCCGTCGATCTGCTCGATGCTTAGTCCCTTGATTGGGTTATCTTTGTGTACGAATACTGCCAGGGCATCGATTGCGACACGGATAGCCGTTGGCTGGTAACCGTAGTGCTTTTCGAATGCTTCGATTTCGTTAGGCTTCATCTTACGGCTCATAGGACCGAACTGTGAAGTACCCTCAGTCAGTGCTGGTGGCGCAGTAGATGAACCCGCGGCTTGAATCTGAATGTTAACGTTAGGGTACATCTCTTTGTACTCTTCCGCCCATAGGGTCATCATGTTGGCTAAAGTGTCTGAACCTACAGAAGATAGGTTACCCGATACACCACTTGTTTTTTCATAGGTAGGCAGTGATGGATCAAGCGCGGCCATAGAGGCTGCTGAGAATACACTAGCGGCTGTTAAACTCACCGCACCGACAAGCTGTTTAAGTTTCATTCTATGCTCCAGTGTTAAGCGGACTTGCTTACTCGTTTCATTTAAGTTGCAGCCAGTATCAATCGCAACGGTGACAAGTCTATGACTGTGATGTGACACTTAGATGACAATGACAAATTAATTCGCCGCCAATGCGCTTTTTTGCGTCGCCATATTCTGTTTGACATCAAATCGTCAAGTTTGCGTCATGGTGAGCGACATAAAAAACGCCGTCATACTCGACGGCGTATAGCTTTGTAAAGTGGCTAGCACTGGCCCCAGCGACTAACCCCTCCCCTTTAAAGATCCAGCAGGTGATTGGGGATAATGAAGCTAAAGCGGCTACCCACTCCGAGCTTACTCTCTATGGTGAGATCGCTCTGGTGATGGTGCAGCGCGTGTTTGGTAATGGCCAGGCCCAATCCCGAACCACCGCTTTGGCGCGAGCGAGCACTGTCTACCCGGTAGAAACGCTCGGTCAGGCGGGTAAGGTGCTGCGGCGCAATCCCCTCACCCGTATCTGTCACGCTAAACTCGGCGCCCATGGGCACACGTTTCCAGCGTATGCTGATCTTACCGCCCGGCTCGGTATAGCGAATGGCGTTCGACACCAGGTTAGAGCAGGCGCTGCGAAGCTGCACCTCGCTGCCATAGAGGTTAAGCCCGGGGTCGGCCTCGATAGACAACTCATACTGCCCCATGGCCAAGGCCTGCGCCTCCTCTTTTAGGGTCTCCATCAGGTGTGCCATATTCACCTTGGTATCTAGGTTGACCGCGCTACCATCTTCGATGCGTGACAGCACCAGCAGCTGCTCGACCATGGAGCGCATACGGTTGGTCTGCTGCTGCATCTGCGACATCGCCTTGGCATTGGGCGAATCCGGCTCGGCCATGCCCTGCATCATCTCAAGATAGCCCTGCAGCACGGTAAGCGGCGTCTTGAGTTCATGGGAGACGTTGGCCACAAACTCCTTACGCATCCCTTCGAGCTGGCGAATACGGGTGATATCACGGGCGATGAGCAACCGCTGCCCCGAACCGTATCCCATGATGCGTATCTCTAAGATACGATTGTCGCTCTGGGTATCGATGAGCTCGAAAGGCTCGTCGAAGTCCGCCTGCTTGAGGTAATTGGAGAAATCGGGATGACGAATGAGGTTATCGATCCGCTGGCCATTGTCCTGGGGCCACACCAGGCCTAACATCAGCTGTGCCAGTTTGTTGCACCAGGCGATATTGTTCTCTGAGTCGAGCACCACGGCCGCATCGGGCAGGGCCTCGGCCCCTTGTCTGAAGCGGGCGAGAAGATAGGCGAGCTGGCTGACACGTTTACGGTTTTTACCCTGTAGACGATAGATACCATTGAACACCCCTTCCCAACTGCCACTGCCGTTGGGAGGCGTTAGCCGCTTATCGCGCCACAACCAATAATTGAGTCTTGAGATCTGTTTATAGTGCCAAATGAGCAGGGCGATACTGCCCAGCAACATGATCCACAGCACCTGATTTATGAGTAATCCAACGGCAAGACAGAGCAGTAGATATATCACTAACCGAGTGAGTAGTTGATACCCTGAATATGAATCAAACATAGATAAGCCATAGTGAGCGAATGGGCACAAGATAGCGCAAATAGCCTCTTGTGCCTATCAATTTGCTTGAAAGTGTCGAGCTTTCCAGCCTGTTCCTGGGGCTATCTTTTGGGTTGTCATACCGAAACTTACTCAACTAATGTCTTAATAAGCAATAGCATGAGCAGGTAGCATAACAAGCACAAAAACCGCCCTCAGAATTGGACCAAACCGCTTCAATGCATTCGTGCTCATCCTTGATTTGGCCTTGTCTGGCAAGCAAATCGCTAAGCAAAAAGCCGGGCACCTGAGCTCAACGACAAAACACGACAATCAAAAACGGTTTGAATGCAAATGACACCTCAAAGGTAAACAGCGCCTAGAGACGGGTCGAAAAGCGGTAACCCGCGCCACGAACGGTTTGAATCAAGCGATCGTGATTCGACGGTTCGACGGCCTTACGCAGACGACGAATATGCACATCGACGGTTCTGTCTTCGACATACACATTGGTGCCCCACACGTTGTCCAGCAACTGTTCGCGACTGTAGACGCGTTCCGGATGGGTCATGAAGAAATGAAGTAGCCTGAATTCGGTCGGGCCCATCTCTAGTACCTGATCGCCCACTGTCACGCGGTGGCTCACAGGGTCGAGTACCAATCCTTGTACGTCTATCGGCTCTTCCAGTGCCGTCGGTGCCGCGCGGCGCATTACCGCCTTGATACGGGCCACCAGCTCTTTGGGTGAGAAAGGCTTGGTAATATAATCATCGGCGCCCACCTCGAGCCCCTTCACCTTGTCTTCCTCTTCGCCACGGGCCGTTAGCATGATAACGGGAATGTGACGGGTAAACTCATCCTGACGCAATTTCTTGGCCAGCTGTATACCACTGCCGCCCGGGAACATCCAATCGAGCAACACCAAATCTGGATAGGGTTCTGACAACATATCCAATGCTGAGTCGAAATCCTCTGCTGTAGTTGTCGTAAATCCATGTTGTTCTAAAACAAAAGCTAACATCTCTCGGATGGCTAGCTCATCTTCAACTATCAAAATCCTAGCAGTCATATGCGATCTTCTATCTGTGAATTCCCACGTGTCCATTATTGGTCTTTTTTATTACAAAATTATGAAACCGCCGGGCTAGTTTGTCATAAAACGGCTTATTTTGTCATAAATCTTACATCAAAAAGGGAGGCCTGAGCCTCCCTTTATTCTTCACTCGACTCGCGAGCGGATGTTATTTATCAATAACTTAGAACTTGTGCTCTAGACCGATACCGAAGAACTTATCGGTATTGTCATCGCCTTCGAAGTCACGGTTGGTGTAGAAGGCAAACAGCTTAGTTGGCTTGCCTAGCTTGTAATCACCACCGATTGACCAAGAATCACCTTTGTCTTCCATGTCTTGATACTGAGCCTTCAGTACCACGGCGTCGATAGTGTAGGCCGCGCTTACCAGGTAACCTGTCTTGCTGTCGGCGCCCACAACTTCTGTACCGTCTTTCTTGTAAGTCTCTTCCTGCTGCTGGTACATACCACCAATCTTCAGGCCAGCGATCTTACCCTGAACCGTGGCACGAACAACTTCGTAGCCTTTAACGTCTGAATCGTAAGCGATAGAGGCGAAGATTGGCGACTTCTTCAACTTCTTGTCACCGTACATAGCGGCAACGCTGAAACCGTCTTGGCCATACTGTGAGCTTGCGCCTTCAGCGGCATAAGTCACACCAACCTTGAAACCGCTGAAAGAAGGCGTCATGTAAGTCGCAGTCTGTTCGATACGGTTTTCACCCTTAAACAGGTTCTTCAGGTCACCAGACAGGTCGTTGAACTGGTCAACTTTACCTTGAGACTGCTTCAGCATGGTGTCGTTACGACCCACAGAGAAAGCACCGAAGTTACCTTTTAAACCAACGAACTGGTTACGAGCCTTGAAGTTTTCCTTAACGTCATCACCCGTGTCCACTTCATACTCGACAGTGTAGAAAGCTTCCAGTGAGCTGCTCAGCTCAAAAGCACCCTTCACGCCAAAACGAGAAGCGTTGCTCTGAATAGTCGTCGTTGCATCATCATCTACATCGTTAGATTGAGCCGTTACGTTTAGTTTGCCGTAAACAGTCAATGGCTCTGCAGCGTGTGCAGAAGCGAGAGTGGCAGTTGCTAGCGCAGAAGCGAGTAGTGTTTTACAAAAAACGTTCATCATTTAATCCTTTCGACGTTTGTTCGTCTTGGTTATTGGTTTGGACGGCCGAAAGTGTGCAACTTTTATGTTGCAGTTTTATTTCATCGATTTAGCAACTGGATAGATTTGGCAATATGGACGACACTCCCAGGCCACAAACCCAGGTGGAGTAGGCGATACAGGTGAGTAGAAAGAAATATTACAGTTTGATGAATTATGTCATTTGAGCAATATTTATGACATTTTGAGGAAATTTGTTAGCGGTTTACCCGCGCCCTACAATGGCTTACACTGCGGCTTTATTTTTCATTGAGCGCCTATCATGTGGTTTAAGAATCTTACCGTATATCGTTTTAATAAACCTTTCTCTGTCGATACCGAAGCGCTAGAGAAGTCCCTGGAAGACTTTACTTTTTCTCCCTGCTCCAGCCAGGACATCAGCAAGTTCGGCTTTTCAAAGGCCCTGGGTAAACTCGGCCACACCTTAGTACACAGCGCCGAGAACAGACACCTTATCTGCGCCACCAAAGAGGAGAAGATCCTGCCTTCTCAGGTGGTAAAAGAAGCCCTAGAGGAAAAAGTGGCGCAGATCGAAGATGAAGAGAACCGCAAGCTGGCCAAGAAAGAGAAAGATGCGCTCAAGGAGGAGATCACCACCACACTACTGCCACGCGCCTTCTCTCGTCGCAACCAGATCCACGCCCTGATCCTGCCTGAAATCGAGATGATCCTGGTGGACTCATCTAGCGCGACTAAGGCTGAAGAGTTGCTGGCGTTGCTGCGTAAGGCACTGGGCTCGCTGCCTGTGATCCCCATGAGCTTCAAGACACCAATCGAAGCCCAGATGACCGAATGGCTCAAGAGCAACAGCACACCGGCACCTTTTGAGATGCAAGATGAGGCCGAGCTCAAGTCAGACTCGGATGAAGGCGGCATAGTGCGCTTCAAGCAGCAAGACCTGACCGAAGATGAGGTGCTGGCGCATCTTGAGGTGGGCAAGCAGGTGCATAAGCTGGCACTGCACTTTGGCCAGTCTATCGCCTTCGTGCTACAGTCAGATGCTGGCATCAAGCGTCTGAAGTTCTCAGAAGAGTTCAGGGCCCACAACGACGAGGTGGGCACAGAAGATCCACTGGCGCGTCTGGACGCCGACTTTGCCCTGATGGGCAGCGAGCTGATCGCCCTGATGAACTCTCTGGTAGAAGTGCTAGGTGGCCTGGAAGACAGCCTGTAAGACAGCCTGTAAGACAGCCTGTATGAGAGCCGCGTCGAGCGAGCACTTGATAAAAAACCACCCCTGGGGGTGTTTTTTTGTTGGCTGTTTTTGTTAGCTGGCTTTTTATTGGATAGCTTTTTAATCGCTGGCTTTAGGCAAACCTGGCTGCGAGGCAACAATTGCTATGCGTCCAAGTTAACCTTTTAACTTGCCCTCGCCGTCGAAGGGCCAGTCAATCCCGAGCCAGGCCTCGAAGAAGGCCTTCTGCTGACGGCTAGGCTTATCGACACTGGTGAGCTTAAGCTTCTCACTGGGCTGCTCGGTCAAGGTCAGTGCCACCTCTTTTAGGCGGTCGTTATTAAACAGGGTCACCTTAATAGTATCGCCTGGGACAAAGTCTTTGATGCGCGCCGCAAACCCCTTGGCCGTCACCTTAAGCCCATCGATGGCCAGCAGCTCGTCGCCCGCCACTATCCCCGCACGCCAGGCCGGGCCTTCACGTTTGACATGGCTTAATCTCAGACTCCCCTCACGCGTCGACATACCGGCATAGGCGATCGCCTTGTTGTCACTGCCATAGTCTTTCTTCAATCCGGCCTTAGCCAGCAGGGCATCGAAGTCCAGCGCCAGGGGGCGGTTAACATGACGCTGCCACCAATCGCCATAATCTTTGCCCGACAGCTCGCGCAGAATCTGCTGTACATCGCCCACCTGATATCCCTTAGGGATCTTAAAGTCCCGATACAGCTTGGCATGCAGATCCCGATAAGAGGCCTCTAGACGAGTGTCGCTCAGCAGGCTGAAATCCAGTGCCAACGAGGTCAGATAGCCTTCCGAATAGATGTTGCTGCTATGGTTCTGGGCATAGTCTCCCCCACCGGCAACCCACTGACCGGCGCTGGCCTCGGCAACAGACTGCACCTCGCGGCCTGGGGTCTGCTCGTTGCGGCTGATGCGTCTGGCGAGATCCTCCAGGAACTCCTTAGGGCTAAGCACACCGGCACGTAGCAACAGCTGACTCTGAAAATAGCTGGTCGAGCCCTCGGCGATCCACAACAGCTCGGTGATCCCCTCCTGCTGATAGTCATAGGGCACCAGGCCCTGAGGACGATAGGCCTTCACATTCCAGGTATGAATAAATTCATGGGAGGCCGTCTTGATGAAACCCAGGTAGTCTTGGCGCTCGCGAAAGCTAAAGCGCGGACGCTGGATGACGGTAGAGTTAAGGTGCTCGGTCGCACCGCTGGCGCCACTGGTGGCGTGCACCATGTAGACGTAACGCTTAAAAGGATAGCCCTCCCAGATAGCCTTGGCCTGGCCACTGAGCAGGGTGAGATCGGCCACCATCTTGTCGAGATCATAGTTACCCTCGCCCCAGACCACGAGTTCATAGTCACGGCCATCGGCCGAGAAGGCTCTGTGCTGACTTATCCCCGTCTCTATGGGCGAGTCCACCAGCACATCATAGTTGTCGGCGCTAAACTGATGATCGCGAGTCGAATCCATTCCCGAGTAGCTGCGCCAGGCCTCTGGCACCGCTAGCGAGACGGTTACCGGCTGGTCGCGAAAATCCGGGCTGTAGACAAACACCCCGCTGGCATCCAGGTAGGCATGGGAGCCGTCGATATGGCTCACCCGCTGCCCCAGGCTGTTGGCGTAGAGCTGATAGCTGACCCGAACCTGCGTCGGCTGAGTCAATTTTACCTGCCACTCGCCGCTGGCACTGCGTTGCCAGTCCAGCGCCTTACCCGATTCATCTTCGGCCTTGAAATAACGAACAGCATCGGCAAGTGGCAATACCTGATACTTGCCGGTACGCCATACGGGCAGATTCACCGTGAGCAAGTTGCCCTCGCTGCGGGGAAAGTCGACCTCGACCTTAGCCAGGTGGTGCTGAGGCTGGGTGAGATCGATCCGGTAATTAACATCTGCGTGAGCTTGAGCTAGGAAAAAAGGACTAAAAATCAAAATCAAGGGTACAGCTAGTTTCACTCTGGCTTCCTTCTGTTATCATAGTTGTAATGTGAAGTTCGTCAGTATAACCCGATTTATCCCTCACACTGCGGACAGAATTCTAAAAACATAATATGCCCGCCTGCGGCCAGGTAATGCTTAAAAAATGCGCGTTTTTCTCTACAGTCTGATTCTGTTCTTTTGCTGTGCAGCCTCGATCGAGGCGGCCTCCAGTCAATTGATCAGTAAAGAGGTTAAGTTTAAAGAGTCGGCCGCCGAATTTTACCAGGACGCCATCGCCAGCCTCTCCTTCCCCATCGAATTTAGCAGCGAAGTGGAATTCAACCATCTCGCCGACAGCCAGGGCTTTGGCGGCGAGGAATTGGAGCGACAATTACAGTGGCTGGCCCGTGTCTACCTGGAACCCGGCATTGGGGTCGATAACGCCATGGACAAGGCGCAGCGGCTGATGACCTTGCTTGAGATCATCGCCGATACGCCCTACGACAAGGCCTATCTGCTGATGCTCGCAGGGCGTAAAGTCGGCCGGGAAAAACAAGATTACCAGCAGGCAATCACCCATTATCAGCAGGCGCTCGCCCAGCTCAAGAGCAGCGAAGATCTAGCCACTCAGCTGCTGCTGCACAGCATTCACTACCAGTTAGGCGATGTCTATCGCATCACGCTACAGAAGAATGCCGCCCTGACCCATCTCAACCAGTATCGCGAGTTGGCCTACCAGCTCAGAGACGACTACCTGATCGCCAAGGCCGAGGCGACCCTTGGGCGCTACTACAGCGGCGATGAGCAATTTGCCAAGGCGCTGCAGCACTACACAGAGGCGATCCGCCTGGCCGAGGGGCTGGACAAGCCCTTCCTGAATGCCATCTTGTCGCTGCGTCTCGCCCGCGTCTATCGCGATCTCAAGTCTTGGGACGAGGCATTGACTTATGCCCACAAGGCAGCAGATGGCTTTACCAAGGTCGGAAAAGACAACTATCTGTCCAGCGCCATGACGGTCATCGCCATGGTGTATGGCGAGCAGGAACGCTGGAATCAGGCGATCGATTACTACCTCAATGCCCAGCAGATTGATGTCAGACGCGGCAACCTGACTGCCCAGGCCCTCAACCTGCACAATCTGGGGGAAGCCTATTTCAACAATAAGGAACCCAAGCGCGCCCTGAGCAACCTCATCAAGGCCAACGGCCTGTTTCTGCAGAAGAAGAGTAAACACTACCTTATCTATAACGATCTGCTGATCGCCGAGGTCGCGAGCCAACTCGAGGACTGGAGCATGGTCAACGCCTATGCCGCCAAGGCCTTTGTCTTGGCCCGGGAGAAGAAACTGCCCGAGCAGATGTTTGAGGCGCTGCAGTATAAGACCCGTGCCCTGAAAGAGCTGGGCGATATCGACAAGGCCTTGGTGGCGCTGGATCAACTGATCACCCTGAGCCAGGAACTCGAACACGAGGGTCAGAAACCCTCAGACTATAGCCCAAGCGTCTTGGCCGAGCAGCAGCTCAAGCTGCAGCTCAATCAGCTTCAGGCATCGAACAAGGTACAGGAGAAGCAGGCGCATCAGTTTAGGCTGGCGGCCAGTATCATCTTTATCGTGAGTCTGCTGTTGGCTCTGGTGGGCATCAACCAGTGGCGCGGCAAGGCCAAGCTGAAACAACAACTGGCCAGCCTGAGACAGAAGGTGAATCAGGAGCCCATCACCCAACTGCCGGGCTACCATGGCTTCATCGCACGCATGATGCGCAGCAGTGATATTGCCCAGCTGGCCCTGCTCTCACTCGACGAAGGCCATAAGCTGGATCAGCGCCTCGGAGCCGATACCTATCTCGAAGCCACGGCGCGCCTGATGGACACCCTGAGTCGAACGCTAGGCGGCGAAGCCTACCTGATCCGCCCTGGGCTTATTCTGTTATCCCTTAGCGGCGTGAGCGAACATCAAGTCCTGCTGGATAAGATCCGCGGCTTGCTCGATGAGCAGCCTCACACCCAGGGGGCCCATTTCAAGCTGGGCTGCATCAAGGTGCCGCTGCTGGGCAACCCGGATGTCAAGGTGGCGCCAGATACCTACTTCAATGTACTGCAGATGTTGGTGGCGGGCGCCACGAGCCTGGGGACGCAAAAAGATTGTTATGTCAGCATCACGCCACTAAACTTTGCCCCAGCGGCAATTTTATCTAACCCGCTATACTTACACTTGGAAAAAGGGATTAGCCGAGGATTGGTTAAGGTCGAATGCAATGAGAATAAGGCACTCATCCAATGGCCAAAATGGCAGGGAACAAACGATGCAGACCCCACATAATTTTATAAAAGTATCCAGCTTGGGTCACATCCCCTCGAAGGTACAATTGCATAACCTAAAAGATAGGATACCATTGGCATTAAATAGCTCTCCATTAGCCAATGGTAAAATTGTTCGGCAACTTCTAAGCGGCTTACAATATAGAAGTTTCTTCCATCAACTGACGCTGAAGCTTATTGACAAGGTTTAGAATGAAAGACGCTATGACAAGCCTTTCCCAGGTATCCCTCCTTCAGCAGAAACTTCATTCTGCCAAAATTGCCTTGGCTGAACTCAACGATCAGAAGGCCCAGAGCCAAAGCTCACTGCTGCAATTTATCGGTCATCTCAGCCTCGCCTGTAAGGGGCAGAGCATAGAGCTTGACAACAAGCTGGCCAAGTTGCGTCATAACCTGCTCAATATCGAGCATATCGAAGAGGTGTTACCCGACCTACTCGAGGTCGAACAGCTACTCAAGCAGCAGTACCACCATGTGATGGGACAGCTCGAAGATGGTCGCGCCAGCCTCGCCAAGGTGATACGTCAGCTGCAACGTGTCGATTCAGTACCAGACAAACTCAAGAAAGAGATCGCCTACTATAAGCAGGATCTGGGCAAGCCGTTTCACACCTACTGGGACTACTTCCCTAAGGTGGAGCGCCTGGTCGGCTTCTTCGAAGCCATCATGCATGAACAGCTTAGCCAGGGTGACAAGTTAGAGGTCTTGCCAAAACACAGGCAGCTGGCCCACGAACTGGCACAGATGATCTCCGAGATAGAGTTTCGTAAGGATCAGCGCGACCAGGTGTTAGTGATCAAGGATTATCTGGCCGGCGAAATCGATGTCGATGGTCTAATCGACGCCTATCAGACCATACTCTCGCTGCTGCTGGATAATATCGCGCTGGAGAAGAGTGCCTCTCAGGAGTTCCTCTACGCCCTCAACGATGCCCTCTCTGCGGTGCGTGAGGTGGTGAACGACTCTTACAACAGCAACCAGCGCAGCTATCAACTGAAGAAACAGCTCAACCGTGAGATCAACTCGCGGGTCGACAATGTGGGCGATGCCATCATCGACATCGACGACATCGACCATCTCAAGCTGCAGGTCACCGAACAACTGGCCTCTATCCGCACCGCGCTGGGACGCAAAGAGGCGCTGGAGCAGCGCGAACAGGCGATGCTGCGCAAGTCGATGGAGACCATGCGCGACGAGCTCAACGAACTGAGCAAAGAGGCCAACGCCTACAAGGAACGTCTGTTCGAACAGCAGAAACTCAACCTGCTCGACACCCTGACCCAGCTGCCTAACCGCGCGGCGCTGGAAGAGCGTATGGAGCAGGAGTTCCGTAACTATCAACGTCACCGCCATCCGCTATGGGTCGCCGTGGCCGACATAGACCACTTCAAGTCCATCAACGATAACTTTGGTCACAGCACGGGCGATAAGACACTACAGGTGATCGCCATGGCGCTGAAAAACTCCCTGCGTGAATCTGAGTTTGTCGCCCGTTACGGCGGTGAAGAGTTTGTCCTCATCATCCCAGATGTGTCGGCCAACGACATAGAACATCTGTTGAATCGCGTGAGGGAGAAAGTAAAAAATATTCCCTTTAAGTTTAAAAATCAGAGAATTACAGTTACAGTATCAATAGGTGCTGCACAAATTCTTGAAAACGAGCAGATAAGTGAAACCTTCGAACGCGCCGACGCAGCACTCTATAAGGCCAAACATGAGAGCAGAGACAGAGTAATTATTGACGCCTAATCCTGGGGTTGCCCCAGGAATTCTCCATCCTTTTCCCCGGCGTCATGGCTCGAGTCTGCAGCTAAGGAGTCGCCATGATCGTCAATATCAGTCCCAGAGGCAGTATGGATCAACTTTCCCAGTTGGAAGTTGATCGCCTCAAGCAAAACGCTAGCAGTGAACTCTATCAACTCTTCCGCAACTGTTCCCTGGCGGTACTCGCCTCAGGATTACAGAGCGATAACGCCTGCACCCTTTTTGAGCAATACAGCAACTTCAACATCAACGTGCTCAGGCGTGAGCGCGGCATCAAGATAGAGCTGGTCAATCCCCCCGAGGCCGCCTTCGTCGATGGCCACATCATCGCCGGGATCCAGGAGCATCTGTTTGCGGTACTCAGGGATATCGTCTATCTGAGCGACCGCTACGACAACTTGAAACACATCAACCTGACTAACTCCAGCCATATCACCAACGTGGTGTTCGACATTTTACGTAACGCACAGGTGATCCCGCGCCAGGACCCCAACATAGTGGTCTGCTGGGGTGGCCACAGCATAAACCCCAACGAATACCAGTACACCCGGGAGGTGGGCTACGAGCTTGGCCTACGCAGCATGGATATCTGCACCGGCTGCGGCCCGGGCGCCATGGAGGGACCGATGAAGGGCGCCGCCATCGGCCATGCTAAACAACGAGTGCGTACCGCCCGCTATATCGGCCTGACAGAACCCAGCATCATCGCCGCCGAGCCTCCCAATCAGATCGTTAACGAACTGGTGATCTTGCCCGATATCGAGAAGCGCCTGGAGGCCTTCGTCCGCCTGGGTCACGGCATAGTGATCTTCCCCGGCGGCGCCGGCACCGCAGAGGAGTTGCTCTATCTGCTGGGGATCCTGCTCAACAAGGAAAATGCCAACATCCCCTTCCCCTTGGTGCTTACCGGCCCCAGAGAGAGCGCCGATTACTTCATCAAGATAGATGAGTTTATCGCCGCCACCCTAGGTGAAGAGGCCCAGAGCAAGTATGAGATAGTCATCGATGATCCGGTAAGGGTGGCGCGCATCATGAGCCATGGCATGACGGTCATCAAACAGCACCGTAGAGACACGGGCGACTCCTACCAGTACAACTGGTCGCTGAAGATAGAACCCGAGTTTCAGCTGCCCTTCGTGCCGGATCATGAGATCATGAACAACCTCAATCTCTACTATCAGCCCAATAAGGCAGATCTGGCGGCCAACCTGAGACGCGCGTTTTCTGGTATAGTGGCGGGCAACGTCAAGATGGACACAATGCGAGAGATAGCACGTTCGGGCCCCTTCGAGATTCGAGGGGATAAACAACTGATGAAGCTGATGGACACCCTGCTGCAGGCCTTCGTCGATCAGCAGCGGATGAAGCTGCCCGGCAGCGCCTATGTTCCCTGCTATCGGATAGCGACTTAACCTAACGCTAGATAGATAATGAATCGATTTTTAATCATAGATGGACTCAACCTGGTGCGGCGCATCCACGCCGCCCAGCCAAACGAGAACGATGTTAATGGCCTGCCCGAGCGGGTCACCTCCGCCTGTCGTAAGCTGCTAAACAAACACGACCCCAGCCACGTCACCCTGGTCTGGGACGGCGATGCCATCTCCTGGCGCAAACAGCTCTATGGTGACTATAAGAAGGGGCGCAAGCCGATGCCCGAGGCCTTGAGCCAGGCCCTACCCGCGCTTAAGCAACACCTGGCCGAACGGGGCTTTCACTCCATCGATGCCATTGCCGAGGCCGATGATGTCATCGCCACCCTGGCCAGCAAGATGGTTAAGGCCAATGGCGAGGCGATCATCGTCTCCACCGACAAGGGCTTTACCCAGTTGCTTTCTCCCCAAATACAGCTGTGGGATCACTTTAATCAGCAGGTCATCAGCATAGAAGATCGTGAGCAGCAACTGGGCGTCGATCGCAGTCAGTTTATCGATTTTCTCGCCATGGCCGGCGACAGCGGTAACAAGATCCCCGGCATCCCAGGCATAGGCCCTAAGTCGGCCTGTGAGCTGCTGAAAACCTTCCGCAGCCTGGCCAATGTCTACGCCTCACTGGATAAGATAGGCGCAAAACAGGCTAAGAAGCTCGAGGAGGGGCGCGCGTCGGCGAGGTTAAGCTACAAGCTGGTGCAACTGCAGACAGATATCCCCCTCAATACCCGCCTGGCGAACTTCAGGGTCGAGCAGACCGCGAAGGCGTAAACATTCGCTTACTTATTTATTGGCTTTGTCGACGCCGCAAGCGAAAAGGGTACTACCATCCCTTTTTCATCTGCTTTATATTGTAACCAATATGTTGCAGTGGTTTAATCCACTGCAGATACACCCGCAGCATGGAAGGATCCCAAGGTAAGATGAAATCTAAAGTTCCAGTGATAATAGGCTCAATCTTTGCGGCCTATCTGGCCTTTGTCGCCGTCGTCGTCCTGGTTTATGAACCCACACCAGATGATATGGACTGGGAAGACAGACAGGCCTACAACAACGCTAAATTAACCGAGCTCTCTATAGGCCAGCCGATAGAGCAGATCAGAACACTCATGGGTAAGGCCGACTTCTCTGAGGCCAAGAGCAGTAACCAAGATACCCTACAGGTACTCTTTTATCGCACCCATCACAGCAAGTCAGACGGTGAGACGACCCGCGACGAATGTACGCCGCTACTGTTTAAGAACAACAAGCTGATCGCCTGGGGCCAGGACACCTATCAGCAATATCTCGACTCCCCCATTGGCGGCTAACCGCCGCACTCCTGCAGGCGCTGTCACAACCAGCGCCTGACACGGCGTCTATACGCGCCATACTCCTTGGGAAATTTCGCCAGCAGATAGGCCTCCTCACGGCGAATCGCCAGCCAATAGACCCCTATACAGGCCGGCAAGATGCTCAACACCAACCAGGGTGACGCCAGCAGTAGCCCAAGTCCCAGGGGAAAACCACAGAAGGCCACATAGATAGGGTTACGACTATAACCGTAGTAGCCGGCAGTAATGATGTTGGAGGTGGGCTTCCAGGGCTCGATAGCCGTCTGGCGCCGCTTGAAGATCAATAAGATATGTAACAAGACCAGAGTCGTCGTGACCAGCAGGGCGACACCGGCAACCTGACCGATTGGATGGGTGGGCAAGCCCAAGGGAAAGAGCTTCTCACATCCCAATGCCGCCAGCATAGATAAGATAAAGATAAGAGGCGGCGGCACCTTGACGCTGGCTCCCTTGCTATCGGTTTCTGTAATCCCCTGCGCCATATTCCTTTACTCTCCTCAATCCTTTTAAACCTAACCGTCTTTAAACCCTGAACACCTAAACATCTTGAAACCTAAACACCTTAAGCCCTGAGCGTCTAAAGCCCTGAATGCCTTTAACGGCTATAAGCCCTGAGTTCATCCTCTCAAATGCTGCGCCTCATTGAGCAGCATAAAAAAGCCGGGCTAGGCCCGGCTTACGCAATGCACCTGGGGCTTAACCCGCCTTCTTATATTCTTGATAGGCCTCGCCCTCAGACAGCCACTTAGGTGCCGGCTTGCCCTTCAGGTAATGATCGAAGTATTGCATCATGCGCAGGCTATAGTCGAGCTTGTTCGGGTATTTCTTCAGATGATGAGGCTCATCCTGATACTGCAGGAACACCACATCCTTACCCGCACGGCGCATGGCCAGATACAGCTCGACCCCTTGCTCCCAAGGCACAGCATCGTCTTTGTCGCCGAACATGATCATCATAGGGGTCTTGATCCGCTCGACATAGAAGACGGGTGAGTTTTCGATATATTTCTGTGGCGCCTTAAACAGGCTCTCACCGATGCGGCTCTGCCCCGTCTCATACTGGAACTGACGCGCAAGCCCGGTACCGTGACGAATACCACTGTAGGCGCTGGTCATGTTAGAGACAGGTGCGCCGGTGACCGCCGCCTTAAAGATAGAGGTCTGAGTCACCGCGAAGGCGGTCTGATAGCCGCCCCAGGAGTGACCCTGAATACCTACCGCGTTCGCATCGGCAATACCCATATCGATGAGCTTCTGCACGCCCGAGGTCAGCGCCTGTACCGAACTTGCACCTGGGTAACCCACCTCGAAACGGATATCCGGCAGGAAGATGGCGTAGCCGTTATCGGCATACCAGGCGAAGTTAGGTCTGTGGTTGAGCTTCATGTCTGGGAAGGCATGCAACCTGTCGCTCATGAATCGGTAGAAATAAACCAACACGGGATAACGCTTACCCGCCACATAGTTAGAGGGCTTGATCAGCACGCCATCGAGTGGCTTGCCGTCACCATTGGTCCAATGCACCAACTCAGCTTTGCCCCAATCGAGCTGACGCTTCTGATCATCGAGTCGGGTCTGGCGACTCGCCTGCTCAGGGCTCAGCAGATCGCTGGCATAGAGGTCAGGATAGAGATCGTAACGCTGCTTGGAAAACAGCACCTTGTCACTCTCTTCGGCGCGGGCCAAAAGCTTAAGCTTATAGTCGCCCTGCATCAGAGGCTTAACGCCGGAGACGCTTACCTTGGCGGTATAGAAGCCATCACCCTTAGTGCGCTCGTTATAGCCATGAAGCAGTAGGCTCTGATCCGGCTGTAATCGAACCGGCTTATCCGCCTTTTCTAGCAGACCCGTGACGCGATACTGGATCTGCGCCTTGCGTCCCTTGGCGGCCGTGAGGCGAAATGCATCTAATGAGTCGGTATTAAACTGCCAGATATCATACTTGTCGTAGGCGAGGAAGGCCGAGCCATCTTCGACCCAGGGGCCTAGACCATAGCCTGGGGCTACCGAAGGATAGTCATGATCTTCGTCGGCAAATGGCGTCTTGAAATCTTTGGTCAGCTTGACTCGGCTATCCTGCGCTATCTGATAGAGGAAGATATTGCCCTGCTGATAGTAGGCCACAAAACGCTCGTTGGGAGAAAGCGATGGCTCCTGGCCTACCGGCTGCTGGATAAGAAACGCCTGCTTGCGTCCCGTGTTGAGATCCACCAGGTAATAGTCGCGGTAGAAACCGGCCCAGGTGATCATCTTAAGGTAAGGCACATCTGTGCTGGCGAGCATGAAGCGTTGCTGCTGGCCAAGCTCAATATCCGGCACCGCCTGATCTGCCAACTGTACCACCTGCTTAGAACCAAGATGCAAAACCGCCAGATAGGTTTGTTTAAGGGCTTTCTTGTACTGCTTTACCTCGTTTGGCTTGATGCGAGGGTCGTCCCCATGCCAGACGCGCAGCTCGCGCTGGCCAGCTATCACATCCGCATCATAGAGATCGTCAGCCTTGGCCACCTTAGGTAACTCCAGCTGCTGGCTCACCTCGGGCACGCGGCCGAAGAAGAGTCGCTTACTGTCTTCAGAAAACGTCAGTTCGCTATAACGGTTTAGGGTCCACTCCTTGGTGTTGGCCACCCTATGCAGCTTGTCACTGCCCGACTGGTGCAGGGCGAGATGATATTCACGTCCCCAGGGCGCCTCGCTGGCATTACCATAGGTGAAGGCGACATATTTGCCGTCTTCACTGGCGGAGACCGCGCCTATTTGCTGATCCACAAACCCGGCAACCACCTCAAGCTCACCGCTGTTGAGATCCAGGCGCTGCACCCGGTGCAGATTATTGGCAATATCGTTTTGGGCAGCGACCAGGCTACGGCCCGCCTTATCGAAATAGTAGGCGGTAACATGGGCCAGTTTCTCACTGCTCCCCGCCTTGAGGTTAACCACCTCTAGAGTGCGCCCCTTGTCATATTTGTCGACTTTTGGCTTGCTTTCGCTCTCTTTGGCCTTGGCCTGACTATTTTTGTCGTTGGTTTCGCCCTCGTCCTGCTTGTCACCATCGTCCTCTTCACCGGCCTCATACCAGATAGCGAGATGGGTTCCCGCCTCGTTAAAGGCGAACTCCTTGACCTTATCGTAACGCGTCTCCTTGCCAGACTCGGTATCCAATAATGCCAAACCGGCCTTGAGCTTCTTGCGGGCCTTAGGGCTGGCCTTCTCCTGCTCAAGCAAGGCAGGTTCGATAGCGAAGGCGGCAAAGCGACCATCGTGGCTGATCAGTGGCTTACTGCCTCCCGCCACGGTAAAGCTTTGGTCGCCGTCTAGGCGCTTCACCATGCCATGATTGTCTCCCCGATCCGGACTCACTTCGACGGCAAAGGCACTGCCATTGGCCGAGAGCACCGGTTTCTTGAGGGATTCGAATTTCATGATGACATCGGGTGTCACATCGGCGCTAAAGGTAGCGCAGGAAAAGAGACTGGCGCACAGGAGAGATAGGGTCGGTAATGGCTTCAAGGTCTTCCTCATTTTTAACTTATTATTAACGGATGCAGCTTGTCATTAACGTGTGTAGCCTGGGGTATTAGACTAAAGTAGACTTTTTTAACGGTTAAGGATCAATCATCGTCATTAGCCTTTGTTATTGCAAGTTAGCCTACACAAAAAAACGTGAGATTGCTCACTAATTCCTGTGAAATTTGCGCAAAAGTAGTTAAAATAAAGCCGATAAAGATTCTAAAAATTCATAGTCATAACACCGTGTCTTTCGACATGGTCAGACAATAGCAGTAACGACCAACCGTGGAAGGACTCTCCATGTCAAAAAGAACTATTACCGTTATCCCGGGTGATGGGATTGGCCCAAGCATAATCGACTCAGCAATCAAGATCTTAGATAAAGCAGGATGTGATTTCGAATACGAGTTTGCCGATGCTGGTCTAGCCGCACTTGAGAAACAAGGTGAACTTCTACCTCAACGTACACTGGATATGATCGAGAAGAACCGTATCACGCTTAAAGGGCCATTAACGACCCCTGTTGGCGAAGGTTTCACCTCAATCAACGTCACTTTACGTAAAAAATTCAGCTTATATGCCAACGTACGCCCTGTATTGTCTTTTAAAGGCACTCAGGCACGTTATGACAACATCGACATCATCACGGTACGTGAAAACACCGAAGGTATGTACTCTGGCCTAGGTCAAACCGTTTCTGAAGACGGTGCGACGGCAGAAGCCACCAGTATCATTACCCGTCAGGGTGCCGAGCAGATCACCACCTTCGCCTACGAGCTAGCGCGCAAAGAGGGTCGTAAGAAGGTGACTATCGTACACAAGGCCAACATCATGAAGTCGACCTCAGGCCTGTTCCTGAAGGTGGCTCGTGAAGTCAGCCAGCGTTACCCAGACATCACCACCGAAGAGATGATTGTCGACGCAACCTGCATGAAGCTGGTAATGAACCCAGAAAACTTCGACGTGATCGTTACCACCAACCTGTTCGGCGACATCCTATCGGATCTGTGTGCCGGTCTGGTAGGCGGCCTGGGCATGGCCCCAGGCGCCAACATCGGCAAGGACGCGGCGATCTTCGAAGCGGTTCACGGCAGTGCGCCAGATATCGCAGGTAAGAACCTGGCTAACCCGACTTCAGTTATCCTGGCTTCTATCCAGATGCTGGAATACCTGGGCATGTCTGACAAGGCGGCAGCCATTCGCTCGGCAGTCTCTGCCGTGATCGAAGAAGGCGATCGCACCACTCGCGACCTTGGCGGTACCCACGGTACTTCTGACTTCACCCAGGCGGTACTCGAGCGTCTGTAATCGACAAGCTGCGAGATCTAATTGCTGAAATAGAAAAGCCCCGCAAACGCGGGGCTTTATTCTATCCGAAAATTCTTTAATTAACCGACATTTCTTAAATTAACCATTGGTTCTGTTGTTAACCAAAGTTAAATCCGACGCTGGGGCGCAGCCACAGATGCACAGTCACCTCATCTCTATCATGATAAAGATGCTTACAGGCCAGATGGAAATCATCGATACCATTTTCCCTTAGCACCTCTTGCATGGTGGCCAGGATAGTCGACACCTCTTTATAACGGCTCTTCATCGGCAGCTTGAGGTTAAAAATAGCCTCCTTAAACCAACCGTTGATCGCCCAGGCCTCCATCAGCTCGGCCACACGCGAGGGTTTCTCTACCATGTCGCACACCAGCCAGTAGATATTCTTCTTCGGCGGCTCGAAACGGAAGCCGTCGGCCTGATAATGTCTCACCTGCCCTGTGTCCATCAGGTTCTGCGCCATGGGGCCATTATCGACCGCCGCCACGAACATGCCGCGGCGAACCAGCTGATAGGTCCAGCCACCTGGACAGGCACCGAGATCGACCGAGTTCATGCCGCTGCGTAGACGCTGCTCCTGCTCCGACTTGGGAATAAAGTGGATGAAGGCCTCATCCAGCTTGAGGGTCGAGCGGCTCGGCGCATCGCTGGCCATCTTGAGCCTTGGGATCCCCATGAAATAGGGAGAGCTGTTGTGGCTCAGCGAATAGCCCACGTAGGCGGTGCCCGGACCGACGAAACAGACGTGGATGATGGGACGCTTGGGATTTTCCTTCTCAAGCAAGGCACCGCTGCGTTTTAGCGCCTGTCTCAGGGGCACGGTAAACTTACGACAGAAGGTCGACAGCTCCTTGGCCTCGTTGGTATCAGGCGTCTCGACCCTAAGCTCACCCGCCTTATTCACCTTTGCCAGGGCATCGACGATAGGCGTAACCCGATCGCCCTCGGGCAAATCTTTTAGCAGCTCGTTGGCGGCAAACATCTGACGGGTGAAGATCAAGGAATCCAGCTCGAGCTGCTCGGCCAAGAGATCGGCATCACCCGCCTGAAAGCACTGAAAAATCACGTAACCGTCGTTACGATTAGTCTTTACAAAGCCGCCAACATTCAGCTCCGCGGCTCGCTGCTGGATCTCGGCTGCGCAGTCTTTCTCGTAGCCGGCACGGCAATATAAAAATAGGTTTATCATCGGAACATCCTGAATAAAAAATGGCGACCCATATCATTGGGCCGCCATTCTACACTTTCTCGAAAATGAATACGATTATCTTAACGCCCGCTCGCGGTGCTAATCGTCCAGCTCCACCACACGATTACGCCACACGGCCACCGCGATAAACAACCAGCCCAGCAGGAAGCAGACACCACCCATGGGGGTCACGGGCCCTGTCCACTTGCTGCCCACCAGCACGTAGAGATAGAGCGAGCCGGAAAACATCACTATGCCCAGCAGAAACAGATAACCCGCCCAGTCGATCAGGCGAGACTTGAGCCAGTGACCGCTAAAGGCCACGGCGATCAGGGCAAAGGTGTGATAAAACTGATACTCGACACCCAGATTAAAGATGTCGATCATCTCTGGCGTGGTCACCTGCTTGAGTCCATGGGCACCAAAGGCGCCCAGGGCCACGGCTAAAAAACCACTCAAGGCTGCCAGCAATAGAAAACCTTTACGCATCTAACCCCCTAATAAATTGAATACTATGTGAGACTGCCCGATCCAGATTAGCGCTTTGGGTCGTGCCTGACGACTTTCTTGGCAGAAAACTATGATCCCCATCGGTTAACCACTCGAGTTTGGCGTTAAAAGGTGCAAGCCAAGGTTCGACCTGGCCCTTGGCGCCAAACTTATCACGCTCGCCCTGTATCACCAGCAGCGGCGCCCGACACTCACCGATAGGCTCGAGTCTGGGCTCGCCCCCTTTAGGCGGCACGAAGGGATAACCAAGGCAGATCACGCCATCGAGCGCTTGCTCGGCACCGAGCATCGCCGCCATGCGTCCGCCCATGGACTTACCCATCACAATCAAACGCTTGGGCTGGTAAACCTCACGCACCGTCTCTATCAGCAGGCTAAAATCCTTAATCAGCTTAGGCGCCCTGTCCGGCGGCCTGCGCTTGCCATCGATGGCGTTGTTGCGCATGTAGGGAAAATTAAAGCGGATCACCCCAAGCCCCTGGCCTGCGAGACGCTCGGCCATCTGCGCCATGAAATCGTGTGCCATGTTGGCGCCTGCCCCATGGGCCAGCACGACTAAGGTGTCACAATCAAGGCCACTGTCATCGACGGCGCCGGAAAACAGACACTGACTCGCGGGCAGCTCGGCCTGCTTAAGCCGCGCATCTAATTTTTGCGTAAAACTCATCTCAACTCTTTATCTTTGGTCAGGCCCCATAAGAGGCACGACTCGCGACTGATTTAATGAATAG